>CABYKS010000007.1 GCA_902519625.1 uncultured Pelagibacteraceae bacterium | reverse complement strand
TTAATAAAAACTAAAATTTTATATAAATGAAAGAAGTAGTTTTAGATACAGAAACAACAGGTTTATCAGTCAAAGATGGACATAGAATTGTTGAGATAGGTTGCATTGAGTTAGATAATTTAATCCCTAATTCAAATAAATTTCACTGTTATTTAAATCCTGAAAGAAAAGTTTCTGAAAAAGCATTAGAAGTTCATGGATATACAGATCAATTTTTATCAGATAAAAAAAAATTTATTGATATAGCTGATGAATTTCTCTTATTTATTAAAGATAAAAGATTAATAATACACAATGCAGAATTTGATATTTCTCATTTGAATAATGAACTTCAGATAGCAGGAAAAGAAAAAATAGACATAAAGAATGTTATTGATACGCTGGATATAGCTAGAGATAAATTTCCCGGGTCCCAAATTAGTTTAGATGCTCTATGCAAAAGATATAGAATAGACAATTCAAAAAGAGAAAAACATACAGCGCTGATAGATTGTGAGCTATTAACAAAAGTATATATAAATTTAATTGATCAAAAAGAACCTTCATTAGATTTTATATCTGATAATCAGGAAAATAATAACTTTAAGTTCAAATCCACAAACAACTACTCAAAAAAAATAGTTAAACCTTCTGATAAAGAGCTAGCTCTTCATAAAGAATTTTTAAAAAATTCACTAAAAAAAAATTATTTTAGTTGAGTCTTTGGCTGTATAATTGTTCAAAGTCGACTTTTTTTTCAAATCTAATACCAGGAAAGCCTGCACTAGTTAACAAATTTATAAAGATTTTTTCTAAATTTGGATAAATTTCTTTTTGAGTGTCGCATAAAATTATTTTTTCAATTACTTTTCGATCTTTAATTTCTTCATTTATTTTTACTACTGATGCATAAATAATTTCAAAATAGGATTTATTTTTTGAATTTCCCTTATCTGAATAGGAAAGTTTTGTATTTACTTCGATCATTCTATTTTTTAAAGGCTTGGTTGTTATATCAATATCTAAGTTATAATTTTTTAAATATTCTTTGACATAAAGATATGTTTCTACATTTGGAGTTTCACAAGACATATCCTTTACAAATTGAGTAAGTATTTTAAATTGTTCTGACATTTTTATTTTTTATCATCTATATCCTCGTATTCACCTTCAATAAAGTTTTTTTTATTTTTACCATTTCTTTTTGATATTTTTTTTATAAAAAATTTTCGTGTCCAAGGAAAAATAATAAGAAGTCCAACTATATCAGTTAAAAAACCTGGAATAATCATCAAAATTGCTGCAAAAGCTAAAGCTGCACCAGAAACTATTTCATAAATTGGAATTTCATTTTTTACAGTTTGTTTAATAGCTGATTTTAAAGTGTTTAAACCTTCATATTTTGCGTAATAGATCCCAATTATTGCCGTAATAAATATGAGCGAAATAGTATTAAAAGCTCCAATTTGAGATCCTATCTTAATAAAAAGATAAATCTCAATAATTGGGACTAATAAAATAAGCAATATTACTGAGTTCATTTGTCTTTAATCTAATTTGTCAGTTGAAATTAAGCAACATAGTAAATATTATTTACTTATGAATTATAGTTTCGAATATATAGATATAATACTACTAGCAATGATTGCTGGCTTCATTTTTCTAAGATTAAGGGGTATTTTAGGAAAAAAAACTGGACATGAGGAAAATATGGGCGCCTCCTTTCATCATGATTTTCCATCAAAAAAAGAAGAGCATAAAAAAATAGATGAAAATAATTTTGACGATAAAGCGAAAGCAGATTTTTTAAAAGGAGCTAAAATTGCGTATGAGTCTATAGTAACAAATTTTTCATCTGGTGAGCTTAAAAAAATTAAAACTTTATTAGATAAAAAAGTTTTAAACGAATTTAATGAAGCAATCAAAGATAGAAGAAATAAAGGTTTGATATCAAACACTACCTTTATTGGAATAAATTCAGCAGACATTAAAAATTATAATCAAACAAACAATATGTTTGAAGTAACAGTTGATTTCGTTAGTGAAATAATTTCAAGTGTTCAAGATAAAGATAAAAAATTAATATCAGGAGATCCTGAAAAAGTTAAAAAAGTTTATGATACGTGGAAATTCTCCAGAGAAATTAAATCCCTAAGTCCAAATTGGTTATTAGTTGATACCCAAGCATAATTGATAAAAAAAATTTCAGATAAAGATAAAAAAGATTGGAAAAGATTTATAGATAGTGAAGAAAAATTAGAAAATAAAGACATAAATAATGAAGAATTAAAAAAAAATTTAAATAAGAAATCAATAGACCTTCATGGTTATACTTTAGAAAATGCAAATAAAACTATTAGTGATTTTATTAATAAATGTTATTTAGAAGAGATAGGAAATATTAAAGTAATTACTGGCAAAGGATCAAGGTCTAAAAATAAAGAAGATCCATATTTATCAACTGATTTAAGTATTTTAAAATATTCTGTACCTAACTATATAAAAAACAATTATGAACTAATGAAAAAAATCAAAAAATTAGACTTTGATTCCGTCAATGATGTAAGTCAAGGTTCATTTGATATTTTATTAAATAAAAAATCTACAAAATAAACTTAGAAAGATCAGTATCCTTAACAATATCACCAAGATTATTTTGAACGAAATTACTATCAATATTTATTTTTTCTCCACTTCTGTCTGTTGCAGTAAAACTAATTTCATCTAAAACTCTTTCGATTATTGTATGCAATCTTCTTGCTCCAATATTTTCAACTTTTGAATTTACTTCGTACGCCAAATTCGCAATCATATCGATGCCGTCCTCTGAAAATTCTAAATCAACGTTTTCAGTTTTTAATAAAGCCTTATATTGCTTTATTAAACTATTGTCTGGCTCTTTGAGTATTCTTTTAAAATCCTCACTGTTTAAAGCATCAAGTTCTACTCTAATTGGTAATCTACCCTGTAGTTCAGGGAGTAAGTCAGATGGTTTTGCTAATTGAAAAGCACCTGAAGCAATGAATAAAATATGATCAGTTTTAATTGTTCCGTATTTAGTGCTAACAGTTGTACCTTCTATAAGTGGCAACAAATCTCTTTGAACTCCTTCACGCGACACATCTCCACCAACACGATCAGTTCTAGCTGAAATTTTATCTATCTCATCTAAAAATACTATTCCATTGTTCTCAGTTGAATCTTTTGCTGCTTTCACAATTTTGTCTTGTTCTATTAATTTATCAGATTCTTCGTTAATTAAAATTTCATGAGATTCTTTTACCAACATTTTTTTCTTTTTAGCCTTTCCTCCCATTGATTTTCCTAACATCTCAGAAATATTAATCATTCCAACATTAGCACCAGGCATACCAGGAATTTCAAACTGTGGCATTTGTCCAGTTTCATTAATATCTATTTCAATTTCATTGTTGTCTAAATCCCCATTTCTTAATCTTTTTCTAAAACTTTCTCTCGTGGCAACAGTGGCCTTGTTTCCAACCAAGGCATCCAAAACTCTTTCTTCTGCAAGTTTTTGTGCTTTTGCATAAACTTCTTTTCTTTTTTTTACTTTTTCCATAGCAATAGCTATTTCTAAAAGATCTCTAATTATTTGTTCAACGTCTCTTCCTACATAACCAACTTCTGTAAATCTAGTTGCTTCAACTTTAACAAAGGGTGCCTCAGCTAATTTTGAAAGTCTTCTTGATATTTCAGTTTTTCCTACTCCAGTAGGACCCATCATTAAAATATTTTTTGGCAAAACCTCATCTTTCATTTCACCCGTTAAAGCCTGTCTTCTCCATCTGTTTCTAAGAGCAATTGCTACAGCTCTTTTTGCATTTTTCTGTCCAACTACAAATCTATCTAACTCAGAGACAATTTCTCTAGGAGATAGAGAATTTAAAATTTCTTTTTTATCTGATTTTTCCTTAGGCACCAAAGGTGTTACGTTTGAATTTTCCATTATATTTTTTCAATTTTAATATTGTCATTAGTAAATACACAAATTTCAGAAGCAACTTTAATTGCTTTTTTTGCAACTTCCTCAGCAGATAGATTGGTATCCATTAAAACTTTTGCTGAAGCTAATGCATAATTTCCTCCAGATCCGATTCCTATTACATTTCCTTCGGGCTCAAGAACATCTCCAGTTCCAGAAATTATAAAGCTTTTTTCCTTGTCTCCCACTGCCATTAATGCTTCCAATCTTCTCAAATATTTGTCAGTTCTCCAGTCCTTTGCTAATTCTACTGCTGCCCTTGCAAGATTTCCCGCATGTTTTTCTAATTTAGATTCTAGCCTTTCAAATAAAGTTAAGGCATCAGCTGTAGAACCTGCAAAACCTGCAATCACATTTCTTTTCTCAATTTTTCTAACTTTATTAGCTGTGCTTTTGATAACAGTATTTCCCATACTTACTTGTCCATCACTAGCAACTACTACCTCATTATTTTTTCTTACCAGTACAATTGTTGTCATACCTTATAAATGGATACTAAATTCAATAGTTCAAGCCCAAGTCTAGTATTATTGCCATAATTCAATAATAGATATATACCTTTTTTAAATTATGAAGAGGAAAGCAAAAATAAGTAGAAAAACTAAAGAGACCAGTATCAGTGTTGATTTAAATATTGATGGAAAGGGTAAGTACAAAGTTGACACAGGCATAGGATTTTTAGATCATATGCTTGAGCAATTATCAAAGCACTCTTCTATGGATATGAACATTAAAGCTAAAGGAGATACTCATATAGATCTACATCATACTACAGAGGATACCGGTATAGCTCTCGGTGAGTGTTTAAAAAAAGCTTCAAAGAAATTTGTAGGAATTAAAAGATATGCTCATGCAATGATACCTATGGACGAAACATTAACACGTGTAGCAATTGATGTTTCGAACAGACCTTATTTAATTTGGAAAGTTAAGCTTAAAGTGGAAAAACTTGGTGAAATGGATACAGAACTATTCAAAGAATGGTTTCAAGCATTTTCTCAAGCTGCAGGAATTACTTTGCACGTTGAAAATATTTATGGTGATAACAGCCACCACATTATCGAGTCTTGCTTTAAAGGTTTGGCAAGATCATTGAGAGCTGCATTAGAGATGGATCCAAGAAATAAAAATACAATTCCTTCTACAAAAGGTTCTTTATAAATTTAATGAACGTCACAATTGTTGACTATAACTCGGGCAATATTAGCTCTGTAATAAACTCATTTAAAGAAGTTGTTAAAGACAAAGTAAATATCGAAGTAACCTCAGATTTAAGTAAAATTAAATCTAGCGATAAAATAGTTTTGCCAGGGCAGGGTTCGTTTAAGAGTTGTGTTGATGCTTTAAATAAAATCAATGGTTTAGTTGATACTTTAAATGAATTTGCAATTACCAACAGAAAACCACTTCTTGGAATTTGTGTTGGTTTACAAATGTTTGCAGATATTGGTTATGAAGAAATAGAAACAAAAGGTTTGGGCTGGATATCAGGAAAGGTATCAAAAATAGATAATCAAAATGGAAAATATAAACTTCCTCACATTGGTTGGAATCAAATAAATATCGTTAAAGAAAGTAAGATTTTAGAAAATATAGAAAATAACTCTCACATGTATTTTGTTCACAGCTATGAATTTATACCAAATGATAAAAATGTAATTTCAGCAACAACAGACTATTCATCAAATATTGTTTGTTCTGTTGAAAAAGAAAATATTTTTGGAACCCAATTTCATCCTGAAAAGAGTGATAAGATTGGACTAAAAGTAATCAATAACTTTATAAATTTGTAATATGAAAATATTTCCTGCAATAGATATTAAAGATAAAAAGTGTGTAAGGTTAATCAAAGGAGACTTTGGCAATAAAACTGAATATGAAATATCTCCAGTTGACCAGGCAGGAAAATATAGAGATCATGGTTTTAAAAATTTACACATTGTTGATCTAGATGGAGCTTTAACAGGAGAGACTGTTAATTTAGATATTATTCAAGAAATAGCTAACAAATATGATCTTAAAATAGAAATTGGTGGTGGTGTTAGAAACTTTGAAAGTATTAAAAAATATACTGATGCCGGTGTTGAAAAAGTTATTTTAGGAAGTGCCGCAATAAAAGATAAAAACTTTTTAAAGGAAGCTTGTCAAAAGTTTCCAAACAAAATTGCTTTAGGCTTAGATGCTAAAGATGGATATTTGTCTGTATCTGGATGGAAGGAAAATTCTAATAAATTAACTTTAGATTATATAAAAGAAGTAAATGATTATGGTGCTAGTAGAATAATTTATACTGATATAAATCGTGATGGGACTAAACAAAGTCCAAACTTTGTAGAAACATCAAAAGTTGCGGATAAATCAAACTGTCCAGTGGTTATATCTGGTGGAGTTTCTTCAATTAATGATATTAAAAAAGCGAAGAGCTTGAAAAATATTGAGGGTATAATAGTTGGTAAAGCTATTTATGACGGTGATATTAAATTAGAAGAACTTGTAAGAGAAATAGATGCTTAAAAATAGATTGATACCTTGTTTAGATGTTAAAAATGGTCGTGTAGTTAAGGGTATTAACTTTGTTGATTTAAAAGACGCAGGCGATCCCGTTGAACAAGCTAAAATTTATTCTGATGGTGGTGCAGACGAGATTTGTTTTTTAGACATTACTGCCTCAAATGAAAATAGAGATACGATCTATGATGTAGTTGAGAAAACATCCAAGAAATGTTTTGTTCCCCTAACAGTTGGAGGAGGAGTTAGAAGTGTTGATGATATCAATAAATTACTTAACTGTGGTGCAGACAAAGTTTCTATAAATACTGCCGCAGTTCAGAATCATAAAGTTGTTGAAAATAGCTCAAAAAAATTTGGTTCCCAATGTATTGTTGTTGCAATAGATGCTAAGAAAAATGAAGATAGATGGGAAATTTTTACTCATGGTGGAAGAAACAATACAGGTATTAATGCATTAGAATTTGCAAAAAAAATGGAAGATAGTGGTGCTGGAGAATTATTAATAACATCAATGGATAGAGATGGAACCCAGGTTGGCTATGATATTGATTTAATGTCTAAGATCTCATCAAAAGTAAATATTCCAATAATTGCATCAGGTGGAGTGGGTAATTTAGACCATTTAGTTGATGGAATAAAATTTGGTAATGCTAGCGCAGTTTTAGCAGCATCAATATTTCACTATGGCAAATATTCTGTAAAAGAAGCGAAAGAATATTTGAACTCAAAAGGAATTCCAGTTAGGATTTAGCATGTTAGATACATTAGAAAGCTTGTTTAAACTTGCGCGAGATAGAAAAAACAATCCTGTAGACGGATCTTATACTAATAAACTTTTAGGTGATAAATCTTTGAGCAAAGAAAAAGTTGTGGAAGAGATAAATGAATTAATTGAATCAGTAGAAAAAAATTCTAACAAAATTCATGAGGCTGCAGATGTATTTTATCATTTAATAATGTATCTAGAAGCAAACGATGTTAAAATCGAGGAAGTAATGGAAGAGTTAAATAAAAGAAAAAAATGAGTTACGACGATAATAATATATTTGCAAAGATACTGAGAGGAGAAATACCTTGCAAAAAAATTTATGAAGATGATTTTGTTTTGTCTTTTCACGATATTAATCCGCAGAAAAAGATCCATGTTCTTGTAATCCCAAAAGGAAAATATGTTGATCTAGATGATTTTAGCCAGAATGCTTCCCAAGAAGAGATGGTAGGATTGTTAAAAGGAATAAATACTGTAGCAAAAAAATTAGGAATTTCTGTAGATACTGGAAAAGGATACAGAGCCCTAGCGAATATAAGTGAAGACGGAGGACAAGAGGTTCCTCATTTACATTTTCATCTATTTGGTGGTGAAAAAGTTGGGAAAATGGTTGAGTAGGTGAGTGCTCAAGTAGAAAGAAGTTATCTTGAAATTAGTTCAATAAATGAGCTGCTGGTAAAAAATAAACCATTTAGTGATTTATATTTAGAAAAAGTTAATCCACCCGACTTTCAATTAAACAAATTTTTTTATAAAGAAATAGGAAAAAAACATAGCTGGACAGATAGATTGGTTTGGGATGATAAAAAATGGATAGATTATTTGGAAAATTCAGGAGTTAATACCTATATTTTAAAACATAATAAAGATTTTATAGGATATTTTGAGCAGATTTTTGATAAAGATAAATTAGACTGTGAGATAGCTTACTTTGGTATTTTAGAAGAGTACATAGGAAAAAAATTAGGAGGATATTTGTTATCAGAAGCTATTAAAATATCATTTAATATTGGTTCTAAAAGAATTTGGGTACATACATGCTCGCTGGATCACAAAAATGCATTGCAAAATTATTTATCGAGAGGAATGAAAGTTTTTAAATCTGAGACTTTAAATCTATAAAATATTAATGTGCCTTGGGTAATTTAAATATTTTCTTGTCGACTTTAGAATTTTTTTTAAGATTAAAAATGTAAGTAACAACTAAATTTTGATATATATCTTCTGTTTGCCAGCCAATTAAATCATATGAGTTTTTGTCAAAAAAAATGTTTATTAAGTTTCCATTACTTTCCATACTAAATAAATAATATTTTTCGTTTAAATATTTTGCTTGTAATTTTTTAATTTTTTTTAACAACAAATTTTTATCTAAAATTAATTCAAATGGAGTTTGTTTTAATGGATATATAAAATATTCTTTACCTGCTTGATTTTTTATTACTAAAGAATTTCCATTTGACACAATTATTTTTTTTTTTAAATTATTATATTTACAATTAATTTTTTTTGGATACTGTATTATGCAACTTCCTTCTTCAATTTTATCATTTATCGTTTGTTTAAAATTAAAACTTATATTATTAATTTTTTCAAAGTTATTAATTATTTTATTTTCTACTGATGCATAAGAATGATTTAAAAAATTTAATAAAAAAAAAAATAAAAATATTTTCTTTATCATTTAAGCACTTCTCTTTTACCAACATGATTTGCTTTACTTACTATGCCATTAGCTTCCATCATATCGATTATTCTAGCAGCCCTGTTATACCCAATTTGTAACTTTCTTTGTAAAAAAGATGTAGAAGCTTTTCCTTCTGATTTTATAATTTCTAATGCAGTGTTATATAATTCATCTTGACTTTCGTTATCTAATAAATTTGAGCTAGCCTCTTTTTCATCAGCAAAACTTAATATTTCATCTACATAGTCTGGTTCTGCTTGTGATCTTAAAAAATTATTTATTTTTTCAATTTCATTTTCTGAAACATAAGGGGCATGTATTCTAACTATTTTATTCGCTGAAGACATATAAAGCATATCACCCTTGCCAAGGAGTTGCTCAGCACCTTGCTCTCCTAAAATTGTTCTACTATCTATTTTTGATGTAACTTGAAAAGATATTCTAGTTGGGAAATTGGCTTTTATAGTACCTGTTATAACATCAACACTTGGTCTTTGAGTTGCCATTATTATATGAATACCAGCCGCCCTAGCCATTTGTGATAATTTTTGGATATATCCTTCTATTTCTTTTCCCGCAACAAGCATTAAATCAGACATCTCATCTACAATCACAACAATGTAGGGCATAGGAAGTTTATGTTTCGAATTATAACCATCTATATTTCTAACGCCTTCCCTGGTCATTAATCTATATCTACTCTCCATTTCCTTAACTACCCAGCCTAAAACTGAAGCTGCTCTTTTTGCTTCCGTAATTACAGGGCATAAAAGATGTGGTATTCCTTCATATGTAGATAGTTCTAACATTTTAGGATCAATAAGGATAAATTTACATTTTTCTGCTTTATGTTTGTAAAGTAAAGATAAAATTATTGTGTTAATACAAACTGATTTACCCGATCCGGTTGTTCCAGCGATAAGCAAATGCGGCATAGAAGTTAGATCACCAACTATTGGAATACCTGAAATACTTTTTCCGAGCGCTATAGGAAGTTTAATTTCTTTTTTCAAAAAATTTGAACTTGAAATTATTTCACTCAAATAAACATTTTCTCTTGAGGAATTAGGAAGTTCAATTCCAATAGTACTACTGCCAGGAATTGTTGCTATTCTTGCTGACTCCGAACTTGTATTTCTTGCAATATCTTCAGATAGATTAATAATTTTAGAAACTTTTATACCTGCCGCAGGTTCAAATTCATTTAAAGTAACAACTGGGCCTCTGCTGACTTTTTTTATATTTCCTTCAACTCCAAAATCTAAAAGTATTTTTTCTAAAGTTTTTTCATCTATTTTATCTTCAGATAAGTTTTTATCACGCTCAGACTTTGTTGGTTTTTTTAAAAAATCAACAGAAGGTAATTTAAATTTATATATGGTTTGATTTTCAGAAGTTTTTTTATTAAAAGGTAAATCTTCTTGGATTAATTTTTCACTTTCAGCCATTTTTGGCTCTACTTCAACTTGATCATAATCAAAATTTTTTATTTCATTTTTCTTCATTTTTGTGATTATTAAAAATAAATTTTTAAAAAATTTTTTTAAGAATGAAATACTAAAATTTATACTTACTAAAAATAAAATAATTATAATTACTATTAATATATAGTAAGATATATCTTTGTTAAAGTTTATTAAGTTTGCTAAAAAAGTATTTTGAAAAAAATTCCCAACAAATCCCCCATTACCATTAATTGAAAGTGAAAATGAGTTTGGATAAAAAGTGGTTAAAAATAATGTACCCAAAATACTATAAATTATTGAAAAAAAAATATTTTCGATAATTACTAAAAATTTTTTATTTTTAATAAGATTAATCCCTGTAAAAAATATTGTAAAAGATATAAAAAATGAAATTAAACCAATAGATTGAAAAAATAAATCTGATGTATAACTCCCTTTAAAACCTAATAAATTTTTTATAGTTGTATTGTCTGTAAAAATAAAGTTTGGATCTTCAGGAGAATAAGTAAATAATGCAAGAAAAAGTAAAATTGAGGCAATAATCAGAATAATACCCGTTATTTCAGCTACTCTTTTTATAGTAAAATCAAGGGTTTTTTTACTTAAACTTTTTATATCCATTTTTAAAGAATCTATTTTGTAACTTTGTATCATTTAATATTTATTGTTAAAATTAAATTTTAATTATGAATATATGTTTAATTGGTAACGGTATATCTACTTTATTATTGGCTAACGCTATAGCTAATAGGAATGTTAAAGTATCGATATATGGTGACGATCAACCAAAAAAAAAATTATTTACTAGAACTTTGGGAATATCAAAAAATAATATTAATTTTTTATTAAATGAAAAAATTAATATTAAAAGAAAGTCTTGGCCTATCAACAAAATTAAAATTTTTAGTGAAGTAGAAAATAATAAAGAAATACTTAACTTTGGATCTAAAAGAGATAAAATTTTTTATATAATAAACCAAATAGACCTAGTTAGTTTGTTATATAAAAGTATAAAAAAAAATAAATTTATAAAAGAATATAAAATAAAAAACTCTTCGTTTTTTAATCTTATTCTAGATGAAAAAGATAATTATGATTTAATTATTAATTTTAATGAAAAAAATATCATATCTAAAAAATTATTTTTTAAAAGAATTGAAAAAGATTATAATAGTAATGCATACACGTCTTTAATAAAACATACAAAATGTAATAATAATATCGCTCATCAGATTTTTACAAAATATGGTCCCCTAGCATTTTTGCCAAATTCAAATTATACAACTTCAATAGTTTTTTCTGTATTAGATAAAAATAATAATATATCAGAAAATAAAATTAAGAATTTGATACTAAATTACAATAAAAAGTATAAAATTAAATCTTTTACAAAATTTGAGAAATTTAAATTAAAAAGCTCAATTTTAAAAAATTATTATTACAAAAAAATTTTATGTTTTGGAGACAACTTGCATAAAATTCACCCATTAGCTGGCCAAGGACTTAATATGACAATTAGAGATATAAAGGTATTGTTAAGTATAATAGATTCTAGAATTAGTCTTGGTTTGCCATTGGATAGTTCTGTCTTTGTAGAATTTCAAAGTAAAACCAAACATTATAATTATATATTTGCAAATACTATAGATTTTATCCATGAGTTTTTTAAATTTGATAATAGTTTTAAAAATTTATATTCAAAAAAATTATTTAATTTTTTAGAAACTAATAATTTATTTAAAAAATACACAACAAAATTTGCCGATAAAGGAATTTTTTTTAATTATTGAATTGTTTTATTGTTAAAATTATCAGCCACATAGGTCGATAATATTTCTTCCAGTTTTTTCTTTCTTTCATTTAAATTAGTTGTTTCCAATAGTATTTGTTTTTCTTCTAAAGAAAATGGTGAAGCCATTGCAAGAGTGTTAATAGTTTGATTTAAATCCTGTTTTTCAAGATCTTTCCAATTAATCAAATATCCTTCCTTAACAAATAGCGATTTTATATCTTTAAAAATAAGTTGAAGATCGGAGAATTTTATTTCTTCAGTACTTTTTTCAACATCATTTTGAAAGTTATCAAAACTTACTGAACATTCCCTATAAAGTTTATCATTTTTTAATTCTTCAACTATTTTAAAACGACTAATACCGTTTAAAACAATTAAATATCTACCATCATTTGTTTCATTAAAACTTGTGATTTTACCTGCACATCCAATATTATAAAGAGCAGGTATATTTTGATCAGATTTTTTTGGCTGTATCATACCTATTATTCTGTTACTTTTCATTGCATCATCAATCATATCAATATATCTAGGCTCAAAAATGTTAAGAGGTACAGTTGTTCTTGGAAAGATTATAAAATTAGATAATGGAAAAACTGGAATTTTATTTGGCAAATGATTATTTTTTTTTTTCATTAATTATTATTTAAAAATTATCTTATAATATACTACTAAAATGAATAAAAATTTAGAATTAATTAATTCAGAGATAAATAATTTAAATATTTTATCAAAAATGAATAATATTGATGAAATAATAAAAAGATCATCAATATTAATAAAAAAATATCCTCAAATTTCAATTTTTTATAATTTTCTTGGTTCTTCATTAGAAAAAAAAAATAATATTTATGATGCCGAAATTGTTTATACTAAATCTTTAAAAATAGATCCAAAAAATTGTTTTGCATTAGTTAATCTAGGCAGAATATCTAGAATAATAAATGATTTAGAAAGATCTGACAAGTTATTGAAACAAGCCCTCAACTTAGAACCAGACAATTTATTAGCACAATTAAATTATGGAGAATTAAAAATTGATCAAAATAATTTTAAAGAAGCAATTTCTATTCTTGAAAAAATTTATGCAAAAAATAAAGATTTTCAAAACGTAATTATGAGATTGGCAAGTGTATACTCTATAATTGGTGAATTTGAAAAAGCTGAGAAATATTTATCTTTGACCTCAAAAAATAAACCAGAATTATTTGCAGCGGATTATAGACTTAGCAATATTATTAATTATTCTGAAAGAGTAGATCATCAAAAATTAATTTTAGAAAAAATAAAAAATAAAAAATTTGATAACCTTAATAAACATCTTTTATTTTTTGCAATTTCAAAATCTTACGAAGATCAAAAAGACTATGAACAAGCTTTTAAATACATGGACTTAGCTAATAAAGAAAGAAACAAACTAGTTGTAGGTAATCCTTTACGATATGAAGAGTCTTTTTTAAATAAAAATAAAGAAATTTTTTCAAATATAGATATTAAAGAAAATATAAATAATGACTTTTATAATAAAAAATTAATATTTATAGTTGGTCTTCCAAGATCTGGAACTACACTACTACATCAAATTTTATCTGCCCATTCAGGAACTTATGGAGTTGGAGAATCTATAATTTTAAATGTATTTTTTTTCAAAAATTTAATGGATGAAAGCTTTTTAAAAAAATTAAAGAAAGATGATAAAATTAATATGGAAAATTTAAGAGAAATTTCTTTAAAACTAGGAAAAAATTATGATTATTTTGATTTAAATAAAATAAAAATTGATAAGGCTCCATCAAATTTTTTTTGGATAGGTTTTATTTCTGTTCTCTTTCCAAATTCAAAAATAATCCATATAAAAAGAAATATTAAAGATAATTGTCTATCAATTTATAAAAATTTATTTGGTGGAAATAGAACTGATTGGACTTATGACATAAAAAATATTCAAAAATATATAAAAATATATAGAGAAATGATGGACTTTTGGAAGAGTAAATTTGATAAAAAAATTTATGAAATTAACTATGAAGATTTAGTTAAAAATCAAGAAATAGAAATTAAAAACTTATTAAATTTCTGTAGTTTAGAATTTGAGAAAGAATGTTTACAACATCATAAAAGTAAAAATCCAATTAAAACTGTTAGTATTAATCAAAGTAGACATCCGATTTATAAAGACTCAATAGAATCAAACCTTAAATATAAAAATTTTAGTAATCTTTTTAAAGATATTTAATGTCAGATAGTATTAGTAAAATTATTTATTGAGTGGGTTGTAAATTAGTTTTATCTCGCCAAGGAAATTTATTTAACCTTGTTTTTGCAATTTTATACATCGTTGGAGAAAATAACGTATTTTGGTTTAGTAAGTGAACACTTGGATCTCCAATACCCTTAGCATAATCAATCCAGTTTTGAATGATTAGAACATCGTGTAAATTTAAACCAGAAAGGCTTGGTGTTATAATTTTATTGGATTTTATTGGGTTTGTTGAATCGTAATCTTGCTCAATTAATTTCCATTTTTCATTATAGTTCATTAGCTGAGCCCCAGATTTATTGATTACTTTATAATCAGGAAAAGAAATCGGGTATTCTGAACATCCTCTTTTAACCGCTGCATTCAATTCTAATCCAATATTTTCTTTTATAACTATCTCAAGGTGATCTGCTATTTGGTAAGCTTCTTCCAGGCTGGAGCAATAGATTAGACCTTTATAAAATCCAGAAATTTCTGGTCTAATCTCAATCAAACACTTTCGTGTATTATTTTCAACAAGCTTTATCTGGTCGAAAACTACAAATAACTTTATTAACTCAAGTATAGATCTAGGTTCGACTTGAACCTTGTAGCACCCAAAGCAAAACTTAGGGATGATATTGAATTTATTAAATATTGTCTTATGTCTTTTACAGTTCAGATCAATTGAATTTCGTCGATAGACTTGGGTCAAGTTAGTTCCAAGTTTTAAATCATGTCTTTTTATAATGTTTGAGGATTTAGAAAATATTTGGATAATTTTATCATCTGAAATAATACCTGAAGTCTTCTCATTTAAGTAAATTTTCTTAATTTCTTGATTAACCTTGACTATGGGATGTGAAATTTCTTTATGAGAAGCATAACTAGTCAATAGTTGAGCTAGATTCCTACGGGATCCAGACAAGTGAGGATTAAGTTCAATCGCTTTAGTGTAGCAACTCATTGCCTCTTCTAATCTACCAAGTTCTTTGAGAGTGTTGCCCAAGTTGTTATGGGCTTCGGCATAGTCAGGTTTCAGTGATATCGTTTGTCTCAAGCTTGCTTCAGCCTCTTCTAATCTGCCAAGTTCTTGGAGAGTAATCCCCAGGTTGCTATGGGCTTCGGCATAGTCAGGTTTCAGTGATATCGTTTGTCTCAAGCTTGCTTCAGCCTCTTCTAATCTGCCAAGTTTTAATAAAATACCACTTAAGTAAAGGCTAACTTTAATAAAGTCTTGTTTTAAATCCAAAGCTTTTCTTGAAGCTACTTCTGCATCTTGTAATTGGTTTTTTTTCATGAGGGCATCAATATAACTTAGCCAAAATTGTTCTTTATAAGGATTAGCGTCTAAAGCAGCTTTAAATAGTGGTAATGCTTCATCAGCTTTGTTAAATGAGATTGCTAATATACCAAGGTTGTGATTGGCGTCTGGATGTGACGGTTGTGATTTTAATATAGCCCGATAAAAACGCTCAGCTTCCTGAAGCTTACCTTCTTTATGTGCTGCAACTCCCCGCTGTAATACTTGATCAATAGTTAGTTCCATTTTTATTTGCTATAAAAGTAATAAATTAGTCTTTTCAAAATAACATTATATATAATTTGTCGACACACTGTCGACACACTTCGCTAACAATTTTGATATTTTTGCCTCTTGCTTAATTTTTAAAAAGCTACTACTTTCAATACTTATAGAACAAGCGGGCATAGCTCAGTGGTAGAGCGTCTCGTTGCCAACGAGAAGGCCGTGGGTTCAAGTCCCATTGCCCGCTCCAACTAAATAAGGGCAAGAATGAGTGATTTAGCAGATAAGAAATGTATTCCTTGCGAAGGGGGTATTCCAAGTTTTGATATAGGTGAAATTCATAAATACTTAAAAAAAGTTGATGGTTGGGATGTAAAGTCTGATGATAAAAAAAATTATTATCTTATTAAGGAATTTAAGTTTAATAATTTTTTAGAAAGTCAAAATTTTATAAATAAAGTAGGAGATATTGCCGAAATAGAAGGTCATCACCCTGATATTTGGTTTGGATGGGGGTACGCTAAAATTAAAATCTTTACACATGCAATAAACGGTCTACATGAAAGCGACTTTGTACTTGCTGCAAAAATTGATAAAATTTCTAATGCTTAAAATGTCTAGTTTTCGAAAAAACTAACACAGTATTTGTTTTATTTGCGAATTTAATAATCTCTTTATCTCTAATAGAACCTGATGGTTGAATAATAGCTGATACACCAGATTGAACCAACTTTTCTATACCGTCCACAAAAGGAAAAAAAGCATCTGAAGCTGCGATAATTTCATCACCTTTTTTTTCTTTAAAAAATTTATTCATTTTATTTATTGCTATTTCACAACTATCCAATCTACTTGGCTGGCCAGATCCAATTCCAATTGTTGAATCTTTGTTTGCTATAACAATTGCATTAGATTTTACAAATCTGCAAACATTAAATGCAAATATCAAATTTTTTAAAGTTTTAAAGCTAGGTTTAATTTTAGAAACTATTTTAAAGTTTGATTTTGAAAAAGAAAATGTATCAGCAGTTTGTATTAGTAGAGAACTAAATTTTGATGATATATTAATTAAATTAATATCTTTTAGTTTACTCGAATCAACAATTCTTAGGTTCTTTTTTTTTTTTAATATATTTAAAGCACTATTTTCAATTCCATTACAAATAACTACTTCTAAATATATTTTTTTTAGTTCTAGTGCTAAATTATTTTTAATTTTAAAATTACAGGCAACTATTCCTCCAAATGCACTTATTGGATCACATGCAAGCGCTTGTTTATAACTTTGTAATTTATTTTTATTAATTGAGATACCACATGGATTAGCATGCTTAATTATAGCTGTACCAATATTTTTTGGAAACGATTTAGAGATTAAAAGAGCAGAAAATATATCATTATAATTATTATAACTTAATTTTTTTCCATTAATTTGTTTTATGTTTAATTTATTTCCCAAGGAATAAATAGCTGCCTCTTGGTGGGGATTTTCTCCATATCTTAAATTTTCAACTAGATTGCTAGAAAATATTTTTTTTTTAGGGAATAATTTTTTTGATTTAGTAATAAAATAATTTGATATTACACCATCGTAATAAGCAGTTTCAGTAAATGCTATTTCTGACATTTGTTGCCTAAACTCCAAAGTAGTTCTACTTTTATTTGAATTTAATTCTTCTATTAGGTTAGCATATTGTTCAGGGCTAGTAATTACAGTGACATCATTAAAATTTTTAGCAGCAGCCCGAACCATTGTGGGTCCTCCAATATCAATATTTTCAATTATGTTTTTATGATTATTTTTATTTTCTAAAATTTTTTCAAAAGGATAAAAATTTACAATAACAAGATCAATTTCTTGAAAATTATTTTTTTTTAAATCTCTTGTATGAGATTTTTTTTTTCTTACACTCAAAATTCCAGCATGAATTTTGGGATGTAGCGTCTTGACTCTTCCATCTAATATTTCTTTTGAACCAGTATATTTTGATACTTCTATGCACTTATAGCCCATTTTTTTTATTTCTTTAAAAGTCCCTCCCGAGCTAATAATTTTTATTTTATGTTTTGATAAATTCTTTAAAAGTAATTTCAAATTTTTTTTATTATGTACTGAAATTAATGCTGTTTTAATTTTTTTCATTAAATTTTAATTATTTCCCATATAATTTCCTGATTTTCATTTTGAGTTAATCCCGAAATAAATATATTTTGATTTTCAAGAAAAGAGTTTTTTTTACCGAAATATAAACCAGTTTCAACATCAATTTTATGATCTTTACATAAAAATTTCCATCCAGAATTTTCTAATTCAATGAGAATTGATTTACCGTCTTGGGTTTTTGTTATTTTAACTCCAGGTTCAAAATGAAATCGAATTTCAAAATTTGAACTTTTAAACTTTTTATTCTTAATTAACTTGTCTTTTCCAATAAATTTATTTTTTTCCACAAAAAATTCTATTTCTCTTTGATGAATTACTCCATATTTTTTTAAGTAACCATCGTGAGATCCTGAGATATTCCAATATTTTTTTTCAGATACAACATTTTTTTTTATAACTTTTATCTCTTCATCAACTTTGAAAATACCATCGGTATCTTTTTTCATTTTACATGAAGATCTGTTATCTAAAACAAGAGCAGAATGTGTTGCAGTTGATTTAGAGATGGAATTAAGCTGATGTTTATAATTTTGGAAATAACCACAATTAGAAATTAACTTGCAGTTATTAAAAAAAATTTCAAAAGATAAAGCCCCAGACTGATAATCACTACTAAATTTTTTTTGAGGAGAAGATCCTAGATCAACTGAAAGAATAATATTTTTGTTCTTTAAAATAGCATATCCTCCATTTTCATTACTTTCATTTTTAAATTTGTAATTGTGAAAATTTAAATATTTATCAAAATCAGCATTTGAATTTATATGGTTTCCGTTAAATAATAAGTTCTGATTAGTATTCTGCCACATAAAGTTATAATTTTGTCCTAAGAAAAAAATTATTTCATTCAAATATTCTGGAATTTCATTTTGAGATTCTTTGAGCCATTCTCTTATTAAAATAAAATATTTTAAATAAAATGTAAGTTGCCTGAAGTTTCTTGATTTTGGAAAATTTTGTGCATCAAAAGAAGAGTTTATAATTTTTTTTAAAAGATTTAGTCCATAATCTAAGTATTTTTCATCTTTATATGAAAGTCCTGATAGTATAATTGAAGCACAGCCAATCATTTTATCATTTACCCATTTAGATCTATTTATTTCATTAATTAAATGGTTAACCTGTTTTTTTATATTGCTATTAAATTTTTCTTTATAAATTTCATCACTGTCATCATAACTTAGTTTTGAATTTGATATCCAAGCTATAACTCTTTTTGACAAAGTATCTATTTCCCAACTTTTAGAATTATATTTCTGATTTTTATCAATCCAATTTGAAATAATTGATTGAGTAATTTTTTTTGAAGATTTTAAATCAATTGTAAATAACCAAAAAAAACTATGAAGCTTTTTATAATCAATTTCTTTTATATCTTCGTCGCTCCAAACAGAATTTAAATAAAAATTTTCAATATTATTTTTCTTTTTGTCGTATTTTATCAAGCAATCAAGCAGATTTGGACTAGGTTTGTATTCGATAAGTTTATCATCAATTCTAGATATTTTTTTATTATAAATTCTAGAACTTAAATAAATTTTTCTTATTTGATTTGATGAGTAATTAAAAAATTCACTAATAAAATTCAAAGAATTTTTTAAAATCATTTATTTATTCTAATTTCAGAGAATCAATATTCTTTTTTATATTGCCATTATTTTCTTTAAAAATAGTTGTTCCCGAAACTAAAATATTAGCCCCTGCTTCAATTACTATTTTACTATTTTCAAAATTAATACCACCATCAACTTCAATATCGAAATTAAGCTTTTTTTCATCTTTAATTTTCTTTAAATTTTTAATTTTTTCTACAACTTCGTGCATAAATTTTTGACCACCAAATCCTGGAAAAACACTCATGATTAAAACTAGATCTATTTTATCTAAAATATTTTCAATAATATTTAATTTAGTATCTGGATTTAAAGAAACTCCAACTTTTTTATTTAGTTTTCTAATATGATCAATCGAATCTATTAAATTATCTGTTGCCTCTGGGTGTATTGTAATTATATCGGCTCCTGCTTTTGAATAATCTTCAATATATTTATGTACTGGAGATATCATCAAATGAACATCAAAAGGTAGCTTGGTACAATTACGTAATCTTTTAATTACAGGTGGACCAATTGTAAGATTAGGAACAAAATGACCATCCATAACATCTACATGAATCATATCGGCCCCACCTTTTTCCAATCTTTTTATTTCATTTCCTAACTGACTGAAATCAGCTGATAGAATTGATGGTGAAATTTGTATTTTTTTCATTGATAGCTAGATTTACTAGTATCAATTTTTAAAATTTAATTGAATTAAAAAATTGATAAATTTGTCTTGAAATTTCACTTTCTAAAGGAAAAGACAACATGCCCATTACAGAATAACCCAAAATCCATGGCATTAAGTAAAATCTTATCATAAAGAAAAACCAAGCCACATATAAAGGTACTAAAGGCTGTATTATAAACGAAGGGGTTATGGGTTTAAAAATATAAATTAATGGATTAGTGAATTTAACAAACACTCTCATAAAAAAAAATTGAGAGTCTTCTCTTTGAAAAATATTCATCGCAACTCTTCCAATCAAGGTCCACATGATTATTCCAAGAATATAATCAATTATATAGACTAGAGGATGAAAATTAGCAGACATTGTGAAATTTATATTTTAAAAAGTGAGAAATTAAAAGGGGCGAAATTAATCGCCCCTTTAAAAGATTATTTAGTGTTTGCCAAGGATCGATTTACCAGCTGGTACTCGAACCTCATCAACCATTTTTTGCGTAGCAGCATCAGGCTCTGAAGTAATTAAACTTACCACAACCATAGATACTAAGCTGACAGCTGAACCGAAGATACCAAACGTTAACTGTGTAATACCTAAGAATCCACTTCCACCATTTCGTACCCAAATTAGGTAACCCATACCAGAAGCAAGACCTAAAGCCATACCAGCTATAGCACCTTCTCTGTTAGCTCTCTTCCACCATACACCAAGTACAAGTGGGAAGAATAATCCAGACATCGCAAAGTCAAAAGCCCAGATTACTGAACCTAAGATACCTTGGATCTCCATTGCTGCAATAGTTGCTCCGGCAAAACCAATTACTACAAGTAATACCCTTGCAACAACTAGTCTTTTTGCAGTTTCTGCTTTTGGATCAATGATCTTGTAGTACAAGTCATGAGACAAAGCATTTGCAATCGCTAGAATTAAACCATCGGCTGTTGACATGGCAGCTGCCATACCTCCAGCAGCAACTAGACCTGAGATTACATATGGTAATCCAGCTATTTCTGGAGTTGCTAACACAACGGCTTTACCACCCATGAAAAACTCATTTAATTCAAGAGTTCCATTTCCGTTAAAGTCGCTTACAAACATTAAGTTTGCTTGGTTCCAGTTTTGATACCAATCTATCGCTTGAACTTCACTTATCGATTTACCAATAATTCCAGTCGCTAAGTTAGGATCTATCAATGACAATTTAGATAGTGTCGCTAACATTGGAGCAGAAGAATAAAGTAGGAAGATAAAGAATAAAGACCAACCTACTGATTTTCTAGCTGCTTTTACACTTGGAGTAGTAAAATATCTCATCATCACGTGAGGCAATGAAGCTGTTCCCATCATCATCGCTAGTGCTAATGAAATAAATGCCCAAGGTGTAGCGTTAACCGCTGAGTGAGCTTTAGTTATACCTGCTAAACCTTTTGGTACAGTTGCTAAGTCAGCTGCAGAGTTTGTTACTGTCCCTAAACCAAATTGGGCTTCAAGATCAGCAATTCTCGCAACTTCATCAGCTAACATAAAGTGTGGGAAGAAACCCGCACCCATTTTATTACTGATCCAAAATACTGGAAGCAAGTAAGCTATTATTAATACGATATATTGTGCAACCTGTGTCCAAGTTACCCCTCTCATACCACCTAACATTGAACATAGTAAAATACTTACTAATCCAACATAAACTGCGTATTGGAATGGGATATCTAGAGCAACAGATGCAATAGTACCTGTAGCGTTAATTTGTGCAGTCACATAAGTAAATGAAGCAACAGTTAAGACCACTACTGCTAGAAACCTACTTAAATTACCACCGTATCTTGTACCAATGAAATCTGGAACTGTGTAACAGCCAAATTTTCTTAGGTATGGTGCTAATAAAGATGCAACTAATACATATCCACCAGTCCAACCTACAAGTAGTGCCATATAACCGTAACCTTTGAAGTAAATACCACCTGCCATTGCAACGAATGATGCACCAGACATCCAGTCTGCTGCAGTTGCCATTCCGTTGAATACGGTTGGTACTTGCCTTCCAGCTACGTAATAAGCATCAGCTTGTGCTGTACGTGATAGATAACCAATTATTGCGTAGATGGCCACAGTAAAAGCAACGAATGCAATTCCTATTGCTTTTGCTGTCATACCCATCTGTTCGCCAATTGCCATAATGATTATGAAAGCTAAAAATCCACCTGTGTAGATTCCATAAACTTTAGGCAAATTATCTATAAAATTACCTTTAATCATTAATCATCTCCTCCTTTTTCACTGAAACCGAACTCTTCATCGATTTTTTCTTGTCTGTTCGCAAACCAGAAAATTAGGATTACAAAAATTCCAAGAGATCCCTGACAAGTAAACCAATATGTCAGTGGATAACCGAAGGGTCCACCAACGGTCTCCATTTCAGCTCCAAAAAGGAAGATGCCAATTGAGAATACAAACCAAATTGCTAATGTTACCATTAACAATCCTCTGGTTTTTTCCCAGTGTTGTGCTTGTTTTGACATTATTATCTCCTCTTTTAGTTATAACTGGCGGAAACCATAACCATTATGAAAGAGATTTAAAGTGTTAAAATTGTTAATAATAGTGGTGTTTTTAGGGTATAAAATAAATAAATAGCTATTTTTATGGCAAAATACAAATTAACTTGGAAAGATCTTACTTGGAAAGACTTTAAGATTTATCTTTTTTCACTTTTTAAAGCTTTCATACCAAAGACAAAAATAAGTAATTTGGATGAGTTAGAGGATTTTATTCAGTCTAAATCAGCTTGGGTTACTCAAGTAACACTTTATGGTTATTTGAAAACTAGAATGGGAACAAGATATGTTCTTCATTTTGAAAATGATAAATTCATGGCGTCTGTAAATTTAGCTAAGTGGAATATGTATGCTGTTGCTCTTCAAGATCTCACATTTTTTACATTTTCATATTTAAAAAATAATTTTAATTATCAAAACGTTGAAGAAGCTAAAGAAATTTTTCTAAAAATTTTAGATGATGAAACTATAAATAAAATGCCACTAGATATTATTGAAGAAGCAAAAAAGAATTTTAATGAAAGATTACAAAACATTAATTGGAGCACTTATTATAATGATCTTCCGTTTAATCCTAGTGCATTATCATTATATAAGTGGGCGCCTATAGCTGAAGAATTAAAAGAGCTTGATCGTAAGATTGTTTTAAATTCAGTAATTTTAAAGTGGGATATTGTTAAAAAAGAATTTAACGAGAGAGCAAAGTTTTAAATATTTTTTCTATTCTCAACTAGACTTTTAACAACGCTCGGATCAGCTAAAGTTGTTGTATCTCCAAGTTGTTCATGTTCATTAGCAGCTATCTTTCTTAAAATTCTTCTCATTATTTTTCCAGATCTTGTTTTTGGTAGTCCAGGTGAAAACTGGATAAAATCTGGGGTAGCAATTACTCCAATTTGTTTTCTTACCCATAGTTTTAATTCTCTTTCTAAATCTCCATTAGGCTCTTCTCCAACATTCAAAGTTACATAACAATATAATCCATTTCCTTTTATATCATGAGGACATCCAACTACTGCAGCTTCTGCAACTTTTGGATGTGCCACAAAGGCACTCTCTATTTCTGCAGTTCCTAAATTATGACCTGATACAATAATAACATCATCTACTCTTCCAGTTATCCAATAGTATCCATCTTTATCTCTTCTGCAGCCATCACCAGTAAAATATTTTCCATCAAACTGAGAAAAGTATGTTTCTATAAATCTATCATGGTCTCCATACACTGATCTCATTTGACCTGGCCAAGATTGTGCTATACACAATCTTCCTTGTGCTTCTCCTTTTAGAACTTTGCCATCCTTATCAACTATTTCAGGTTTAATTCCATAAAATGGTTTTGTTGCAGACCCAGGCTTTAAGTCTATTGCTCCAGTTTGAGGACTAATTAAAATTCCTCCGGTTTCTGTCTGCCACCAAGTATCAACGATCGGACATCTAGAATCACCTACAATTTTAAAATACCATTGCCAAGCTTCTGGATTAATTGGTTCTCCAACAGTTCCAAGTAATTTAAGTGATTTTCTTGATGTTTTTTTTACTGGTCCATCTCCTTCTCTCATCATAGCTCTTATTGCAGTCGGAGCAGTATAAAAAATATTTACCTTGTATTTATCTACTATTTGCCACCATCTGGACCAATCTGGATAATTAGGAATACCCTCAGACATAATTGTTGTTGCTCCATTTGCAAGAGGTCCATAAATAATATAGCTGTGACCTGTGACCCAGCCAATATCAGCCGTGCACCAATATATATCTTTTGATTTATAATTAAAAATATATTGATGTGTCATTGAAGCATAAACCATATAACCACCCGTCGTGTGCATAACACCTTTAGGTTTTCCTGTAGATCCAGATGTATATAAAATAAATAATGGATCTTCTGCATTCATTTCTTCAGGTTCACAATTCTTAGAAGCTTTTTTCGTAATATCGTGATACCAAACATCTCTACTTTCATCCCAATTAATTCTGTTTCCAGTTCGTTTTACCACAACACACTTTTTAACATTTGGACAATTCAAGAGAGCTTCATCTACTTTTGCTTTTAAGTCTATAATTTTTCCTCCTCTAACACCTTCATCAGCAGTAATAACGTATTCAGATTTACAATCATTAATTCTACCAGATATACTATCCGCTGAAAAACCTCCAAAAATAATTGAATGAATTGCTCCTATCCTTGCGCACGCAAGCATTGTATATGCTAACTCAGGTATCATTGTTAGATAAATTGTAACTCTATCGCCTTTTTTTATTCCTATTTCTTTTAAGCCATTTGCTGCTTTTGAAACTTCCTGATGTAATTGTTTATAACTAATTTTTTTTTGTACTTTTGGATCATCTCCTACCCATATTATTGCAGTTTTATCTTTATTTTTCTTTAAATGACGATCTATGCAATTGGCCGAAGCGTTTAAAGTTCCATCATAAAACCATCTAATGTTAACATCTGACTTACTATATTTATAATCTTTAATTTTTGTATAAGGTTTAATCCAGGTAATTCTCTTACCTTCTTTTTTCCAAAACTTATCGTTATTTTTTATTGAATCAGAATATTTTTTTTCATATCCTGATTTATTTATTATCGCTTTTTTAATCCAATCACTTTTTATTTTATAAATTAATTCAGAATTTCCAACTTTTTTAACTTTATTTTTTTTTAATATTTTTTTTCTTGAAGATTTTTTCTTTTTAATTTTTTTTCTTTTTTTCTTTTTTGGCATAATGATTTATTTTTTATTAATATTACTCATCTTCAAAATAATTTTCCAGCTTTTAGTATCTATAGGCATAACAGATAATCTACTTTGCTTAATAAGAGGCAATTTATCAAGATTGGGATTTTTTTTAATATTTTCTAGAGAAACTGGCTTATTTAAGACTTTTTTGTATCTAACCTGTACTGCTACAAATTTTTTTTCTTTGTCTGTTGGGTCTACAAAAGCAGTTTTTATAACCTCAACTATACCTACAATTTCTTTTCCAATATTTGAATGATAAAAAAAACAAAGATCACCCTTAGACATTTTTCTTAAATTATTTGCAGCTTGATAATTTCTTACACCGTCCCAAGTTGCTCCTTTTAAGCCAGTTTTTTTTTGATCACCAATAGACCAAACATTTGGCTCAGATTTTAATAGCCAAAATGATTTTGTCATAATTTATTGAATAAGTTTTTTTATTTAAAATATTTATTTAATTTAAAATAATGTTTTATTTTAACCACAAAATTATGAGAGTAAAAAAAATATCTTATAATTTTTCTTATTATTGGTATTTTGTGAAGATATGGTAAATTTTTATCGATATAATTAGATATTTTAGGAAAGTGATCGGTTGTTCTTAAATCGATAAATTGTAAAATTTCATTTTCATTATTTTTTAACAAGGTTGTTTCTATACTTTTTTTTGAATTAACCTTTATTGATACAATTGATTCGTAAAAAAAAACTGAATAAATTTTATTTTTTAAATTATTATTACTTTTTTTTACTTCTGGAAATCTAGAGTTTATAACATCAATTAAGTATTTAGAATAATTTATAAAAGAGTGTTTGGATGGATTTCCAAATTTTTTTAAATAACTGGTATGCGTGTCTTCTATAACTATAATCCCGTCATCATTTGTATTCTGTATTGCTTCATTTAGTGTAATAATTTGTTGTTCATTTCCATGACCACCGTCATCAAGTAAAATATCAATTTTGCCAACTTTATTATAAAAAGATTTCCAAAAATTTTTATCAGATTGGCTTCCAATAAAAATTTCAAACCCATATTTTTCTAATTCTTTTGCTTTATCATTAAGGTCAATTCCAATAATTCTAGCATTTTTACCAAAATATTCTCTCCACATAAATAAAGATCCTCCATGAAGCACACCTATTTCAACAAAAGTAATTTTTTTACCTATATATTTATTAAATAGTTCTTCATAGACTTGGAAGTAAGTGTCACACTTAATTGATACATGTTTGAGATTTTTGTAAATCTGAAATAATTTTAGACTAGAATTTAATTCTAAGCTTTCTTCAGATAAATCTTTAGGATAAATAGCCATTAAAATTTTAGCATTTATTATATAACGTTATTATATTTAACAATAAGTATTTCTTTAAATTTTTATACCAGCTCCCTTTAAAAAAGCAGCACTTTCATCTAATTGCCACCTAGGTTTTGCAGGGAAATCTAAATCATCAAATTGATTTTGTTTAAATTTCTCTAATCCGGTTAAAGCAATCATTGCAGCATTATCTCCACATAAATTAATAG
The DNA here is from genome assembly GCA_902519625.1 of uncultured Pelagibacteraceae bacterium. Classification (GTDB taxonomy): domain Bacteria; phylum Pseudomonadota; class Alphaproteobacteria; order Pelagibacterales; family Pelagibacteraceae; genus Pelagibacter. The sequence goes on along the minus strand of CABYKS010000007.1, from coordinate 12,268 downwards.
GAGGAAATATTGCTTCAAAATTTTCTTCTTCACAAAGTTTTGTTAAAATTTCTCTTATTTTTTTATTTGCTGCAACACCACCGGCTACAACAAATGTTTTATCTTTATCTAAATGAATATTATTAAATTTATGAAAAGCAACTTTGCTTTTTTTATATAATATTTCTTCCATAGTTTTTTGGAAAGAAGCTGCAAGATCATATTTATCTTTTTCATTTTTAATATTTTTTGTAATTCTAAGAATGGCAGTTTTAAGCCCTGCAAAAGATAAGTTGCAACCGCCTTTGTTAATTATAGGTTTTGGTAAGTCAAATTTTGTTGGGTCACCTTTTTTAGCCAAAACTTCTATTTGGGGACCTCCAGGAAATTCTATACCAAGTAATTTTGCAGTTTTATCAAAAGCTTCCCCAGCAGCATCATCAATAGTTGTTCCAAGTCTTTTATATTTTCCAAGTCCTTCCACACTTAAAAATTGAGTGTGTCCTCCAGATATTAATAATAGAAGATAAGGGTATTTTACTTTTGAATTTAATTTAGGACTTAAAGCGTGTCCTTCCAAATGATTAACAGCAATAAATGGTTTTTTTATTGATGCTGCAATTGCTTTACCAAAATTTAGCCCAACAGATAAACAAACTATTAAACCAGGGCCCGCAGTGGTTGCAACTGCATCCACATCATTTAAATTAATTCCACTTTCATCTAATGCTTTTTTAGCTATCAAATCTATTTTTTCTATATGAGATCTGGCTGCAAGCTCAGGAACTACGCCTCCAAATTCTTTATGAATATCTACTTGGCTTGAAACAATATTTGACAAAATTTCTGGTCTACCTTCCTTATTTTCACTAATTAAAGCTACTGCAGTTTCGTCACAACTAGACTCTATTCCAAGAATTATTGGTTTTTTTGACATAAATTAGTTTTTATTACTTTCAAATTCTAAATATAAAGATGGAATATAAATTAATTTAATGAAAAGCAAAAAAATTATTATTGGATCTAGAGGTAGTAAATTAGCATTAATTTACGCTGAAAGAGCAAAAGAAAGAATTTTAGAAGTATCCAAAGAATTTAATATAGTGAGTGTTGAAATAAAAAAGATAAAAACAGAAGGAGATTTAAATCAAAAAGATAGACTTTCTGAAATAGGAGGAAAAGGACTTTTTTCAAAAAAAATTGAAAAAGAATTATTAGAAAATAAAATTGATATTGCGGTGCATGCTTTAAAAGACATGCCATCAGATGAAACTGAGGGATTATTAACAAATTGTTTTTTAGAAAGAAATGATCCTAGAGAAGTATTAATTTCTAAAAATAAAATTAAATTTAAAGATTTAAATCCAAATTCAATAATAGGAACTTCTTCTTTTAGAAGAGAATTTCAGTTAAAAAATAAAAGAAATGATTTAAATTATAAATTAATTAGGGGCAATGTTGATACTAGGATTAATAAATTATATCAAAATTTATATGATGCAGTAATATTATCTTGTGCTGGTATTAATTCTTTAAATTTAGACGAGCACATTTGCGAAATTTTTTCTACTGATGAAATTATTCCAAGTGTTGGACAAGGAGTTATAGCATTACAATGTAAAAGGGATGATGATTATATAAAAAATGTTTTAAAAAAAATAAATGATGAAAAAACTTTTAAAAGTGCACAAGCTGAAAGAAATGTTCTTAAAGTTTTAGAGGGAGACTGCGAAACGGCAGTTGGAGCAATATCAGTTATAAATAATGAAAATATAACATTAGAAGGAGAACTTTTTTCTTTAGATGGAAAAGAAAGATTTTATTATAAGTCTTCTAAAGATATAAAACATGCAGCAGAGTTAGGAATAGAAATTGGTGAAAATTTAAAAAATCAATCTAAGGGGAGTTATAAAAAATAGTATGCATATTTTGTTTACACGACCTTTGGAAGATAGTGAGCAGCTAATATTAAAGTTTAAAGGCCTTGGTCATAAAGTTTCACATATGCCAGTTATTCAAATTGAAAAAGTTAAATATGAAAAAATAAATTTTTCAGACTTCAAAGCAATAATTTTTACAAGTGCCAATGCATTAAAATTCTTAGATACAAAACTGATTGATAAAAAAATTATTTGTTTTTGTGTTGGAATCGCAACAGAGAAAAAAGCACTTAGTCTAGGATTTCAAAATGTAATAACCGCCGAAGGAAATGTAAGAAATTTAAAAGAATTAATATTACAAAATTTTAATTCTTCTTTAGGAAAAATGCTTTATGTCAGTGGAGAAATTATTTCAAATGATCTTGATAAAAATTTAGTATCACTAGGATATAGTGTACAAAGAGTTATTAACTATACTTCAAAACCTAATTATCAATTAGACGAAACATTTATAGAAAAATTAAGATTAAATATACCCGATGTTGTGTATGTTTATTCTCAAAATAGTGCTTTGAGCTTCTTAAAATTAATAAATAATTACAAATTAAATGATTTTTGGATGAATACCAATTTAATGTGTATTAGCGAAAAATCCTCGTCAGTATTAAATAAAATTAAGTGGAAAAAAATTTTTATTTTTAGTCCTGGAGAAGAAGAATTTTTGCTATATAAAATTTAAAAATGGAACTATTTAATAATTTTAAATCTCTTTTTCTTTCCGTCTGGGAAAGAGGAATTTTGGGTGTTGATATTCTTCAGATATTAATTGGAGTTGGAATATTTTTAATTTTTTTAATATTTAGAGGAATAATTAGTAAATTGATTATTAAAAGATTAGAAAATATAGCAAAGCGAACAACCAATAAATTTGATGATTCTTTTGTTTCTGCAATGGAAGGACCAGCAAGGTTTTTGCCAATAGTTATCGGTTTTTTTATAGCAAGTTACTACATGTCGTTTTCAGAAGAAAGCAGAGAAATTGTAGATACAATTAATAGAACTTTAATAACTATATTTATTTTTTGGGTTATGCATCAAATTATAGAACCAGTTTCTTATATATTAAGTGGTTTAAATAAAATTCTAACAAGAGAGCTTATTGGTTGGATTATTAAGTCGTTAAAAGTTTTAATATTTATTTTAGGTATAGCGGCAGTTCTGGAATTATGGGGTATAAAAATTGGACCAATTATTGCAGGTTTAGGTTTATTTGGTGTTGCCGTTGCATTAGGTGCACAAGATTTATTTAAAAATTTAATTTCAGGAATATTAGTTTTAGTTGAAAAAAGATTTAAAATTGGAGATTGGATTTTAGTTGAAGGAATAATTGAAGGAATTGTAGAAAAAATAGGATTTAGGTCAACTGTTATAAGAAAATTTGACAAATCAATTGCAATAATTCCAAATTTTCAATTTGCTGAAAATGCTGTAATAAATGTAAGTCAAACTACAAATTGGATTATTAGCTGGGTAATTAATTTGCAATACGACTCAACTGTAGATCAGCTTAAAACTATAAGAAATGAAATTGAAAATTACATAAAAAACAATGAAGATTACAAACCTGACCTTGGGTATGCAGTTAGAGTTGATAAATTTGCAGATAGTTCAATTGATATGTATGTTCGTTGTTTTACTAAAACAGATGATTGGGATGAATGGTTGGCAGTTAAAGAAAGATTAGCAATTCAAATTAAACAAATTGTTGAAAAAAATGGTGCATCTTTTGCATTTCCAAGTCAATCAATTTATGTTGAAAAGAAATGATAGCTATTTTTTATTTAGTTTTGCAAATTTTAAAAATTTATACTTATGTTGTAATTGCAAATGTAGTTATAAGTTGGTTGATAGCTTTTAATGTTTTAAATACATCAAATAGATTTGTTTATTCAATATTAGAATTTACATATCGTTTAACAAACCCCATTTTGAATAGGATTAGAAGATTTTTGCCTAATTTGGGTGCCTTTGATATTTCTCCAATTATATTACTTTTGTTGATCTGGTTTATAGAAATGTGTATGAAGCTTTACATAGCACCAATAATATTTAACTAAACCATGATATTAATAGACGGAAAAAAAATAGCAGCAGAATTAAGAGAAGAGTTAAGAAAAGAAGTTTCTGAATTAAAATCTAAATATAATAAAGTTCCTGGATTAACTGTAATTTTGATCGGAGAAGATGCCCCGAGTCAAATCTATGTCAGGAATAAAGAAAAATCAGCGAATGAGGTTGGTTTAAAGTCAGAAGTAATTAAATATCCAGATTCAGTTGAGGAGAAAACAGTTTTAAATAAAATTAAAGAACTTAATAAAGATGAAAGTGTATCTGGTATTTTAGTGCAACTACCTTTGCCAAAACACATAGATAAGCAAAAAGTTATTGAAACAATTTTACCAAGCAAAGATGTTGATGGATTTCATCCAATGAATGTTGGAAACCTATCCTCAGGTTATGAAAGTTCAATTCCGTGTACACCACTTGGGTGTTATTTGATGATAAAAAAAATTGAACCAAATTTAAGTGGAAAAAAAGCAGTTGTTGTTGGAAGATCAAATTTAAATGGAAAGCCGATGACGCAACTTTTATTAAAAGAAAATTGTACCGTAACAATTACTCATTCAAAAACAAAAGATTTAAAAGGTGAGTGCTTAAAAGGCGATATTATAGTTGCTGCAGTTGGAATACCTGAGCTTGTAAGAGGAGATTGGGTTAAAAAAGACGCAATAGTTATTGATGTTGGAATAAATAAAACAGAAAATGGAATAGTGGGTGATGTCGCATTTGATGAAGTTTCAAAAGTTGCAAAAGCTTTAACACCTGTCCCTGGCGGTGTTGGCCCAATGACAATCGCTTGTCTTCTTAAAAATACCATTGAGTGCTTCAAAAGATCTAATTAATTTTTAAATTATTTAACCTATAACTTTCTAATGAAGTTATTTTTTATATTAGGAAACCAACTATTTCCAATTCAACATTTAAATAGTTTTAAATATGACCATATTTTTTTTATGGCTGAAGATTATCAATTATGCACTTATGAAAAACATCACAAATTAAAAATTTTACTATTTTTATCATCAATGAGATCACACGCAGATTACTTGAAAAAAAATAAATTTAAAGTTGAATATACTAAAATTGACTCAAGTGATTTCAAAAAAGATTATTTGGAAAAAGTTAAAAAAATCATTAAGTCAAAAAAAATTAAAGAAATTACAAGTTTTGAAATTGAAGATAAGTTTTTTGAAAAAAAGCTACAAAATTTTTTTAAAAAAAATGATCTAATATGGCATAAAATTAAATCACCGATGTTTTTAAATTCTAGAGAAGAATTTAATGATTACTTATCAAAAAATAAAAGACCTTTCATGGCAACTTTTTATAAAGGAACAAGACAAAAATTAAATATTTTAATGAAGAAAGATGGAAATCCTGAAGGAGGCAAATGGAGCTTTGATGAAGATAATAGAAAAAAACTTCCAAAAAATATAAAGGTTCCAAAATTTCCAAATATAACAGAAACAAAACACACAAAGCATTTGAAACCTGTTATTGAAAAAATGTTCAAGGATCACCCAGGTAATACCAAAAATTTTTGGTTTGCAACCGAGTACAATGATGTTGTTAAACTCTTAAATTTTTTTATAAAAGAAAAATCAAATTTATTTGGCGATTATGAGGATGCAGTTCATCAAGAAAATAATATTCTATTTCATAGTGCACTAAGTCCATATATTAATTTAGGTCTTATAACTCCTGAATTTATAATTTCAAAAATTTTAGAATTTCATAAAAAAAATAAAATTAGACTAAATTCTCTAGAAGGATATGTAAGGCAGGTCATTGGTTGGAGAGAGTTCATGAGAGGAGTTTATCAAAAATATAGTTATGAAATGGAGACAAGAAATTTTTTTAAACAAAATAGAAGGATGAAAAACTCATGGTATGAAGGTACAACAGGTTTACCTCCTTTAGATTATGCAATTAAGAATTCATTACACCATGGCTGGTCACATCATATTGAAAGATTAATGATACTCTCAAATATAATGAACTTATGCGAGTTAAAACCCAAAGTTGTTTACAAATGGTTTATGGAAATGTTTGTAGACTCATCTGATTGGGTGATGGTACCAAATGTTTATGGAATGGGTTTATTTAGTGATGGAGGAATTTTTGCAACAAAACCATATATATGCGGATCAAGTTATTTTATGAAAATGATGGATTTTAAAAAAGGTGATTGGTGCAACACTATGGATGGATTGTACTGGAGATTTATAAATAGAAATAGATCCTTCTTTTTAAAAAATCCTAGACTTTCAATGATGGTAAGAATTTTTGATAAAATGAAACTTGATAGAAAAAAATTAATATTATTAGAAGCTGAAAAATTCATAAATAAAAATACATATGGCAATTAAAGTTTTTTTTAATAATTCTTGCAGCGTTTGTAGACTAGAGATAAATCACTACAAAAAAATTGCTGATAGTAATTTAGAATGGGTTGATATTACAAATAATGAAGAAGCTTTAAAATTGACATCTAAATCACAAGAAGAACTTTTAAGAAGACTTCATGTTATCGAAGATGGAAAGGTGATAGGGGGAGCTAAAGCTTTTGTAATCATTTGGTCAAAGATTCCAAAATATAATTTTTTAGCAAAAGTATTTTCGATAAAACCTCTTTTTTTTCTTTTTCACTATGTTTATGAATTCGTTGCATACTTTTTATTTTTAAAAAATAAAAATCAACTTAAATGAAAAAGCAAAATTTGCCCTCTAAAATCTGTCTAGTTTGCAAAAAATCTTTTGTTTGGAGAAAAAAATGGAAATTAAATTGGGATCGAGTAAAATACTGCTCTAAAAGATGCTCTTCTAAATAAATTCCTGAATTATTTTTGGTATATAATTTTTAAAATTGAAAAAACCTTTGTTGCAATATTTCCAAGAGCACTGGTCAATTTTTCTGTATAAAAAAGAAATATTTTTAAGATTATTTGAATTGATGTAATCGAGATTTTCTCCAACAGATGGATATAAAGCCAATAAATTTTCTTTCATATTTTTTAAATCTTCAACATTAATCATTTTACAATATAATGATTTATTTTTTAAATCTTCAATTTGATTATTTATAAGAGACCTTTTAAAGTTGAGAACTTTTTCGTCTAATTTTATTTGCCTAGATTCATTTCCATTAAAAACAAAATAAATATTTTTAAACAATTGATAGTTAAAGTTAGATTGCTCGAAGGACATATTATTTTCAAATATTAACAGATGCTGATTCTCAGATAAATTTGCATTTAGAAAATCACTTTTCAAAATCGTATAATTTCTATCATCTACTATTGGAACTGGGTTTTCATTAAGTTTAATATTGTCAAATCTATTATTGGTGAACTTTTTTATATTCCACTCCGAAGCAACATAATTTTTACCTTTTGTTTGAACTCCTGCAACCCATCTCCAGCCCAAAGTATTAGATGCACAGTCTCCATCAAAAAGATATTTCATAAAAAATTCAGCACCTAATTGCCAAGGCAAACCAAGAGTAAATATCCAAATACTTGCAAACCACATTCTTACATGATTATGAAGATAGTTATGATTTTTGAGCTCATTTACCCAATAATTAAAGCATTCAATATTTGTTTTACCACTAATCGCATTTAAATAGTTTTCATTATATTGGAAATTTTCTTTTATTTTTTTTAAATCTTCTAAATAATCTGACCAAACATTCGGCCTTAATTCTAACCACCCCTTCCAATAAATTCTCCATAAAACTTCTTGAATAAATTTTTCAATTTTTATGAATGAATTTTTTTTTAAGGATTTATTGATTACTTCTTCTTCACTAATTATTCCATGAGTTATATAAGGTGATAGACAGGAAATATTTGATCTATCATCAGGTCCATAATCAAAATTTCTTAATTTGGAATAATTCATAATATTTTTTTCAATGAAATTCTGTAATTTTTCAATAGCAAAAGCTTTAGATGGCTTAAAGTTCATAAAATTTTAATTTATGTCTAGTTTTTTTTTTATGTTTTGAAATACGGCCCCGTACCCTTTTTCTCCAAATAACATAACTTTTTTTTTTTAAATTTTTTCTCATTATGGAAATAACTTCTTTTTCCATAAGACCTGTTTTTTTTTTAATTTCCTCAAAAGAAATTTTATCAGACCAAGCCATACCTATGACTTCATCTACATTATATTTCATAAACTTAATTTTTTATCTTATAAGTAAATAGCCAATCAAAACTAACCAAAAAAATAAATAATAATAATAAATATATTTTCTTGTAAACTTTGAAGAAATAGGTGTTTTGTTATTTTTTTTCATTAAATAGAAGATCTTCCACCATCTACACCGATTATTTGTCCTGTTATCCAAGAGCTTTCTTCGGTAAGTAAAAACTTAGCCATTGCAGCAGCATCTTTTCCTTCACCAATTCTTTTCATAGGATGAGCTTTTGCAATACCTTCGGCCATAATAGTATTCTTTAATAATGGTTGAGAAATTTTTGAATTTGTTAAACTTGGAGCTATACAATTTACTCTTATATTTGGAGCAAACTCAGCTGCAAGAGAAATTGCCAATCCTTCGATCGCAGCCTTAGTTGATGCAATAATTGAATGGTTTGCAAAGCCTCTTTGTGCAGCAACTGTCGAAAATAATATTATTGAACCTTTGTTATTTTTTAAACTATCTTGATATGCTTTAATAATCTCAACTGCAGAATAAAGATTTAATTTCATGCATTTTTGAAAATCATCCTCTTTAACCATTTTAAATGGTTTTAAATCGATTGAGCCGACACAATAAGCTATTCCTTTAACTTCAGAAATTTCAGTTTTTACATTTTCGATAAAATTATCTTCTAAAACATCGGCTACAGTATATGTGCACTTTAATTTTTCTGATAAAGATTTTAGTTCTTTCTCGTTTCTTGAAACGAGATGAAAGTCATGGTTTGAGTCATGTAATTTATTAGCTAAATTAGAACCAATAGAACCAGTTGCTCCAAAAATTAAATACTTAGCACTCATATTTTTTTATTTTATTAAGATTTTTTTTTTGATTTAAGTCCAAGTTTATCGCTATGTCTTAATCTTAAAATTACTATAGCCAAAGCAATAAGAACTATAGCTACAGCTTCATAAACTAATCCAGATGGATCCATTTCTTTACCTTGTAATATTATAAATCTCGATAAAGCCGTTATCGCGATAAGCAAGGGTAAAGTAATACTTATTGATTGTTGATCCCAAAAAACTCTAACCATTGCCATCACCTCCAAATAAAGAAACATTAATAGTAAATCAGCTAAAGTAACCGTCTGATTTAAGAACATTTTTTTAATTTCAATTCCAACTGCAATAACTGTACTAATTAGAATTATTGTTAATAAAATAAATTGAAGATTTTTGGTTATATTTTTCATAGCTTAAAAAATTATGATTATTTGAAATTTTATTTTCATTCTTTGTATTTTATGTCGCACCTCAGTCATTAAACAATGATTAATGAGCATGCGACAAAAAATGAATGTAAAAAATTTTGAAAAAATTTGAAATTATTATAGTTAGCATTCACACTATGTTTAAAGTCATAATTATTTATGAATTATTCTTTTTTTTCTTTTGGAATATAATTTATTGGGGAGCAGATCTAAAAGATTTTGCTCAAAACGAGTCTTTAGCTTTCATTTACTATATTTTAACATCAATGGCTTTGGGCTGGGTAATAATTCATGTAATAAGATATTCTTTTGGAGAAATACCAGATCCTCGTGAAATTGCCAAAAATAAAGAATAATATTTTATTTTAAATTTTTTTTATGGAAATTAATAAATCTCTCAACATTTGATTTATTAAATGTTTTATTTTCTTCAAACGAAACTTTTTTCATTGAATAAGCATTACTTTTAGTTTGTCTAGATACAGTTGTAATATTACCTTTGTATAGTTTAAGTTTAACAGATCCATTGACTTTTTTTCTTTTTTGATCGACAAATTTTTGAAGTTTAAATCTCGTTTTAGAATACCAATAACCATTGTAAATGAGTTCTGCATATTTAGGCATTATTTCATCTTTTTTATGCATAGTTTCTTTATCTAACGTAACAGATTCAATTGCTCTATGAGCATTGATCAATAAAGTTCCACCGGGAGTTTCATAAACACCTCTTGATTTTATTCCAATAAATCTATTTTCAACAAGATCAACTCTTCCAATTCCATTTTGACCAGCTAGATGGTTGAGTCTTTCCAAAAGTTTTGAAGGAGATAATTTTTTACCATTAATAGTTACAGGGTCTCCATTTTTAAATCCTATTGTTACATAGGAGGCTTTATTTGGAGCTTTTTCTGGAGAAGTTGTTCTTTGAAAAATAAATTCAGGAGCTGAATTTTTTGGATTCTCTAAAGCTTTTCCTTCAGTTGATGTGTGAAACAAATTATCATCTACTGAAAATGGTGGTGCACCCTTTTTATCCTTTGGAATCGGTATTCCATGTTTTTTTGCATAATTAATTAAGTCTGTTCTGGATTTAAGTTTCCAAATTCTCCAAGGAGCTATAATTTTTATTTTTGGTCCAAAGTAATGGTAACCAAGTTCGAATCTTACTTGATCATTTCCTTTACCTGTTGATCCATGCGAAACTGCATATGCTTTAAATTTTTTTGCAATTCTTATTTGATCTTTTGCAATCAATGGTCTTGCAATTGATGTTCCCAATAAATAAACACCTTCATAAATTGCATGACCTCTTATCATTGGAAAGACGTAATCTTTGACAAAAATATCTTTTAAATCTTTTATTATTATTTTTTTTACTCCTAGCTTTTTTGCATTTTTAATTATTTTTTTTCTATCGATTTTTTGACCGATATCAGCTGTATAAGCAATAACTTCTGCTTTATAATTTTCTTGAAGCCATTTTAAAATAACAGAAGTATCCAGCCCACCTGAATAAGCGAGAACAATCCGTTTTTTTAATTTCATTTAAAATTATGTGCAACTTTTTTTTGCAGTATTATAAGCTTTTGTAAAACCCAACAATGAATAGTGATCAATTGTTTGAGACCCAGATTTATTGTATCCTGTCACCATTATTCTTGAACCTTTTTTCATAGTTTTAATCATTTTTTTTTCGAGTTTATTACTTTTTATCCAAGCAAAACTATCTTGAGCAATATCAAATTCATATTTTTTTTTACCCGATGTAGCCAATATTCTATTTTGACTATTATATTCATAACCAGACGTTGTACTAATTTCGTCTGCAATTTTCTCATTAGGTCTGAAAGATACAAAAAGTCTTGCTTCTCTTTTATTTGCTTTAGGTGATTGCAAAACAGGTTTAGTTTGAGCAAAACAAGTTAATCCATTGTCTTTAACTAAAACTAATGCTTCCCAGTCTTTAAATTTTCCAATTTTTTTTAATTCTGCAGCAGATACAAAAGTTGCTGAAAAAATAAAAATAAAATAAAAAAAGGTAATTGTTCTAATAATTATGGACATGGATTTGGATAAATTTTTTGAACTTCATTAATTTCTTTAATAACTTCATCACTTAAATTTACATTTACACTTTCTATGTCAGTTTTCAACTGCTCCATTGTCGTTGCTCCAATTATTACACTTGTCATAAAAGGTTGTAATTCACAAAACTTTAACGACATTTGACTCATATCAAGATTATATTTTTCGCTTATTTTACAATATTCTTCTACTGCATTTTTCAAATTAGGAGTATTATATCTATATTTCCAAAATTCCCAATCTCTCTCCATCCTGGATCCTTTTGGGTATCTTTCATTTCTATATTTTCCACTTAAGTATCCACTTGCCAAAGGAGAGTATGCTAATAAACCAATTTGTTCTCTAATAGAAACCTCTGCAAGACCAATTTCATATGTCCTATTCAATAAACTATAAGGATTTTGAATAGACATCATTCTAGGTAGATTTTTTTCCTTAGTAAGTTCAAGATATTTTGAAACACCCCAAGGAGTTTCATTTGACAAACCTACTTCTCTAATTTTTCCTTCTATAACAAATTTTTGTAAATTTCCTAAAACATCCTCGAATTTGTTCCAATCACCTTTGTCTTTATGCTCATAACCCAATTTACCAAACATGTTTGTATTTCTTTCAGGCCAATGAAGCTGATATAAGTCAATGTAATCTGTTTGTAGTCTTTTTAAACTATCGTTTATAGCTTCTGTCATTTTTTCCATTCCATAATTATACCCTCCATCTCTTAAATACTCTCTACTAGGTCCTGCAACTTTTGTAGCTAAAATTACTTCTTTTCTTTTT
>CABYKS010000006.1 GCA_902519625.1 uncultured Pelagibacteraceae bacterium | reverse complement strand
TATTATCCAATATTGTTAACTTTTTTAAATACACCATCAATTTTATTTGAAATTTTTCCATTTATTTTCTTAATTGCGTCTCAATTATTTTTTATTAAATTTAAAGAAAATGAGGAATTAAATTTACTAAAAGTAACTGGAATAGATAACTTTTCATTAATAAGATTCCTAATATATATATCTTTAATTATGGGAATAATTATTACAGTTTTCTTTTATACTTTCTCTTCAAATTTAAAACATAACTATTTATTAATTAAAAATAAATTTACTGACGATAACAAATACTTAGCAGCAATAAATGATAATGGTCTGTGGATTAAAGATGAGTATGAAGATAATATATATGTCATAAATGCAGATGAATTTGTAAATAATAAGCTAAAAAATATAACAATAAGTCAACATGATAAGGAATTTAATTTAAAAAGCATAATTATTTCAGAACAGGCAGACATAGAAAATCAAGAATGGGAACTGGAAAAAGTAAGAATTTTTTTTAATAACGGGAAAAAAGAAATTTTAGAAAATTTAAGCGTTAATACAAATTTTAATAGAGAAAAGTTAAATAGCATTTTTTCTAATTTAACTTCACTAAATTTATTACAATTAATTAATTTAACTGAAGATTACAAAAAACTGGGATTATCCAACATTGAGATAAAATCTCATTTATATAAATTATATTCTTTCCCGGTACTTATATCAATAATGACAACTATAGGGTCTATTTTAATTTTGAGTTTCAGCTACAAAAGATCAAAATTTTTTAATTTATCATTGGGTATTTTGTCTTCTGTTACAATATATTATATAAATTATTTTTTTAATTTATTAGGTATAACTGAAAAAACATCTATAATATTATCTATATGTTCACCCTTAATAATTTTAACTTTATTTTGTTTTATCTTATTAGTCAGAATCAATGAAAAGTAAATTTTTATTAATTTTTTTCTTAGTAATTTTTTTTTATCAAAATTTAGTAAGAGCAGAAATATTTAATATTGAATCTTCAGAAATAAAAATCTTAAATAAAGGTACAATCACTAAAGCTTTTAATGGTGTAAAAATAACTTCTAACGATGGTGTTGAAATTAGTGGAAAAGAATTAATTTATAATAAAAAAGATTCGATATTAAAAATATTAGGAAATGTAATATTAAATGATAAAAAAAATAATATTATCACTGAAGGAGATGAATATATTTATTTTAGAAATAAAGAAAAAATTTTATCAATTGGAAAATCAAAATCGAATATAAAAAATAGTTACTATTTAGAAGGAACTGATTTAATTTATGAAAGAAATTTGTCTGAGATTTATTCTGATAAAAAAACAAAAATTGAAGATTTACAAAATAATGTATTTTATGCAGAAAAATTTAAATTTAATTTTGATACAAACATGCTTAAAGCTAAAAATTTATCACTCTATGATAATAATAAAAATCAATACTATTTAAATTTTGCTTTAGTAAATTTGAAAGATAATAAATTTTTAGGTTCAGATATTGTAATAGATTTTGAAGATTCTTTGTTTGGCAACAATAAAAATGATCCAAGATTAAAAGGAAATAGCTTAATTTCAGAAGAAAATAACACTACAATTTATAAAGGTAGTTTTACTACTTGTAATCAAGAAAATAACAAATGTCCTCCATGGTCAATACATGCTGAGGAAGTTGTTCATAAAAAAAATGAGAAAAAAATTGAGTATAAAAATGCTTGGTTGAAAATTTATGATAAACCTGTTCTTTACTTCCCTTATTTTTTTCATCCAGACCCTACTGTAAAACGTCAATCTGGTTTTTTAATGCCAAGCTTCCAAACATCAAATAATTCAGGAACTTCAGTACAAATTCCTTACTATAAAGTTATTTCGGATCGAAAAGATCTGACTTTCTTACCAAGATTGTTTTTCAACGATGAAATACTCTTACAAACTGAATATAGACAAGCAAACAAAGATTCTGATTTAACATTAGACTTTAGTATAAATAAAGATGCAAATGATACTAAAAATCACTTTTTTGCTGATCTTTCGTCAAATAAACAAAATCAAACATTAGATTTACACTTAGAAAGTGTTTCAAACGACACTTACCTTAAAAAAAATAATATAACTTCACCTATTATTGATGATAATTCTTCACTTCATTCTTATGTAAATTACAATTCATTTGATGAAGATAGTTCATTTGATATTAAATTTGAAGTTTTCGAAAATTTAAATAAACAAAAAAGTGACAGATATGAATATATTTTTCCAAATTTTAATTATGAAAAATATTTGTACACTAATAGTAATATAAATGGAGATCTAACCTTTAATTCAAGAGGTTTTCAAAAAAATTATAATGCAAATTCTGATGAGTCTATCTTAATTAATGATTTTAAATATTCTTCTTTTTCAAAAATTAATTCAAATATAGATGGATTAATAACAAATTATAATCTGTTACTAAGAAACTTAAATTCATCTACAGAAAATTCAGATACATTTAAAGAAGGTGACAATCAACAATTACTTTCTACAATTTTGATCGGAGCTGAATTTCCTTTGAAAAAAGAAAATGAAAATTCAATTAGTTTATTGTCTCCAAAAATTTCGGCTAGGTACAGTCCAAACTTAACAAAAAATAATTCTAATTTGAATAAAACTATAAACTATAACAATATTTATGCACTAGATAGAATTGATGATAGTGCTGTTGAGGGAGGAGGATCAATAACTTTTGGTGCAGAATATTCTTTAGACACTGAAGGAGATCAAAGATTTTTTAATTTATCTTTTGCAAATATAATTAGAGCAAAAGAAAATCCTGATTTACCAGAATTATATGGTTTTTCAGAAAAAAGATCTGATTTTATAGGTGAGCTTGATTTTATTCCTTCAAAATTTTTTGATTTAAGTTATCAATTTTCATTAGATAAAAATTTGGAAAATTCAAATTACGATTTAGTTAAAGCTAATATAAATATAAATAATTTTGTTACATCTTTTGAATTTTTGGAGGAAGATAATTATTTAAATGAGAACAGCTATATAAAAAATACCACAAAATTTAATTTTGATAATAATAATTCAATTGGATTTGGTACTGAAAAAAATTTGGATAAAAACATTACAAACTACTACAATTTAATTTACGAATATGAAAATGACTGTCTAACAGCAGCAATAGAGTATAATAAAAGTTATTACACGGACGCTGATTTAAAACCTGATGAAAATATATTATTTTTAATAAAAATAATTCCATTTGGAAAAATTGCTTCACCGCCAATAGTAAATGATTAAAAGTATAATATTAAAATTAGTATATATATTTATTTTTGTTTCCTTGTCTATAAACTTGGCAAACTCAGAGAATAAAATTAAAATAGAATTACAAATAGAAAACGAAATATTAACAAATATTGATTTTTTAAATGAAAGAAATTATCTTATAGCACTAAATAATAATTTAAAAGACTTACCAAAAAATCAGCTAAAAAAAATTTCAAAACAATCTTTAATAAGGGAAAAAATAAAAAAAATTGAATTATTAAAATTTTATGACTTTAAAAAAGCTGACAAATATTCTGATCGAGTATTAAGTGATTTTTATAAAAGATTAAATTTTAAAACTAAAGATGAATTTGTTTCTTATATGATTGGATATAATTTAAATATTGATGACATTAAAGAAAAACTAAAAATAGAAACTCTATGGAATGAAATGATATATAATAAATATATTAATCAAATTAAAATTGATGAAGAAAAAATAAAATCAAAAATTAAAACCCAAAAAAAAGTATTAAAAGAATACAATCTAAGTGAAATATTATTTCAATTAAGTGCAGATGAAAAGATTTTAGATAAATATAATTTAATATTAAAAAACATTGAAAATTCTGGTTTTAAAAATAGTGCAAATATATTTAGCATAAGTGATAGCTCTAAATTTGGTGGAGAAATAGGATGGGTTAATCAAAATCAATTAAATGACAATTTGTTAAAAGAAATAGAAAATTTAAAAATTAATCAACTAACTAAACCTATCCAAGTAAGTAGCGGCTACTTAATAATCAAGTTAAATAATAAAAGAAAAAAAGAAAAAAAATTAGATTTTGAAAAAACTTTTAAACAAATGGTAACTCAAGAAAAAAATAGACAACTAAATCAATTTTCACTAATTTATTTTAATAAAATTAAACAAAATATATTTATTAGTGAAAAATAATCCCTTATTAATAGTGCCTGGAGAACCAAACAGTATTTTTTCAGAAATATTATTTAAGTCTTATAAAAAAAAAATTATACAAAAATTTAATAGACCTATCCTTATAATTGGATCTGAAAGACTATTTAGAAAACAAATGAAACAACTTAAATATTCAATTAAAATTGAAAAAGTCAATCCTACTAATTTAAAAAATTTAAATTTAAATAAAAAAAATATAAATATAATCAATGTTGATTATAAATTTAAAAAAGTCTTTGACAGAATTTCTAATAAATCAAATAAATATATTAATGATTGTTTTAAAATTGCTTTAAAATTATTAAATGAAAAATCTGCCTTTGGTTTAATTAACGGGCCAGTATCAAAAACACATTTTTTAGAAAAAAAATACTTAGGTATTACAGAATATTTAGCGACTAAAGTAAGAGCTAAAAAAAAACCAACCATGCTTATTTATAATTCTTACTTTTCGGTATGCCCAATTACTACACATCTTCCAATAAAACAGGTAGCCAAAAATTTATCAAAAATTAAAATTGTAAATGATGTAATGAATATTAATTTTTTTTACAAAAAAAAATTAAAAAAAAAACCAAAGTTTGCAATTTTAGGACTTAATCCTCATTGTGAATCAATTGCAAAGTTAAGTGAAGAAGAAAATATTATTAAACCAGCAATTAAGCTAATATTAAAAAACAAAATAGACATAAAAGGTCCATTTTCTGCAGATACCTTTTTTTCTAAAAAAAATTTATCACGATATGATGTTGCGATTGGGATGTACCATGACCAGGTGCTTACTCCAATGAAAACTATATTTAATTTTAATGCTATTAATTTAACTTTAGGCTTACCTTTCTTAAGAGTTTCCCCTGATCATGGAACAAACAATGAAATGATTGGAAAAAATAAATCAAATGCTCAATCTCTAATTTCTTCAATTAATTTTTTTAAGAAAATTAAATGAATATTAAATATCCTAAAAAAAGTTTAGGACAAAATTTTTTAAATGACAAAAATATTATTGATATTATTATAAATTCAGGGGATATAAAAGAAAATGATACTATTCTTGAAGTAGGACCGGGAACTGGAAATCTTACAGAAAAAATTTTATCAAAAAATCCAAAAAAAATATTTGCTATTGAAAAAGATAAATTTTTAGCAAAAAAATTAAGCGAAAAATTTAATGAAAAAATTATTATAATCAATGAGGATATATTAAAAATTGATGAAAAAAAATATTCAGATAATCCTATGATTGTTTTTGGAAATTTACCTTACAATATTTCTACTCAAATTTTAGTAAAATGGATTAGATATAATAATTTGAAAAATATTTTTAAAAGATTTATTTTAATGTTTCAGAAAGAAGTGGCTGAAAGAATAATTGCAGAAACTGATAGTAAAAATTATGGAAGATTATCTGTTTTGTCTTCGTGGAAATTAAAAATAGAAAAAATTACTGATGTTTCGCCCGAATCTTTTTACCCAATTCCAAAAGTCAAAAGTACTGTATTGTTAATTGAGCCAAAAAAAGAATATTTCAATTTAAAAAATTCTAAAAATTTAGAACATATTACAAATATTTTTTTTAACCAACGTAGAAAAATGATAAAAAAACCACTAAATATTCTTTTTAAGAATGTAAATGAAATCTCTAAAAAACTTAATATCAATATAAACGATAGACCTCAAAATTTATCATCACTAAAATATTTTGAAATATGCAAAGAATTTGAAAATTTAAATTCTTAATTTTTTTATATGATTTAAAATGTTATTTTTATCGTAACTACTGCCTATATTATTTGTTCTTTTGTCAATAAATCCTATTATTTCTTTATAACATTTTTCTAAATCATCGTTAATTACCACAAAATCATATCCTTCCCATTTTTTTATATCTTCATTGAATTGTTTCATTCTTTCTTCAACAATATTTTTATCCTTCATATCTCGATTTTTTAATCTATTAAATAATTCTAATTTACTAGGTGGTAAAATAAAAAATGTAATAAGCTTATAATTTAATTTCTGTTTTTTGATTTGCTCAGTTCCTTGCCAATCTATATCAAAAATGACATTTTCACCTTTTTTTAAGTTTTCTAATACTTTTTTTTTTGATGATCCATAATAATTTCCAAAAACTTGGGCATATTCTAAAAAATCTTTATTTTTTATTAAATTTTTAAAATCTTCTTCGCTAGTGAAAAAATAATCTTTACCATTTACTTCGTTAGTTCTGGGCTTTCTTGTTGTGTGTGAAATCGAAATTTTGAAATTATTTTCTTTTGCGATTTTTTTTACAAGTGTTGTTTTACCTGCTCCAGACGGTGATGATAATACAATAATTATCCCGTCTTTTTCTGAAGACATTTTAATTTTGATTTTTTAATTTGCTTTACTCTCTATAAATTTTACAGCATCACCAACTGTAAGAATTTTTTCAGCTTCACTATCAGAAATTTCTGAACCAAATTCTTCTTCAAAAGCCATTACTAACTCAACTGTATCTAAGCTGTCTGCACCCAAATCATCAATAAAACTTGATTCTTCTGTAACTTTTGCTTCTTCAATTCCTAAGTGATCTGCAACTATTTTTTTTACTTTGCTTGAAATATCATCTGACATATAAATCCTTTGTGTTAAGTCGTTAATAATTTATTAAACGCTTTTGTCAAGCCATATACATGCCTCCATTAACATGTATAGTTTCTCCAGTTATATAAGAAGCTTGGTCTGACGATAAAAAAGCGACTGAATTAGCCACATCTTCACCATTTCCCAATCTAGCCATTGGTATTCTAGAAGTTAAAACAGCTTTTACACTTTCAATAATGTTGTCTGTCATTCTTGATTGTATAAATCCAGGGGAAACACAATTTAATGTAATATTTTTTTTTGCATATTCTATTGCTAAAGATTTAGTCATGCCTATAATTCCTGCTTTTGATGCAGAATAATTTGATTGCCCCAAATTTCCTGTATGACCAACCACGGATGAAATATTTACAATCCTTCCATATTTATTCTTCAACATTTTTTTTATTGCGTATTTGCTTAATAAAAAAGTTGAAGTTAAATTAATATCAATTACTTTTTTCCATTCTTCTTCTTTCATTCTTAAAGATAAATTATCCATATTAGTTCCAGCATTATTAATTAGAATATCTAATCCGGTTAATTGAGTAGAAACATTATCAATAAATTCTTCAATTTTAGAATGATCCAAAATATCAAATTTTATTACATTAACACTTGGAAAGTCTTTTTTTAATAAATCCAATTTTTCTATATTTGTTCCAGTAGCAACTACATTTCCTTCAAGAGAAATAAATTTTTTAACAATATCTCTTCCTATTCCTCCTGTTGCACCTGTAACCAAAATTTTTTTATTTTTAAAATTAATCATTCAATTTAATATCTTTTAAGTCTTCAAGTTTATTTATTGTATTAATATTAATTGTTTTATCTATTCTTTTTACTAAACCAGATAATACTTTTCCAGGGCCAATTTCAATAAAATTTGTAACTCCATTTTTTATCATATAAATTACACTTTCTCTCCAACGAACAGGGCTTTCTATTTGTTTTATAAGCAAATCCTTTATTTTATCTATTTCTTGGGTTTCTGATCCTGTTACATTTGAAATAATAACATTTTTTGGTTTTTCAAAATTTGTATTACTGATTTTATCTCTCATTATAGAGGTTGCTTTATCCATTAATTTACAATGAAATGGAGCGCTTACTGGAAGCTTTATATTTTTAATTTTTTTTGTTTTTAAAGTCTCAATAAATTTATCTATATCGGAATTAAGTCCACTCAAAACTATTTGTCCATTTGAATTATCATTTGCAATATAACATTTATAGTTATTTTTATTTTCTTCTAACAAATCATTTATTTCTTTTATATCTATGCCTAAAACAGCCAGCATTCCACCTGTTCCTTTTGGCACAGCTGCCTGCATAGCTTTCCCTCTTTCATTTAAAAGTTTTATTGCATTTCTAAAATCTAATGAATTGCTTGCTGCTAGAGCAGAATATTCTCCAAGCGAATGACCTGCAAAATATTTTGCATCTAATAAATTAATATTGCTTTCTTTTCTTATCATTTCAAATATCACATAACTTGCTAAAAATATTGCTGGCTGGGTATTTTTAGTTAAATCTAAATCTTCTTTTGGACCTTCTAATATTATTTTACTAATTGCATAGCCAAGTACATCGTCGGCTTCTTTAAAAAGATCTCTGGCATAGGCAAAATTGTCATATAGTTCCTTGGTCATTCCGACTGACTGCGAACCTTGGCCTGGAAATATTACTGAAAACATAGAAATTTTTATTAAATTTTAACGTTTTTTGTGTTGTAATTAAATTTTTATAATAGTATATCCCTTTTTTTTATAACATTAAAACATGAACTTTTACGAACATACAATTATAGCTAGGCAAGATACTAGTCCTGGCCAACTAAAGCAAATTCAAGATAAATATGCTGATTTGGTAATTAAACATGAGGGAAAAGTTGTAAAAACTGAAACTTGGGGCCTTCTAAATTTAGCTTATCTAATTAAAAAAAATAAAAAAGGTAACTACATTCATTTCAAAATTGAAGGTAATGGAAAAACTATTAGCGAGCTCGAAAAAAATGAAAAAATAGACAAAAATCTTTTAAGATATTTAACAGTTAAGGTAAAAAAACTAGATTTGAAAACGAATTATTTTGAAAAAAAAAGTGAAGAAGATAAAGAAAAATCAAATTAGACTATGAAAAAAATAAATAAAAATAAAAAAAGATCAAGTCAGAACAACTTTGCTAAATTAAGTATTTTTCAACCTCAAAAATACAAATTTAAAAAAAAATGTCCATTGTCAGGTAAAGGAGCTCCAGTAATTGATTATAAAAATATAAAACTTTTAAGAAAGTATGTTACGGAAAATGGAAAAATAATGCCTTCAAGAATTACTTCTGTGTGCCAAAAAAAACAAAGAGAATTGTCTCTTTCAATTAAAAGAGCAAGAAATTTAGCTTTAATTTAATGAAAGTAATATTATTAGAAAACGTTAGAAAAGTAGGATCAATTGGTGATGTAATTGATGTTAAAAGAGGATTTGCAAGAAATTTTTTAATTTCTAAAAAAAAAGCACTTTTTGCTTCTAAAGAAAATATTAAAGAAGTAGAAAAAATTAAAACAGAGCTTTCAAAAAAAGATCAAGATAAAAAGAAAGACGCAAAATCTATCCATGAAAAAATTCAAAATAAAGAATATGAGGTTAAAAAATTAGCAACTGAAAATAAAGAATTGTATGGATCAGTTAAGCCTACTGAAATTGCGAAAATTTTAAATGAAGTAGAAAAAATTGATATAAATCCTTCTTTAATACAACCTGTTAAAGAAATAAAATCTATTGGATCATTTAAAGTTATTTTAAATCTCCACTCAGAGGTTCAGGCACAAATATCAATCAAAGTTATCTCTGAAGATAATAAATAATTATACAATTTTTTCCCCAGTCGTTTTTTAATATTGTATTACTTAATCAAATTTAATTAACTAGTTTTATGGTTAAAACATTTAATTTAGTCCAAAATCAAACAAATGAACTTCCTAATAATATAGAGGCTGAACAGTCAGTTATTGGATCAATTTTAGTTTCAAATGAAATATTTGATGAAATTAATATGATTATAACAAGTAAGAACTTTTATGATCCTATGCATCAGAAAATTTTTAGTGCCATAGAAAAATTAATTTACAGTGGAATGTTGGCTAATCCAATAACTCTAAAAAATTATTTTGAAAAAGAAAAAGATGAAATAAATGTTCCTGATTATTTAATTAAAATTACTAAATTTTCAACTTCATCACGTCAAACTACTGAATATTCAAAATTGATTTATGATCTTTTTGTAAAAAGAGAATTAATTAAAATCTCTGAAAATATAATTGATACAGCAAAGTTAAATGATTTAGATCATGATGGTCAGTCAATTATAGAAAATTTTGAAAAATCATTATTTGATTTAGCTGAAAAAGGATCTTTTAGTTCTTCGTTAGTAAAATTTGACGAAGCAATGAAAATGACAATAGAAATGGCTTCCAATGCTTATAAAAATGATGAAGGAATTGTTGGAGTGCCTACAGGATTAACTGATCTTGATGATAGGCTGGGAGGATTACATAAATCTGATTTATTAATTATAGCTGGAAGACCATCAATGGGTAAAACAGCTTTGGCAACCAATATTGCATTTAATGCAGCAAAAAAAATTCAAGAAGATGGTAGAAAATCTACTGTTGCTTTTTTTTCACTAGAGATGTCTTCAGAGCAGCTTTCAACAAGAATTTTAGCAGAGCAATCAAGAATTAGATCGAATGACATTAGAAGAGGAAGAATTTCAGAAGATCAGTTTGATAAATTTATCGAAACTTCAAAAAATATTTCAGAATTACCTCTTTA
This sequence comes from uncultured Pelagibacteraceae bacterium, assembly GCA_902519625.1. Lineage (GTDB taxonomy): Bacteria > Pseudomonadota > Alphaproteobacteria > Pelagibacterales > Pelagibacteraceae > Pelagibacter. The sequence continues at coordinate 30,802 of CABYKS010000006.1, read as the reverse complement.
TATTGATGAAACTCCTGCAATAAGTATTGCAGCTTTAAGTAACAGAGCACGAAGAATAAAAAGACTCTATGGACTAGATATGGTGGTAGTTGACTATATACAATTAATGAGAGCTGCAAATTTTAGAGATGGAAGAGTGCAAGAAATTTCTGAAATCACTCAAGGATTAAAAGCTTTAGCAAAAGAATTAGCTGTCCCGGTATTGGCTTTATCACAACTTTCAAGAGCTGTTGAACAAAGAGATGATAAAAAACCTCAACTAGCTGATCTAAGAGAATCTGGCTCAATTGAACAAGATGCTGATGTTGTAATGTTTGTTTTCAGAGAAGCTTATTATCTTGAAAGAAAAGAGCCTCAACCAGCAACAGTTGATCATGCTGAGTGGCAATCTAAAATGAATGATGTAGCAAATCGTGCTGAAATAATTATAGGTAAACAACGACATGGTCCAACAGGCAATGTTTTTCTTGAATTTGAGCCTGCCTTTACAAGATTTAAAGATATTCAAAACAGCTAATTTTAATTATATAAGTTGGTAATAGATGTTTTCACATTTTTACCAAAAAAATATAATTGAAAAACCAAAGATAATTTTTGTATTTTTGTTGCTTTTTGTTGCTAGCTTTGGATTTTTTGCAAAAGATTTTAGATTAGATGCATCTTCAGAAACTCTGTTAATTGATGGGGACCCAGATTTAAAATACTTAAGAGAAATAACAGAGAGATACAATTCTAAAGAATTTCTTGTTTTAACCTATACGCCTAACGAAGATATGATTTCAGAAAATTCAATTAATAATCTTCTTAGTTTAAAATACAAAATTCAAAGTTTAAACTGGGTAGATAGTGTAATAACTATATTAGATATTCCTCTTTTGACAAGCACTGATAAAACTTTGACTGAAAGATTACAAAATTTCAGCACACTTAAGAGTGACGGAATTAATAAAGAAAGAGGATTTAACGAAATTTTAAATAGTCCAGTTTTCAGAGAATTTGTAATTAGCGAAGATGGTAAAACAAGTGGAATAATTGTAAATATAAAAAAAAATGAAATTCCTGAAAAATTTAATAATAAAAAAGAAGAAGAGTCTTATAAAGATAATTTAAAGAAAAAAAATCATCAAAATATAATTGAAATAAGAGAAATAATAAAATCGTATAATAATGTTGGTAAGATTCATTTAGGAGGAATTCCTATGATCGCTGATGATATGATGTCATTTATAAAAAGTGATATCATTGTTTTTGGCATTGGAGTTTTAGTATTTATTGTGGGAACTCTCTGGTTTGTTTTTAAAAAAATTGCTTGGGTTATAGTCCCTATAAGTAGCTGTTTTTTTTCAGTTTTAATAATGACAGGTCTACTTGGTCTGTTGGGCTGGAAAGTGACAGTAATATCATCAAACTTTATCGCTTTGATGCTAATTTTAACTATGGCTATGAATATACATATGAGCACCAGGTTTTTGCAGTTAACAAAAGAAAAGCCAAATCTAAGTAAAAAAGAAATAATTCTCCAAACAACAAGTAAAATGTTTTGGCCAATTCTATATACAGTCCTTACTACAATATGTGCTTTTCTTTCGTTAATTTTTAGTGAAATCAAACCAATAATAGACTTTGGATGGATGATGACGCTAGGTTTGATTGTTTCATTTATGGTTACTTTTACTTTGTTGCCAACTTTAATTAGTTTTGTTTCAGACTTAAAAGTAAATATTAATGAAAATAGAAATTCAGTTTTTACAAATTTTTTGGGGGAAATATCTATCAACAATAAAAGTATAATTTTCATTATAACTGTGGCGATATTTTTTATAAGTATTTTTGGTATCTCACGTCTTGAAGTAGAAAATAGTTTCATAAACTATTTCAGTAAAAATACAGAAATCTACAAAGGCATGAAACTTATAGACGAAAAATTGGGAGGAACTACTCCACTTGAAGTTATTATAAAATTTCCAAAAAAAGAAGAGGACATTGTAGATGAGGAGGATGAATGGGGTGATAGTGAAACCGAAGATGATGATTCAAAATATTGGTTTACAAAAGATAAAATAGATAAGATTGATAAAGTCCATAACTACTTGGATGGGCTACCTGAAGTAGGAAAGGTATTGTCTTTTTCCTCTATAATTAAAGTAGCTACAAGTTTAAATGATAATAAACCACTTGGTAGCCTTGAAATGGGAGTTCTTTATTCAAAAATACCTGATTCAATCAGAAAAGAGATAGTAGATCCATATATTTCAATATCAGACTCTGAAGCAAGAATTAATTTAAGAATAAAAGACTCTAAAGAAGGACTCAGAAGAAATGAACTTATAAATCAGATCAAATATGATTTAAAAAATAAAATAGGACTAAAAGATGAGGAATATAGATTAGCAGGCGTACTTATCTTATTCAATAACTTGCTACAAAGTTTATTTAAATCACAAATTTTAACTCTTGGTTTCGTTATGATTGGAATATTTATAATGTTTTTTATTTTATTTAAAAATATTAAATTATCTTTAATTGGTATAGTTCCGAACTTTATTGCAGCCTTCTTTATACTGGGAATTATTGGTATAGCAGAAATTCCTTTGGACATGATGACGATAACAATTGCCGCTATAACAATAGGAATAGCTGTGGATAATAGTATTCACTATATTTATAGATTTAAGGAAGAATATAGTAAAATTAATGATTACAAACTAACTTTAAAAAAGTGTCATTCTACTGTCGGTGTAGCAATATTAAATACATCAATAACTATTGTTTTTGGATTTTCAATCTTAGTTTTATCTAATTTTATTCCCACTATATATTTTGGAATATTTACTGGTATTGCAATGTTGTTAGCTATGATATCAGTATTAACTTTACTGCCAGTATTGTTGCAAGTATTTCGACCTTTTGGAGGTAAATAATTTTTTTAATGGATGGGTTTTTAAAAATTTTTGAAAACATTTCTAGCTTTGATTTAATATATACTGTCTTTACAATATTATCTTTAATTAAATGTTCTAGTAAAGGGTTTGTTCTAAGTTTAATTGCGGCTTCAAAGTGGTTACTAGCCTATGTATTAACTCTAATAATTTTCCCTAAAGTTAAGCCTTTAGTTGAAGGTATAATTGATAGTGAATATGTTTTGGACATTATTTTAGGTGTAGGAATTTTTGTTATAATAATTTTTTTAATTTTAATGATCAACAAAGGTATAGGAAAGGCTGTGACATATTCTGGTCTTGGAACACTAGATAAAGTATTTGGATTCTTTTTTGGATTTTTAAGATCTTATATAATTTGCGTATGTATCTTTTCAACCATAAGTATAATTTACAATCATAGCAAGTGGCCAATAAATTTAGAAAAATCGTTTACCTTTCCATATGTTGAAAAAGGTAGTAATTATTTAATAAAAGAATTTCCAAATGAAAAAAATTACAACGATGCAAAAGATAAAGTACAAGAACTTTAATCCTAAGATAAAAGAAGAGTGTGGAGTATTTGGTATAAGTAATAACAATGATGCTTCTGCTCTTACTGCTTTGGGATTGCACGCACTTCAACATAGAGGACAAGAAGGATGTGGAATTGTTAGTTTTGATGGTGATCAATACCATTCGGAAAAAAGATTTGGTCTTGTTGGAGATAATTTTAATAAAGAAAAAGTATTAAAAAATTTAACAGGAAAATATGCTATTGGTCATAATAGATATAGTACTACCGGGGGTACAACATTAAGAAATATTCAGCCATTTTTTGCAGATACAAACGCGGGAGGAATAAGTATTTCGCATAATGGAAACTTAACAAATGCAATAAAATTAAGATCAAAATTGGTTAAAGAAGGTGCAATTTTTTATACTACATCTGATACTGAAACTATTGTTCAGCTAATTGCTAAATCAAAAAGAACTAAAACTATGGATAAGATTGTAGAAGCATTATTTCAAATACAAGGGGGTTATGCCTTGGTTATGCTGACACAAAAAAAATTGATAGGAGTTAGGGACCCTTTTGGAATAAGACCGCTGGTTATTGGAAAGTTAAAAAATTCATACGTATTAGCATCGGAAACTTGCGCTTTAGATATAATAGGTGCAAAATATTTAAGAGAAGTTGAAAATGGAGAAATTGTTTTGATTGAGGATGATAAGATTGAAAGTATTAAACCATTTCCAAAACAAAAAGTTCGGCCATGTGTATTTGAATATATTTATTTCTCTAGGCCAGATAGTGTTTTAAATGGCAAAACTGCTTATGAATATAGGAAAAATTTAGGTATTGAACTAGCAAAAGAAGACGATGTTGAGGGAGATGTTGTTGTGCCTGTTCCAGATTCAGGAAATGCAGCAGCTTTGGGTTATAGTCAACAAAACAGAAAAAACTTCGAATTAGGATTAATTAGAAATCATTATGTTGGAAGAACTTTTATTGAGCCGTCACAAAAAATTAGAAGTCTTGGAGTTAAACTTAAATTAAACCCAAACAAAACATCAATAAAAGATAAAAAAATTATTTTGGTTGATGATTCACTGGTGAGAGGAACAACAAGTTATAAAATTGTAAAAATGTTGTATGATTCAGGAGCTAAGGAAGTGCATGTAAGAATAGCGAGTCCTGAGATTAGATACCCTGATTTTTATGGAGTTGATACACCAACAAAAAAAGAACTTTTGGCAGCAAATAAAAATAATGATGAAATTTGCAAATATATTGGAGCAAAAAGTCTAAAATATTTATCAATAGAAGGTCTTTATAAAGCAATAGGATTTGAAAGAAGAAATAATAACTATCCTCAATTAACAGATCATTATTTTACCGGCGATTATCCGGTTAAACCAATAGATAATTTGGGTGATGATAAAATTACTCAACTTTCTTTATTAAGTACTGGGTCAAACAATTAATTATGAATAAAGTAAAATTTACAGAAATGAAACATGGAACAAAAGAAGATTATTTGCTTTTAGATAAACATGAAAAAAAATATATTGAAGAAACTGCTGATAGAATTCTTAAATTTATGTCAGGATTAACTCAGACTTTGGAAGGTTATCAAGTTTCAAGATTGGAACATTCACTTCAAAGTGCAACAAAGGCTTTAAAAGCTGGAGAAGATGAAGAAATTATAGTTGCAGCACTTTTACATGATATTGGAGATGAACTGGCTCCAATGAACCACTCTGAGTATGCTGCAGCAATTTTAAAACCATATGTTTCAGAAAAAACTCATTGGATAGTTGAAAAACACGGAGAATTTCAATTATATTATTATGCACATCATTTAGGTGGAGACAGAAACAAAAGGGAAAAATATAAAGGACATAAATATTACCAGGCAACAATTGATTTTTGTGAGAAATATGATCAAGGATCTTTTGATCCTAATTACAAGTCCTTACCATTGGAACATTTTGAACCAATGGTAAGAAGAATATTTTCAAGAAAACCTTACTCTAATTAAGCTTTCTCTATATAATCTTTTTGATGTTGTGGAATTCGTTCATGAGTTCCAAACAACATATGAGTAGACATATCTTCTCTATATTTGCTAGCTGGCACTTTTAAACCAACAGACTCCGCAATTTCTCTAATCAACATCGGATTTGCTCCGCAGCAAACGCCAAGATAATTTATACCTGCTCCATAAGCCTCTTTTGCAAATTGACCGATTTCATATCTATTACATTGCATAGGGTCTAATGCTGTAGGAAATGGAGTTTTGTGAGGTGATTGGCATGTACATCCATTATTATCAGGTAAATTAAAAAAAGTAGGATGTTCTGTTGTTGTACGATAATTAATTGGTAGAGCAGCAACATGACATTTTAAAGCTTTTCTAACTTCCTTAATATAAGGCATCATTGTACCAGGACCTCTAAAACAATTCATTCCTACTACATCTCCTCCAATTTGTTCAAGCTCTTTGCAAGTATCTACTATTGAAAAACCATCTCTCATAATGTTTTCACCCATAGGTGCAATTGTAATTACACATGGAAGCCCAGATTGTTTCATTACTTTTAATGCCGTGAAAGCTTCTTCAGCATAATAAAAAGTTTCACCAATCAATATATCGGCTCCTTCATCAACTGCCCAACCTATCATTTCTTCAAACATTCTTTTTACCTCTTTATTTTGAGTGGTATCTTTATTATTCCAAATATTTGAATTTGAAATATTACCAGCCATTAAGTTTGGCTCGACTCCTTTTGGTGTATCAAGTGCAACTTTCTTTGCTATTTTCAGCGCTGATCTGTTAAGAGGTTCCAATAGTTGTTCTTTACCAATAACTCGCATTTTTTCTCTGTGTCCATTATAGGTAAAAGCTTGAACTATATCTGATCCTGCATGTTGAAAATCTTTATGTAAATTTTCTAATGCTTCTGGATGTTCCAAAGAAACCATTGGAACAAATTCACCGGACGACATGTACCCTCTTCTTTCTATTTCAAAAAGAAATCCTTCTGCACAAATCACCGGCCCTGAGTTTAATCTATCTATTAAACTTTTCTTATCTTGTTTGCTCATTTTCTTCTCCTTTTTAGTGCTTCGACATATGTCAGGTGCACAATTTGGTTAAATACCCAGGCTTTTTTAATTAAAGATAAAAAAAAACCACCTGATAAATAGGTGGCTCACAAGAAACATCTATTTAGCAGGATTTTTTATAGCGCCCGCAATTCGACTTAAATCAGCGCTTGTAAATAACGTATCATAAGCTAATGATTTTTCAATATAAATTATTATGTTTCAAAAATTATCAAATCAACAAAAAGGATCACTTTTAGCATTTATTGGGGTTTTTCTAATCACTCCTGACTCTTTGCTAATTAGATTATCAAACATAGAAACATGGGGAATGTTATTCTATAGAGGAGCAATACCTTTTGCAGTTGTTTTAATCGGTACGTTAGTTTTTTATAATAAAAAATTTTTAAAAAAATTATTTGGAATAGGTTATCCAGGAATATTTTATATTTTTAGTTTTTCTGCATGCAATATTACTTTTATATTATCCATTCAAAATACTAATGTTGCTAATACTTTGGTAATGATTGCTTTGGCTCCAATGCTTTCAGCTATATTAGGTGCTATATTTTTAAAAGAAGCTCCAGATAAAAAAACCTGGATTGCTATACTTATTACCTTTGCTGCTTGCGTTTATATCTTTTATGATTCCCTAAATTTAGGTAACTTTTTAGGTGATTTCTTTGGCTTAGTTACTGCCTTTGGTCTTGCTTGTAATGCTACTTTAGCAAGATATGCTAAAGACAGAGACCTTGTTCCATCAGCTGTAATTGGTAAATTATGCGTTGCAATATTTGCCTTTTTCTTTGTAGAGAGCTTCACATTGGTAGGCACTGATGTCATTTTCATACCTTTAATGTGTGTGATGTGCGTGGCTATCCCTTTTGTTTTAGTAACTATAGCCCCTAGATTTATAACTGGTGCCGAAGTTAATCTTTTTTTCCTTCTTGAAACTATACTGGGTCCAGTATGGGTTTGGATGATAATTAAAGAACAACCTAGTTTGGAAACTATTTTAGGTGGCTCAGTAATCATATTAACTATTGCAATTCATTCATTCCTAGCCTTAAAAAAAACATAAAACAGAACTAATTACTTGCAAAATTTTAACTAAGTAATAAGCAGGCAAATATATATGCAAAAAGAAGTAACCAAATCATGGGCTTTATTTATTGGAATTGGAACAATCATGATTGCTCATGGTCTCCAAATGCAGTTAATGGGTATTAGATCTGTTGTTGAAAATTTTAGTGTAATTACAACTGGTATATTTATGTCTGGTTATTTTATGGGATACTTTTTAGGATCAAACACTACTCCAAAGTTAGTACAAAAAGTTGGACATATTAGAGTATTTGCAGCGTTTGCATCTTTAGCTTCTTTAAGTGCGTTATTAGCAGCGGTCTATGTTAATCCTGTAATGTGGACTTTAAGTAGATTTATAACAGGAATTAGTTTGGTTAGTTGCTACATAGTAACTGAAAGCTGGTTAAATGACAGAGCTACAAATAAAAACAGAGGACAGTTACTATCAGCTTACATGATAATTCTTTATAGTGGATTAGGAATAGGTATGCTTTTACTTAACGTAAGTGATCCTACTAATTATGAACCATTTATTTTAGTTTCAGTACTATTGTCTTTAGCTCTAGTTCCAATTCTTTTAACAAAAAGATCTGCTCCTAAATTTAAAAAAATAGGAACGATAAGTGTAAAAGAATTATATGCAATTTCTCCATTGGGAACTGTAAGTTCTTTTTGCACAGGCTTAATACATTCGGCTTTTTTTTCTTTAATGGCTGTATATGCTACAAAGGCTAATTTTACATTATTTGAAACTTCAATTTTACTTTTTATAGCAACAATGGCTGGTGTTGTATTTCAAGGTCCCATTGGTTATTTTTCAGACAAGCTTGATAGAAGAAAAGTAATAGTTGCTGTTACATTATTAAGTGCTTTTTTTTCTTTCCTTTCAATTATTTTTGGAAGTCAAAGTCTTGAAAATATGTATTTATCAACAGAATTATCAATTAATAAAATTTTATTTTTTATAGTAATTGGACTGTATGCAGGTTTATGTCTTCCATTATTTTCTCTAAATCTTGCACATACTAATGATTTTGTGCCTAAAGAAAAATTTGTGGCTGCAGGTGGTGGATTGCAATTTATATTTGGAATTGGTGCAATAAGTGGACCTATTATTTGTTCACTGTTTATGAGTTGGTTTGATATAAATGGTTTGTTTGTATTTTTAATAATTGCGCATATTATAATTGGAATATTTGGTATTTATAGAATGAACATAAGAGAAGTAGCAGAAAATCCTGATTCCACATATACTTCTGTGCCAGCAACAATTACTCCGGCTGGATTAGAGTTGGACCCTGATACACCTGAAACATTAGATAATAATCAAGCAGAACAATCAAAAGTGTGAACAAAGAAAACACAAGTAAACTCTGGAAAATTATTCAGGAAGCTGGCGATTATTTACAGGGACAATTGCCGGATCATCCAAATCACCCGAAAGGAAGAAATCCTTACGCTCATGTAGCTATATGTGTAAAAAGTAAATTTAATGCCAGTTACAAAGATATAGAGGATGAAAAGTTTGATGAAGTTATAAAGTATATTGAATTTTTAAAACAAAATCCTAGCTAATTATTGTTTAGGAAAATAATCTTCTAATTTGCCTTCCCTATAAACATCTGCTGTACAACAATGAAGTCCACCTCCAAAAGCATACGCATCTCTCATATCTACCGGTACTACTTCCATGCCAAGTTTGTCTAACTGTTCAGCTTGATAGACTTCACTTTTTTCTACACATACTGTTTTTGGATCCAAGACCAAAACATTCATAGATAGCCAAACTGAGGAATAACATAATGGAGGTGGAGAATTATGTGCTGGTTGAGCTGAATCAATTATTTCCCATTCATTGTCTTCAAAAAGTTTTCTTTGTTCTTGTGGCAATCTTCTGTGTGGGTTATTAATAATCAATCCTGGTTTAATAGGTGTAAAAGTTGCGTCAATATGAATTGGGTAAGGATCACCAGGAAAATTTAATGCATGAACTCTGTGGTCTTTAAAATGTCTTTTTAGCCATTCTATTCCTTTTAAATTTGTTGTGAAACCATGCTGAACAATTAGGTCTTTACCAAACCTTAAAATATCTGCAGCATCAAAAAGAGGTTCTTCTTCTGTAGTTACAAAAAATTTTTTTGCTGTCCATTCAAGTCTTTTTTGATCTCCTATTTTATCTGATAAATAATCTTTTCTATAATCAGCATCAGTTAATCTTGGTTTTGGAGCAGACTCGTGTCTCATATTTGGATCTGAATTATAGTATTTTTGAATTAGAGGTCTGTAATTTAAATACTCAAACCATCTACATCTATAACTCATTGTTGCTTCTAACATTTCGTTTCCTACGGTAAGAATCACGTCTCTAGCCGGCATACATCCAAACATGCTTTCTGCTTTCCAATCTGGAGTTGATATTTTTTGATTAAAATCTAATGGTTGAGGTCTATCTACTTTAATTCCTCTTTTTATTAACAAGTTAGCAAAATTATCCAAAAGTTCATTTGCTTTATCAACTGTATCTTTTGTTCTGGGGCCATATTGTCCTTTCATATCAGAATCTTCTGGTACTTTTGCATCCAAAGCTGGCTCAGGTGCAGGAATACAGCAACCATCAGCCTTTCCAACGATCACATGTTTTAAAGGATCCCACTCGTTCCAGCTATTAACAATTATTTTTTCTGAACTCATTAAATTAATTTAATGCAATAAATCTTCTATTACTTTTTATTATTAAGCTGTAATAAAATATAGCTAAAAATATTAAAAAACCACCTACAATAGTATTTGTTTGTGGTACTTCATTAATTCCAAGCCATGGTAACCATACCCAAAATATTCCACCTATTACCTCTGTTAAAGAAAGCAAAGTAAGTTCCGCTGCGGGAATATTTTTTGAAGCAATTGCGTACAATATCATACCTAGGCAAACGATTGTTCCATGTATTGCAAACAAAGCTTGATTTTTGCTAGATGAAAATATGCTTAAATCTTTATTAATAATCACAATCAAGGACACTAAAAAGCAAATTAGGCCTGCCAAAGCAACCGTGGTAAATTTTGGTGTTTCTTTTCTCCATCTCAAACTTACTGAAAAAACTGAAAATCCTACTGCAGATACTATTCCTAAAATAAAACCGGTAAATGTATTCTTTTCATGATTTCCTATAGCCATTATTATAATTCCAATAGTAGCAATCCCAATAGCTACCCAGACATTTATAGATATTGTTTCTTTTAAAAATAAAAAGCCTAATAAGGCTGTGATAAAGGGCATGGCAGCAAGACAAAGAAGGGTTATTGCTGCTGATGTATTTGTTATTGACCAAATAAAAGTAATCATTGCTGCTGCTAATCCACAACTACCTATAATACCAGAAGCACCTATTTTTTTATAATTATTGAAAAATTCTATTCCTTCTTCCATATAAAGATAAAGATTTAGCAAAATAAATATTACCATTCCTCTCGTAAATAAATATTGCCAAGGAACTGTGTTAGCTTCATCAATATTACGAACAACATAAGGACCAAATGACCAAAAAATACCAGCCATTAGAACTACAGGTATAGCAAGTTGAGGATTTTTTAATTTTTCCATTTCGGATTATTAATACCTATTAATTAAATCCACAACAAAATTTGATTAATTAATATAAATTTAATTTATACCTGTGAGTGTATAACACTTAATATAATCATTTTTTTTGAAATTAGCTTTTCCGTTAGGAAATAATCCCCATGCATTTGATTTGGTAAAAGGCTTAATTCTAAATGATTCTTGACCCTTAAAAACTTTAAATTCTGCTTCACCTTTTGTTGAAAATGTTAATTTGCCTTTCGTAAATCGAGTAAAGGTTTTTTTTTTAACGAAACTATTTTTTAATCGAGCAATAATTGGTTTATTTTCCTTCATCCCTATAGAATAATATAAAAAAGGTAATACAAAAAATTTAATACATGCAGCTGAAGAAATTGGATTACCTGGCAAACCAAAAAAAACTTTATTCTTTGAAAATTTGGCAAACATTATTGGCTTTCCTGGCCTTATAGAAACACCTTTAAAAAAATACTTCAGTTTAAATTGTTTTATAATACTTGGTATAAAATCATATTTTCCGGCTGAAACTGCGCCACTAGTAAGAATAATTTCGTTTTTAGATTTTAAATTAGTTAAAATCTCTTTTTTAAATTTTAAAGAGTCATGATCTCTTAATATTTTTTTTTGTTTAAAACGAACTGGCAAAGAGTTTAAAAATGAATTTATATAAAAACCATTTGAATTTCTTACTTTCCATTTTGGTATATTTTCTTTATTAGATATTTCATTTCCTGTTGTATAAAAAAGTATAGATGGTTTTTTTTTAACTAAAATTTTTTTAATTCCAAGAGCCTTTAAAGCAAGAATATGCTGAGATTTAATTAATTCACCTTTATTTATTACTTTTTCTCTTTTTCTAAAATCTGAACCTTCAAATCTGATATAATCATTTTTGCTTATTCTTCGATCAACAATAATGTAATTGTATTTATTTTTTTTAGGATAAAACTTTATTTGTTCAATTGGTATAACTGCATCATATGGTTTTTGAATTATAGCGCCAGTCATAACCTCAATTGTTGAATACTTTTGTACTTTTTTAATATTTGGATTATCTCCAGCAGCAATTGTTTTTAATATTCTAAATTTTTTAAATTTTTTTTTTGTTAAATTTTTAGTTTCTTTTGAATTTATAGCGTAACCATCAAAAGATGAATTATTTGCTGCAGGATAATTATGGGGAGAATAAACATTAGAAGAAGAAACTCTATTTATTGAGTTAATAGATAAGATCGTTTCTGAATTAATTTTAATTTTATTTCTTTTAATTTTTATTATCGCTTTTTTATAATCTATCATTTTATTAATATTTTTATATTATCTTTGATCCTTATGTCTGTAATTATTACACTATAGATATTGTTTTCATTAATTAAATTAAATATAAAACAATAATATTTTATTAAAAGAATTATATATGGACTTAAAAATTTTAGAAATTGCTTCAAATACGGACAATAATAAAAATATTACTAATCATACGCACCATTCAAAATTAAAAAATCCTTTATGTGGTGATGAGATACAAATTAAACTAGTTATAAAAGATGATAAAATAATTGATTTTGGATACCAAGGAAATTCCTGTATCTATTGTCAAGCATCAGCAAGTTTGCTCTCAAACATTTCAATTAATACCAAAAAAAGTAAGTTAAATGAGCTGTGTAATGACGTAAAATCATATTTTGAGGGTAATCTTAAAATTATTGATAGTAAATGGATGTCTTTAAAAAAATTATTTAAAATGAAAAATATCTCTCGAAAAGAATGTATATTATTGCCTTTTAAAGCATTAGAGAGAATAATAAAAAATTGACATTATGGAAAATTTGAAACAATCATTTTTAGCTGGTCTTTTTTCTATCATAACAATTAGTATATTAACTATTTTAACTTACAAAACAGAATATGGTATATTTTTATTAGCGTCTTTTGGTTCTTCTATGGTTTTGCTATATGGATATCCAGAAAGTCCTTTTGCTCAACCTAAAAATGTTTTTTTTGGACACCTTATAACTGCATTGGTTGGGTTATTTTTTCTAAACTTTGTTCCACTTCCTATTTATATAACAATTCCTTTAGCAGTTGGTTTTGGTGTTGGCTTAATGATATTTTTTAAAGTTACTCATCCACCAGCGGGAGGAAATCCAATTATAGTCATTATTGGTAGTGTTTCACTTGATTATTTATTAAGCCCAGTGATAACAGGATCAATAATAATTATTATTTTTGCAATAATAATTAACCGTTTTATTTTAAAAAAATCTTATCCAAGTTAAAAATAATTTATTTGCTTGAACCTCGAAAATAATGTTAGATGTGTATAAAAAAATTAATATTTAAATTATATAGGAGAGTAGATGAAAATATTGTGTATATTGTATGATGATCCTAAAGGAGGCATGCCCAAATCATATCCATTAGGAGATCTTCCAAAGTTAGATAAATACCCTGATGGTATGACATTACCTTCACCTAAAGGTAGGGACTTTACACCTGGTGAATTATTAGGATGTGTATCAGGTGAATTGGGTTTAAGAAAGTTTTTGGAAAGTAACGGTCACGAGTATGTTGTTACAAATAGTAAGGATGGTGATGGATGTGAGGCAGATAAACATATAGTTGATGCTGATATAGTTATTTCACAACCATTCTTTCCATATTACCTAACGAAAGAAAGAATTGCGAAAGCCAAAAATTTAAAAATGGCTATTACAGCTGGAATAGGTTCAGACCATGTTGATTTACAGGCGGCAATGGATAATAAAATAGATGTTGTTGAAGTAACATTTTGTAATTCAAGATCAGTAGCAGAACATATTGTAATGATGATAGTTTCTATGGTTAGAGATTACCATAACCAACATAGGATCGTTAATGAAGGCGGCTGGAATATTGCGGATGCAGTACAAAGATCATATGATGTTGAAGGAATGCATGTTGGAACAGTAGCAGCAGGACGAATTGGTCTGGATGCATTAAGAAAAATGAAACCCTTTGATGTACATTTACACTACTTTGATAGACATAAATTACCTGATGCGGTTGAAAAAGAACTTAACTTGACTTTTCATGAGTCGGTAGAATCAATGGTAAAAGTTTGTGATGTAGTAACGATTAATTGTCCTCTTCATCCAGAAACTGAAAACTTATTTGATGACGCAATGATAAGTAAAATGAAAAAAGGTGCTTATATCGTTAATACTGCAAGAGGAAAAATTTGTAATCGTGAAGCAATTGCAAAAGCTCTTAAAAGTGGCCAATTAAGTGGTTACGCAGGTGATGTATGGTTTCCTCAACCAGCTCCCAATGACCACGTTTGGAGAACAATGCCAAATCATGGAATGACACCTCACACATCAGGAACTTCTCTTTCTGCCCAAGCTAGATATGCTGACGGCGTAAGAGAAATTTTAGAGTGTTTCTTTGAAGGTAAAGAGATCAGAAATCAATATTTGATTGTACAAAACGGCCAACTAGCTGGAATGGGTGCTCACTCTTATAGTAAGGGTTCAGCAACTGGAGGCTCTGAAGAAGCAGCTAAATATAAGAAAAAATAAAAATTAAAAATTAGAAAAAGCGGTTTATATTGTTATAAATCGCTTTTTTTATGAATAAAATAAATTGGAATTTTAATAATACATACTTCAGTCTATCGAGCTCATTTAAAGAAAATATTAATCCAGTACCTGTCAAAAATCCTGAATTAGTTTTAATAAACAAAACTTTGGCGTCAGAATTGAATTTAAACTTTTCTAAAGTTACAGAAAAAGAATTATCCGAAGTTTTTTCAGGAAATTCTTTGCCGAATGGAAGTAATCCAATTGCTCAGGCCTATGCAGGACATCAGTTTGGTCATTTTACAATGTTAGGAGATGGTAGAGCAATTTTAATGGGAGAACATATTTCGAAGAATAATGAAAGATTTGACATTCAATTTAAAGGATCAGGACAAACACCTTTTTCAAGAAATGGTGACGGAAGAGCTGCGCTAGGTCCAATGCTTAGAGAGTATATTATTAGTGAAGCGATGCATTCACTAAATATTCCAACAACAAGAAGTCTAGCGGTAGTTAAAACTGGTGAAGATGTAGTAAGAGAAAGTATATTACAAGGTGCAATACTAACAAGAGTTGCCTCTAGTCATCTAAGAGTAGGAACTTTTCAATATGTGGCTATGAGAAAAAATGAAAGTGAATTAAAAACTTTAGTTGATTATACTATAGAGCGTCATTATCCAAATATTAAAAAATCTAAAAACAAAGCAGTTGATTTATTAAAAGTTTTAATTGAACTTCAAATTGACTTGGTGGTTAATTGGATGAGAGTTGGTTTTATCCATGGTGTTATGAACACAGACAATATGTCTATATCAGGTGAAACTATTGATTATGGCCCATGTGCCTTCATGGACACTTATGATCCAAAAACTGTTTTTAGTTCAATAGATGAATTTGGTAGATACGCTTATTTTAATCAACCAAGTATCACTAAATGGAACTTAGCAAGATTTGCAGAATGTTTAATACCTCTTATTGATCCAAAAAAAGAAAAGGCAATTGAGATTGCTACTGAAACAATAAATAGTTTTGACAAAAGTTATGAGACTAAATGGATTAATATGATGAGAGATAAATTAGGTTTATTTGGCCAAGATTCAAAAGATCAGGTTTTAATAATAGATTTATTAACTTGGATGCACAAAAATAAGGCTGACTATACAAATACATTTTGTTTTTTAATGGATGAAAATTTTCAACACAATAAAATCTATAATAATGAAAACTTCCTTATATGGAAAAAAAGATGGAAAGAAAGACTTAAGCTGAATAATAGTACGCCTGAAAAGTATTTAAGTTTAATGAAGTCAGTTAATCCTTTAGTTATTCCAAGAAACCATAAAGTTGAAGAAGTATTAGAATATGCAAATAACAATGATTTTTCTCCATTAAAAAAATTAATTAATGTATTAGAAAAACCATATGAAAAAACAAAAGAAAATATTGATTATCAATACCCTGCTCCAGTTAGTGATAAAAAATATAAAACTTTTTGTGGTACTTAATAATACTATAAAACGTAAGGTTCAGGCCTAACCTTATTATCTAAAACTCTTTCAACAGCAAAATCACTAATATCAATTGTTTGATATGATCCAGTTGTAATTAATTCAGTTAATGCTCTGCCTATTCCTGGAGCTTGCATTAATCCTCTGCCAGTAAAACCTGATGCTAAATAAACGTTTTCATATTTAGGGTGCTTACCAACAACAGCATTGTTATCTAATTTATTACAATCATAATATCCTGCCCATCCACCAGTTAATTTTAATTCCTCAAATGCAGGAATTCTTTTTGCAAGAGCTGGCCAAACTAGTTCTTCGAAATCATTCCATGCTGGTTCCAAATCTGTTGCATCAAATACAGAATGAGGTGATCCAGCTAAATATTCTTTTCCCTCTGGTCTCCAATAAACGCCTGTTGTTAAATCTCCAGTTAAAGGCATTTCGGGAATATGTTTTGGGCACTTAATCCTAAATACAGTATGCTTTTGTGGAACTACCGGAATGTCATCTAGCAATTCTTTTGTCCAACACCCAGCTGCTGAAATAATAGTTTTAGCTTTTATTTCTGAAATACTTTTCACTTCACCTTTAATAAACTCTGCTCCAAGTTCTATAGCCTTGCTTTTTAAAGCGCTATGAAACATAAATGGATCAATCCAACCTTCACTTTTGTTATCTGTGAAAGTTGCTGTTTCAATTCCTTCATTATTAATATATGGAAATACTTTTGTTAATTCAGAGCCTTTAATATTTTTGGTTCCTGCTTCACAAGCTTTATGATTTTCTAATGCTCTGTATTGCTCTTCAGCATGCTCAGGCCCAAACATTAATAAATATCCATTTGGGACCATGCTTGCAGTAGGATTAGGATTTTTATCCGTTTTTAGCAACTCTGGTATTTGATAAATAAATTCTCTAGCAAATTTACCAAGCAAAATATTCTCTTTTTGAAAAAATTGTCTTCTAAAACCCCCTAGAGATAATGGAAAAGAAGCATTTTTGTATGTTGGGTCTCTTTCTATAACTTTTACTTTTCTTCCTTCCTTAGATAAAAAATAAGCACTTGCTGCTCCAATTATGCCGCCTCCAATAATTACAACATCATCCATATATAAATATTATAAATTTAATTTATTCATAAATATAACTATGTAAATATGTTATAGTTTCAAATTATGAAAAAAGTAATATGGATAACTGGCGCAAGCAGTGGGATTGGTAAAGCTTTAGCATTGAAATTTGCGAATGAGAACTGGAGTGTTGCAATCTCTGCTAGAAGAGAAAATATTTTAAAAGAAATATCCGAATCTCATGAAAATATTAAATCTTTTCCATTAGATGTTACTGATCAAGCAAAATGTAAAGAAGTATTTGAACAGGTTAAAAGTCATTATGGGAATGTAGACATCTGTTTTTTTTCTACTGGAACTTGGAATCCAAAAAAAGAGAAAGATATAGATGTTGAGCAAATAGAGAATGTTTTTAAGGTTAATTTCTTTGGGACAGTCAATAGCATTAAGGCTGTTGAAGAATATTTCAAAAATAAGAATAGCGGTATAATTACTATTGTATCCTCAATTGCTGGATATAGAGGTTTACCTAATTCAACAGGATATGGTCCTTCAAAATCTGCTTTAAACAATTTAGCTGAGAGCTTATATTTCGATTTCGGAAGACACAATGTAAGAGTTTGTTTGGTCTCTCCAGGTTTTATTAAAACACCAATGACAGACAAAAATGATTTTAAAATGCCATTTTTAAAAACTTCAGAATTTGCAGCTGATAAAATTTATGATGGTTTAATAAATAAAAATAATTTTGAAATACATTTTCCTAAACAGCTTACATTAACTCTTAAGTTGTTTGGCCTTTTACCAAGTAAAATTTATTTTTATTTAGTGAAAAAACTTACAAAATTTCAAAAAAAAAATTAATCTTTAACAAACATAACTGTAAGTTCAGCAACTTTTATACCAAACTTAGTCATTGTTGCTCTGTTGATTGCAACTCTTTCATCTTGCATAAATATCCAGTCATCAAAAGTAATTTTCATTTCTCTGCCTTTAACTGGTACTAATAAAACATACTCAAATTTAAATGCTGGTCCATATGAATAACCTTTTGCAGTTCCTACAACATCTCCCGCTGTACCTTCATAATTATGTTCGTCAATTTTATTAATTTTCCACTGCCTTGTTTGAATTTCTCCATCATTCCAAATAAACTTTTCATCTAAAATTAGTTGTTTACCATCCCATGTACCATTAAGATCAGCAGAAAATTGTCTTGTTACTTTTCCCGATCTATTTTGTAAAATTCCCCAAGCTTTTACATTACCCGACATATATTCTTCTATAATTAATCTTGGTTTTTGATCTTTAAAGTCTATTGGTTTCATATTGTTTCCTGAACAGCTAGTTAATAAAATTAGTGCAATTAATGCAAATATAATTTTCATTCTGTTTATTTGTTGCATAAAGAAAATTGTATTAAATCTATATTTTTTGATTTAAATCCTGCTTCACAGTAAGATAGATAAAATTCCCACATTTTTTTAAAATTTATATCAAATCCTTGTTTTTTAATTAAGTCCCACTTTTTTATAAACTCTTTCCTCCAAATTATTAAAGTATCTGAATAGTGTTTTGAATACGAATTATACCCATTAAATTTCAATCCATTATCATCTGCATATTTATGCAGGCTTTTTTTTGAAGGTAAAAAACCACCAGGAAAAATATATTTTTGAATGAAGTCTTGTTTATTTTTATATCTATCAAACAAACTATCATCGATAGTAATAGCTTGAATTCCAGCATTACCGTTAATAGAAAGATTTTTTTTAATTGTATTAAAATAGCTTTGTAAATAATTCTGACCTACGGCCTCAATCATTTCAATTGATGCTATAGAATCATATTTTCCTTTTAAATCTCTGTAATCTTTTATTTCTAAATTTATTTTTTCATTAAGTCCTGCTTTATAAATTCTTTCTTTAGCAAACTCATACTGTTTTTTAGATATTGTAATACAATCTAATTTAACATTGTAATTTTTACCTAAGTATTCTGCAAATCCTCCCCAACCACATCCTATCTCTAAAACTTTGCTATTATCTCTTGGTTTTAAAAGATTAATTAACTTTTGATATTTGTTATTTTGAGCTTCAGATAAAGTTTGTCTATTATTTTCGAATATTGCACTTGAATAAGTTAAAGTTTCATCAAGCCATAAAGAAAAAAAATCATTTCCAAGATCGTAGTGTTTAGCTATATTTTCTTTACTTCTTTTTTTTGTATTTTTAATAATTTTATTTTTTAAAAAATTTATTGCAGAAAAATCTAAAATTCCTGAAAACTTATAAATTAATTTTATATTTTTTGCAGTAATTTCTATTAAATTTGAAAGATTATCAGTTTCAAAATAACCCTGCATGTAACTCTCTGCTAGGCCAATGCTACCATTTCTGATTAAATTATAATTTAAACTTGGGTGTTTAACTTGTATTCTTGCTTTAAGTTTTTCATTTATATCTCCAAATTTTAATACTTCACCATTGAAATTTGTTACTTCTAAAAAACCATGTTTTATATTTTTTAGTGTTTTAAAAACTATTAAATCTGAAATTTTGTCTACGATCATTAATTTTCTATACTTATATTATTCTTAATTTTTAATTTTTTTTTCACAAATTTAATGCCTTTAATCCACAATTTAAATGCTTCAAAATGTATTGCGGCAATAATTTTGAAGGTCATTAATGGATGGCGTAAATAAGATAAAATTAGGTTTTTATTATTAAGATCAATTTTGATTCCATCTTGAGATGCATAAAGAAGCTTCCCTTCATCGTCGTATTGATCGATAATTAGCGAAATTTTGTTATCTGGCTTTAGAATCTTAAAAAAATACGTACAATTCATTTCAATAAATGGAGATACATGAAATTTTTTTTTGCATGTATTTTTAATTAAATTATCATTTTCATTTATTTTAAATATATATGTGTGCTGTTCACCAAAAGTATTTTTAACTTCATATAAAATTGATATTAATTCTGATTTTTTGTTATAAATAAAAAAAACACTCAAAGGATTAAAAACATACCCAAAAATTCTAGGATAACACAAAAGTTTAATCTTAATTTCTTCTGTATTTATTTGATTTTCTATTAGATTTTTAATAACCCATTTCTTTAATGATGTTCCGTCTCTAGGACCATGATCTACATCGTAAAAACTAATAATATTAAATTTATTATGGGAAAAAATTTTTAACGATTTATCCAATAAATTTATCTCAGATAGATCTAATAATATTGAAAAAACTTTATATTTGAAAAAATGAACTTTAGGTTTAAATCGTTTATGAATTACATTACCAATATAAATTGAAGATTCTTTAATCATTAATGCTTTTCATCATTTCAATAGAAGATTTTAATCCATCTTCATGAAATCCATAGCCAAAATAACTTCCACAAAACAAAATATTTTCTTTATTTTGGATTAAATTGAGTTGATTTTGATGGTCTAGTGCTTTGCTATCAAAATAGGGATGTGTGAATTTAACTTTTTTAAATATTTTATTTTCTGATATTTCTGAAAAAGGATTGATAGTTAAAAAAATATTTGTGTTAATATTTAAATTTTGTAATTGATTAAGCCAATATGTTACTGATGTTTTGTCATTATTATCTATATTCATAGACGCATTCCAAGAACACCATGCCTTTCTATTTGTTGGCATGAGTGATTTATCACTATGAATAATCGCTATATTTTCTCTATATTTAAATTTTTTTAATATTTTAACCTCATCTAATGTAGGTTTTTCAATCAATTTTAACGCTTCATCTGCGTGTGTTGCAATAACTACTTTGTCATAGTTAAAAAACTCATTTTCTCCTCCATAAAATATTTTGATACCTCGCGTATTTCTTTGAATTTTATTTATTGGGTAGTTTTTAAAATACTCTCCAGATATTTGATTAATTATTTTGTCTACATAAGTTTTGCTTCTTTTAGCAACAGTATACCATTGAGGTCTATTTTTTAATTTAAATAATCCATGATTTTTAAAAAAATTAATAAAAAACTTTAAAGGCATTTGTGAAGCTTCATAAGGTGGCATCGACCAGATTGCGGACACCATTGGTATTATATGATAATTAATAAAATAATCAGACAACTTTATACTTTTTAAATATTCTCCTAGAGTTCTTTCATCGTTAGTGTCAATATTTAGTTTTTCACAATTATTGTAAAAACTAATTATTTCAAAAAACATCTTAATAAATTTTGGTTTTAATAAATTTTTTCTATTTGAAAAAATACCACTTAACCCTTTTCCACAATATTCAATATCACTATTCTTTACAGATACAGAAAATGACATGTCGCTTTTTTCAATTTCAATTTTATTTTCCAAAAAAAAATTGATTAAATTTGGATACGTTTTTTTATTAAAAACCATAAATCCAATATCAACTGCTACTTCCTTATTATCTTCAACTGGAATTTTAATAGTATGTGCATGACCGCCAAAATGATCATTTTTTTCAAACAAATCTATGTGATATTTCTTTGATAAATTATAAGCAGCTCCTAAACCCGATATTCCTGATCCAATAACTGCTATTTTCATCAATTTTTATGATTTTCTCCAGGTAATAATATAAACCTTAGTCCCTATCTTAAAATATTTCTAACATAGAAAATAAAGCCCTTCCAACTAAATTAATAGTTTGAGTTTCAAATAAAGTCTAATTAAATAGCTAAATTAGTGAGTTTTAGCTATTGAGGCAATTTTATCTTTTAGAGCTAACTTTTTTTTCTTTAATGATCTTAAACTAGTCCATGAACTCGATGTTCTGTCGTTCAATCTTGCCTTTGTTATTTTTTTAATTTGGACGTCTATTTGTTTTTTTTCTTTTGATAAGTCTTTAATTAAAGACATAAGAATCTTATACCATAAATGAAAAAAATTTTTAACAAGATATAAAATTATTATACAATTTTACGGTTAAAGAATTGCAATACAACCGCAGATAAAACAATAGATCCTCCGACTAAAACAACTAAAGGTGGAGTTTCATTTATAAATAACCAGGCCCAAAGTGGTCCTAGAATAGCTTCAGTCAACATAATGATTCCAACTAATGCTGAAGGGGTAGTTTTTGCACCAACTGTTATAAATATGAAACCTAACCCTACCTGAAAAAAGCCTGCAATAAATCCTAAAAATATATCGTAAGAAGAAACTATAATTTGTGATGAAAACAAATATCCCAGAATAATTGCACCGATACCTGCAATTAATTGTAATGGTATCATATCTACATTTGGATATTTTCTTACAGTTAATATAAGGACAGCAAACGAAATAGGCATTATAAATGCAGCAATATTCCCAATCATTTGTCCAGAATTTAAAGAACCGCCAAGCATTAAAAAAATACCGCTAAATGCAAGAACAATTGAAGTGATTGTTAAGATTGATATTTTTTCTTTGAGAAATATATAACCAAATATAGCTAGGAAAATGGTTTGAGTTTGAATAATAAAATTAGCATTTGCTACAGTTGTATTATACATGGCAAAAACATATCCTGCATACCCACAGGATAAAACTATTCCACCAAAAAAACCTGGTAAGCCTATTTTATAAATAGAATTAAAAAAATTTTTTTTATAATTTAATAATAAAAAAAACAAAACTACGATCGAAAAAAATACTGATCTCCAAAATAAAATTTGCCAAAGATTTGCTCCTTCAAATGATTTAACAATTAATCCACCAAAACTTAATGTGCATGCACCTAAAAATACTAGAAAAGGACCTGGAACCTTATTTAAAAAATTCATCTTATTTGATTTAATATATTTTTAGTTTCAATTTCATATAGTTTGTAAAGATTTTCTGCTTCGTTCAATTCGACTAATTTAAATTTGATTTTTGATCCAGGAGTTAATTGGGTTAGTCTATCATGATCTGCGGATATAACTACAGCAATCTTTGGATAGCCGCCAACTGTTCCATAATCAGATAACATAATAATTGGATTCCCATCTCCTGGGACTTGGATAACTCCTTTTATTAATCCTTCTGATTTAATATTTGTTTCGACAATATTTTCAATTTTTGGACCTTCAATTCTCATACCCATTCTATCTGTAAGTTTTGATACTGTGAATTCTTTGTTAAAGAAGTTATTTGTTCCTTCTTCTGAGAAATAGTTAAAATTTGTTCCTCTTAATACTCTAATAAATTCAATTTTTGAGTTTAAATACTCAATTCTTTTTTTATGAAATTTACTTTCTTTATTTTTAATAAATAATTTTTGATTTAAACTAAATTTGGTACCATCATTTGGTCCTATCTGTGCCATAGTATTTATCGAAAAACTTTTCCAAAATGATTCTATTTCAAAACCTCCATTTATAAAAAAATAACCATAGACTGATTTATTCGTTGATATAACATCGATCTGATCACCAGCATTTAGCTCAAATGTTTTATAACATTCTCCCTCTTCTATCTTTGAGTTAGCTCTTAATATTTTAAAATTTACATTTCCTGTAACAGCACAAATTACTTTTGTAGATTGTAGTTTTAATAATGGACCTTGATATGCAAATTCTATAGCAGAAATATTATTATTATTTCCAACTAATTTATTTCCTATCAAGTAATTTCTTTTATCCATCGCACCACTCATTGGGATTCCAATATGGTGTTGGTTAAATCTACCTAAGTCTTGAAATGTAGAATTAATTCCTGGTCTAAGTATTTCAAAATAATTTTTACTCATTATATTTTTGATATTCTTGTTTGCTGATCTTGTAAAATGTTACTCTGTCACCAGGATTAATTAATGCAGGATTTTCTTGATTAGATTTGTCAAAAATTTTAACAGGAGTATTGCCAATAATATTCCATCCACCTGGGCTTTCGTATGTATAAATATTACAAAATTGTTCAGTTATACCAATTGAACCCTTGGGAACTTTTACTCTTGGTGTCTCCAATCTATTTAATCTTATATTTTCCCTGGTATCTCCTAAAAAAGGCATACCAGCTATAAAACCTGTCATGTAACAATAATATTCTTTATCAAAAAATGAATTATAAATTTGATCATATTTCATTTTAAGCTCTTTGGTTAATCTTTTTATATCTAATGAAAACTCTTCATCAATACAAATAGGAATTTTAATTAATTTGCTATTTTGATTTTCTTTATTATGTAATTTTAAATCTATAATTTTATTCTTTAATTTTTCATAATTAGTAACAGATGGTTCAAATGAAACTATTAATTTATTATAAGAAGGAGTTAAATTTGTTATACCTTCTATTTTAAGTTCTTTTAAATTCTTAAAATATTTAATTACATTTAAATTAGTTTCTTGATCGATTTGATTACCAAAATCACAGTACACTGCTGCGTCACCAAGATTTGTTATATTTTTGATCATGACATGTTATACTCCTACTATTAATATTATGGAAATTAATATCAATTGTGATTTGGGAGAAAAATCAAAGCTTCATTCAAATGAAAGTGATCCAGAGTTACTTAAGATTGTTAATTCAGCTAATATAGCTTGTGGATATCATGCAGGAGATGAAGACACAATGAATGAGGTAATAAAAATATCCAAAAATAATGGTGTAAGTATTGGAGCTCATCCTTCATTCAAAGATCCTGAAAATTTCGGGAGAGAAAGAATGAATTTGTCTAACAATGAGATTAGAAAACTTATTATCGATCAATACGAAATCTTAGAGAATATAGCAATAAAACATGGAGAAAATGTCACACACATTAAACCTCACGGTGCACTGAATAACATGGCATGTGAAGATATTGAGCTAGCAACTACTCTCGCAAAAGCTATCAATGAAATAAGTAAAGAATTAATTTATTTAGTTCCAACAGGTTCTAAAATGGAAGAAGCAGCAAAAAAACTTAATATGAAGATAGCCTGTGAAATATTTGCTGATAGAAACTATGAAGACGATGGCAATCTTGTATCAAGAAAAAAACCTCATGCATTAATCACTAATCCTGAAGAAGCCAAAAAACATGTTCTTAGTATGGTTAAAAATCAGGCACTAAATTGTCACAGTGGAAAACAGATACCTTGCGAGATCGACTCTGTTTGCATACATGGTGATAATGTAAGCTCTTTAAATACAGCCAAATCTATAAAATTAAATTTGGTTGAAAATGGACTTATATTAAAACCATTAAGTGCTATGAAAAAGTTTAACTAATGATAAAAAAATTTTTATTAATTTTTATATTTATTTTCGGTTTTGCTAATTATTCCTTATCTGCCAGCTCATCAAGTAATGGTAGTAGCAAAATAAAATCAGATTATGAAAAAGCGGTTAGTCTAATCAAATCAGCAAAAAAATATGATAAGAAAGGTAAGCCTGATAAGGCAGAGAAAAGATACAAAAAAGCTTTAAAATTATTATTAGTATCTAATAAGAAAAAACCAAATAATCCTGACACTTTAAATTATTTAGGATTTACTTCGAGAAAACTTGGAGAGTTTGAAAAAGGAGAAATTTATTACCTTGAAGGTCTAGCAATAGAACCAAATCATGTTGGAATTAATGAGTATTTAGGTGAACTCTATGTTGCTACTAATAGAATTAAGCTTGCTAAGGAAAGATTAAATGTTTTAATTAATTGTAACTGTGAAGAATACAAAGAATTAAAGGAAATTATTGAAGGAACGAAGAAATCAAAGTATTAATAATAAATATTGATTGAACAGTCTATAATACTTACTCAGATAATTTTTATCGATGTCATTATGGCAGCTGATAACGCCATAATTATTGGCATGATAGCGGCAAGCTTTGCTCCAAAGCATCGAAATCAAATAATTATGTGGGGAGTTTTAGGCGCTCTTATATTTAGAATAATTTTTGCTTTTTTTGCATCTTATTTATTTGGATTTGCTTATGTTAAAATTATAGGAGGACTACTTTTAATATGGATTATTAATGATCTTAGAAAAGATTTATTCAATTTAAAAAAAATTAAGTCACCCACTAAGGTATCTAAAGAACCTTCATATATTCAAAGTGTTTATAAAGTTTTATTGGCTGATATCACTTTAAGTTTTGATAATGTAATAGCTGTAGTTGCTGCTTCAAAGCACAACTTTAACTTAATGATCTTTGGATTGGTGCTTTCAGTCCTTCTTGTAGTAACACTTGCTAGGTTTTTTGCAGAGAAAATTAAAAAGCATCAATGGTTTGGTTATCTTGGATTAATTGTAATATTAATTGTGGCTATTCAATTAATCATTGGTGGATTGGGAGATTTGGATATCTTGGAGATAAATAAGTCGTTTAAAAAATTCTTCTAATTATAAGAATATTTTTTTGTTGGATATTTTTTACTTAAAACTTCTTTTTTAAAATTTCTAACAGCTTGAGAGATATTATTTTTAATTCGTCCAAATTTTTTAACGAATTTTGTTTTTGTTTCATTTAATCCTATTAAATCATCAATAACTAGAACTTGTCCATCACAATTTTGAGATGAACCAATGCCTATAGTTGGAATTTCTAAAGATTTAGTAATTTGTTTTGCGAGTGTCGTTTCTACACATTCTAAGACAATAGAAAATACACCCTTATCCTGAAGCAACTTGGCATCTTTAAAAATTTGATTTCTTTCTTTAATTTTTTTTCCTTTAAATTTAAATTTTCCTCTAACAGTCTGAGGTAATATTCCTAAGTGACCCATCAAAGGAATTTTATTTTTAATTAAATGCTCTACTATTTTAATAATTGATGATCCGCCTTCTATTTTAACTGCATCACATTTTGTTTCTTTCATAATTCTTTTTGCATTTTTAAGGGCTATTCTTTTGTTTGAATATGTTTTGTATGGCATATCAACAACCATTAAACTATTTTTAATCCCTAATCTCGCACTTTTAGAATGTTCTATCATCTGATTTAAGGTGACTTTTCTTGTAGTAGAATAATTATAAAGAACTGAACCTAGCGAATCTCCTACTAAAATTATATCGGCATATGGATCAATTGCCTCAGCAATATTTTTTGAATATGAGGTTAAACATATAATCTTAGACTTATTTTTCTTTTTTAATATTTTTTTTATTTTTGAAATCATTCTAGTTCAATAGTGCTTGGCGGTTTTGATGTTACATCGTAAACTACTCTATTTATGCCCCTTATATTATTAATTATTTTATTTGATACAAGTTGCATGAAATTTTTATTAAAATTAAAAAAATCAGCAGTCATTCCATCTTCTGAGGTAATTGCCCTAAGTAAACATATATATTCATAAGTTCTATTGTCACCCATCACACCAACTGTTTTAACTGGTAATAAAGCTGCATAAGCTTGCCAGATTTTATTATATAAATTATGTTTTTTTAATTCTCTTATAAAAATATAATCTGCTTCTTGAAGAATTTTTATTTTTTTATCTGTAATAGTTCCAGGCATTCTTATGGCAAGACCAGGCCCAGGAAATGGATGTCTTAAAACAATTTCTTTTCCTAGTTTTAATTCTAAACCAAGTTTTCTAACTTCATCTTTAAATAAATATTTTAATGGTTCAACTAATTGAAGTTTCATTTTTTTAGGCAAACCTCCAACATTATGGTGTGATTTTATTTTTGAAGTTTGGCTTCCAGTAACGGATTTGCTCTCTATTAAATCAGGGTAAAGAGTTCCTTGTGCTAAAAATTTTATTTTTTTTATTTTTCTCGCATGCTTTTCAAAAATTTTAATAAATAAATTTCCAATTATTTTTCTTTTTTTTTCAGGATCTGAAACATTTTTAAGTTTAGATAAAAATATATTTTTTGCATTTACATAAATGAGATTGATTTTAAGTTTTTTTTTAAAAGTACTAACTACTTGTTTTTCTTCAGCTTTTCTCAATAAACCCGTATTAACAAATATACAGATTAGTTTATTTCCTATAGCTTCTTTTAATAACTTGGCCACTACACTGCTATCAACGCCTCCTGATAAAGCACAAATTACTTTTGAATTTTTTACTTGATTTTTAACCTGTTTAATTAATTTTGTTTTTTGCTGTTTTGATGACCAATTTCTTTTTAATTTACAAATGGAAAAAACAAAATTGCTTAATATTTTTTTTCCATTTTTAGTATGAGTAACTTCTGGATGAAATTGAATTCCAAATATTTTTTTTTTATAATTTTCAATCATTGCAAACTTTGAATTATTTGTTGATGCTATGACTGAAAATGCTTTAGGAAGCTTAGAAACCTCATCGGAGTGGCTCATCCAAACATTACATGTATTTTTATTATTAAAAAAACCTCTTGTCAGTAAGCTTTTATTTTTCTTTTTAATAGTTGCTAAACCAAATTCTCTGTATTTCGATCCTTTTACTTTGCCCCCTAGGTTTTTTGATAATATTTGATGCCCAAAGCATATTCCTAGAATTGGAATGCCTAAATTGAAAATTCTTTTATCAAATTTTATTTTATTAGATTGATAAACATTTAGGGGACCTCCTGATAAAATTAAGCCACCTACATTATTATTTAATATATCTTTCAATTTAATTTTATTATGGCTAATTATTCTTGAATAAACACCAAGTTCTCTAATTCTTCTAGCTATAAGCTGTGTAAATTGTGATCCATAATCTATGATTAAAATCTTGGTAAGATTTTTCTCAAGATCCATTATTAACATCAATATTGCTTAATCTTTCTTCGATAGACTCAATCTTGGAACATAAAGAATTACAAATAATTTTAAATTTATCTCTAAGCTCTTCTACCATCTGTATATCCGATTTTTCTAATTTCATATCTATCAACATATACATAGCTTCTTCATTATCTGGTTCTAATAAAAGTGTTGTATTTATATTTTTTTCTTCTTCAATCTCATTTTCTTCTCTTTCAAAAATTTTTGCTAAATATAAATAAGATTTTGGGTCTTTTGGATTAAAAACTATATTTCTTTGAAAAAGAAATTTTGATTCTTCAATTTTTCCTTCTTCAAATAATATTTTTGCTTCTTGAAAAAAGTTTTCTTTAGCAAAAGCTTGGATATTAAATAAAATGAATATTATTAGAAAATATTTTATTATTTTTTGCATATATTTTATTTTAAAACTTGATCTATATTATGTACCATACTTTCATAAAAACCAGCTTTAGTTATTTTAACAAATTTAGGTTTGTTTCTTAAATCATTAATATTTTTTGATCCTAAGTATCCCATTGATGATTTTAATCCCCCAATTAATTGATAAATAATTTTTTCAACTGATCCTTTATATTTTACTAAACCTTCAACACCCTCTGGTACATACTTGGATGGATCTTTTTGTTTTTTTTGAAAGTATCTATCAGCTGAACCTTTGTTCATCGCACCTATTGATCCCATTCCTCTAAAACTTTTAAAATATTTACCATTTTTTTTTATTAATTTTCCCGGGGATTCTTTTGACCCAGCAAATAATGAACCTATCATTACAGCATCTGCTCCGGCTGCTAACGCTTTTGATATATCGCCAGAAAACTTAATGCCTCCATCGGCAATGAGCGTAATTTTTTTTTTTCCTAGACCTTTTTTTGCAGCTAATATTGCGCTCAATTGAGGAACACCAATGCCAGCAACAAGCCTTGTTGTGCAAATTGATCCTGGACCGATACCTACTTTAATTGCGTCAACACCTAGTTTAGATAAAAATTTAGCCGCTTCAGCTGTGGCAATATTTCCTGCACATAGAGTGGTTTTTTTTGATTTTAATTCTTTAATTTTTTTTATTATTTCAGCTACCTTTTTTGTATGACCATGAGCAGTGTCTACAACAATTAAGTCAATTTTTTCTTTAAGTAATGCTTCGGCTCTTTTAATTTCAAGCAGGCCGGCACCCACAGCAGCCCCTACTTTTAATTTTTTAGATTTAACTTTTTTGACTTCTAAAATTTGATTTTTTATATCTAAGTTTCTATGAATAACTCCTATTCCTCCTAACTTTGCAATTTCGATAGCCATACTTGATTCAGTTACTGTATCCATCGCAGAAGAAATTATGGGTATTTTAAGACTTAAATTGTTTGATAATTTTGTTTCTATTTTTGTTTCTGAAGGAAGAATTTCTGAGTATTTTGGTGCAAGTAGCACATCATCATATGTGAGAGCTTCTTTTATGGGATCCATGTCCTTGTATATATGATTCTTTAAAAAAAAAAAGAGTAACTAACGTAGCACACTACAAACTATAAAACTTTCTTTGGACTCTTTTCTACTGGCACTAGGTTTAAAAACTTTATTTTTTTTAAATATTTTTTTTGATTCATCAATAATTTCATTAAATGTAGAGCCTATAAAAATTTTAGACACAAATATTCCATTTTTTTTAAGAACTTCTTTGGAAAACCTCATGGCATCAAGACATAATTCGCTAGTCTGAATAGAATCTAAGTTTTTATTTCCTGTGGTATTTACTGCCATAT
>CABYKS010000005.1 GCA_902519625.1 uncultured Pelagibacteraceae bacterium | reverse complement strand
GTTCCAAATAAAGCGAATAAGAAAAATTTAAAAAATAATATTGAAAAAATTTTTAAAGTAAACGTGACTAAAATTAATATTATTAACAAAAAATCAAGAATTAAAACTACAAACAGGGGTAGTAAAAAAATTGCTGGCTACAAGAAAGCTATTGTAACAATTAAAAAAGGTCAAAATATTGATCTAACATCAGGATTATAAAATGTCATTAAAATCATTCAAACCATACACCAAGTCAACCAGAGGTACAATTTTGGTAGATAAAACTGGTTTGTGGAAAGGAAAGCCTTATAAACCACTTACATCAGTTAATAATTCTTCTAAAGGTAGAAATAATGCTGGACGTATAACTTCTAGAAATCATGGAGGCGGTCACAAGCAAAAATATAGACATATAGATTTTTATAGAAAGAAATTTAATATGAAAGCTGAAGTAGAAAGAGTGGAATACGACCCAAATAGATCTTGTTATATTATGTTGGTAAAATTCGAAGATGGACAAAAATTTTATTATTTAGCTCCACAAAATATTAAAACAGGTGACAAAATTGAAAATGGTCCAAATATTGAAATTAAAAATGGAAACTGCCTACC
This sequence comes from uncultured Pelagibacteraceae bacterium, assembly GCA_902519625.1. GTDB lineage: Bacteria > Pseudomonadota > Alphaproteobacteria > Pelagibacterales > Pelagibacteraceae > Pelagibacter. Next base: position 42,593 of record CABYKS010000005.1, on the reverse strand, counting down.
ATTACAAGACATACCAGTAGGAATAAATATACATAATGTTGAATTACAACCAGGTGCTGGTGGAAAAATTGCAAGATCAGCAGGAACTTCTGTTACCATTTCAGGTATAGATGGTAACTACTCTTTAATAAAAATGGCTTCAGGTGAAGTAAGAAAAATAGATTCAAGATCATTAGCTACAATCGGAGTATTATCAAATCCAGATCAAAAAAATATTAAAATTGGTAAAGCTGGTAGATCTAGATGGTTGGGCAGAAGACCACACACAAGAGGTGTAGTGAAAAACCCTGTTGACCATCCACATGGTGGTGGAGAAGGTAAATCTGCTGGTGGAAGACATCCGGTATCACCAACAGGTCAATCAGCTAAAGGACTTAAAACAAGAGACAATAAGAGAACAGATAAATTTATTGTTAGAAGAAGGAAAAAAAGAGGATAATTATGGCAAGATCAGTTTGGAAAGGACCATTTGTTGAAGAAAGTTTGATTAAGAAAGTCGACAAACAAAAAAATGATCCAAGCAAAAAACCAATTAAGACATGGTCCCGAAAATCAACAATAATTCCAGATTTTGTTGGAATAAGTTTTTTAATTTATAATGGTAAAAAATTTATACCTATAACAATCTCCGAGGATATGGTTGGACATAAATTAGGTGAGTTTGCTCCAACAAGACAATTCTTTGGACATACACCAGCTGACAAAAAAGCTAAAGCAGAAGAAGGTGAAAAAAAGGATGAAAAAAAATAATTAAAAATGGCAAAGAAAAAAAATAAAATAGTTGAAAATAAATTAGTTAGATCAGTAAATAAAAATGTAAGATCTAGCACAAGAAAACTTAAACCAATATTAAGATCTATTGTTGGTAAGAATGTAGATAAAGCAATTAGAGATTTAACTTTTTCTGATAAAAGAATTACCAAAGATATTAAAAAAACTATTTCATCAGCAGTATCCAATGCTGAAAACAACTTTCAATACGACATTGATAATTTAATTGTAAAAGAAGCATATTGTGGAAAACAAATTGTTATGAAGAGATTTAGACCAAGAGCCAAAGGAAGAGCTTCACCAATTATGAAACCATATTCAAATTTAACAATAATTTTAGCAGAAAAAGACAAACAAAAAGAAAAAGAAAAAGTGGAGAAAAGATAGGTATGGGACAAAAAGTAAATCCGGTGGGACTAAGATTGGGAATTAATAGAGGCTGGGATTCTGTTTGGTATGCTAAGAAAAAAGATTTTGGCAACTATTTGATAGAAGATTTTAAAATCAGAGAATATATAAAAAAAAATGTTATAAACTCTGGTGTTTCTAAAGTAATGATAGAACGAACCTCCAAAAAATGTTTTGTTACAATTTATACTTCAAGACCAGGTTTTGTAATTGGTAAAAAAGGTAGCGATATAGAAAAAATTAAAAACAAATTATCATCATTAACGTCAAACGAAGTTATACTAAATATAAAAGAAGTAAAAAAACCTGAAACAAACGGATATTTAGTTGCTGAAAATATAGCACAACAATTAGTAAAAAGAGTTTCATACCGTAGAGCAATGAAGCGTGCGATGCAATCTGCATTAAGATTAGGAGCAAAAGGAATAAAAGTAGCTATTAGTGGAAGATTAGGTGGTAATGAAATTGCTAGAACTGAATGGTTAAGAGAAGGAAGTATACCTTCTCACACATTAAGAGCAGATATAGATTATGCTGAATCAGAGGCATTAACAACGTATGGTATTATTGGAGTTAAAGTTTGGATATATAAAGGAGAAATTTTTACAAGGGAGTTTAGTCAAGAGACTAATAAAAAATAATTATGTTACAACCGACTAGAACAAAATTTAGAAAAGCTCATAAAGGAAGAATTCATGGACATGCAACAAGATGTAATTTAATGAATTATGGTTCATATGGATTAAAAGCTATGGAACCAGAACGAGTAATTGGTAAACAAATAGAAGCCGCAAGAGTGGCCTTAACAAGACACATGAAAAGACAAGGTAGAGTTTGGACAAGAATGTTTCCCAATATTCCTGTATCAAAAAAACCGACTGAAGTTAGAATGGGTAAAGGAAAAGGTTCTCCAGAATTTTGGGCATGTAGAGTTAAACCAGGAAGAATACTTTTTGAAGTTGACGGTGTCTCCGAGGAAATAGCTAGAGAGGCACTATATAAAGCTTCAGCAAAACTACCTATTAAATGTAAATTTATTAAGAGAATATAATGAAAAAAAAAGAAGTAAAAAAATTAACTAAAGCAGAAATTATAAAAAATTTAGATAAATTAAAAAAGGATTTGTTTAATTTTAGATTTCAAAAAGTAAATGGACAAATAAAAAGTCCCGCAAAAGTGAGCGAGACAAGAAAATCAATAGCAAGACTAAAAACAATGTTAGGAAATATTCAGAATGCCTAAAAAAATATTAAAAGGAATAGTGGTGAGTGATAAACCAAACAAAACAATTACAGTATCTGTTGAAAGAAAATATCAGCACCCAGTATTAAAAAAAGTAATTAAATCAAAAAAAAAGTACAGTGTTCATGATGAAAATAATAAATATAAAAATGGAGACAAAGTTTCAATTATTGAATGTAAACCATTTTCAAAAACAAAAAAATTTGAAGTACTAGGAGATAGCAAATGATACAAGTGCAAACAGAATTATTAGTTGCTGATAATACAGGGGCAAAAAGAATTGAGTGTATAAAGGTGCTCGGCGGATCAAAGAGAAGATATGCAAGTATTGGTGATACTATTGTTGTTGCTGTAAAAGAAGCAATACCAAAAGGGAAGGTTAAGAAAGGAGCTGTGCATAAAGCTGTCGTAGTAAGAGTAAAAAAAGGAATACACAGAAATGACGGATCGAAAGTAAAATTTGATAATAATGCAGCTGTTTTAACTGATGACAAAGGTGAGCCAATTGGAACCAGAATTTTTGGTCCTGTAACAAGAGAACTTAGAACAAGAGGTCAAATGAAAATAATCTCACTAGCGCCGGAGGTACTTTAGCAATGATTAAAAAAGGAGATAAAGTAAAAATTTTAACTGGTAAAGATAAAAAAAAAGACGGTGAAGTTATAGAAATTGATAGACAAAATAACAGAGCAAAAGTTAAGGGAATAAATATTGTTAAAAAGCATGTTAAAGCTACTAAAGAAAAAAAAGGCGGAATAATATCCAAAGAAAATTTTATAAATATTTCAAATTTATCAATATTTGAAAAAGTTAAAAATAAAACTAAAGAAATTAAAAAATAAAATGGCCAGATTAAAAGAATTATTTGTTAAAGAAATAAAACCAAACCTAAAAAAAGAATTTGGTTATAAAAACCATTTTATGGTTCCACAAATCCAAAAGATTATACTGAACATGGGTCTTGGTTTAGATGGAAATGATGCAAAAATACTTAAATCTAGTCAAGAAGATCTGGCAGCGATAACAGGACAAAAACCTGTAGTTACAAAATTTAAAAAATCTATTTCAAACTTTAAAACAAGAAAAAATACAAACGCAGGTTTAAAAGTAACATTAAGAAAAAACAAAATGTACGAATTTGTAGATAGATTAGTAAACATTGCATTACCAAGAATAAAAGATTTTAGAGGCCTTTCACCAAAAGGATTTGATAAGTTTGGAAATTATACATTTGGTATTAAAGAGCATATAATTTTTCCTGAAGTTAATTTTGATAAAGTAGAAAAAATTAGAGGACTGGATATTACGATAGTAATTAAATCAATTAAAAAAGAAGATAGTCTTGGTTTGCTAAAAAAACTGAATTTTCCATTTAGAGATATGAGGAGTAATTAATTATGGCAAAAATGAGCTCAATAAATAAAAATAATAGAAGAATAAAGTTGTCAAATAAGTTTTATAAAAAAAGAATAAAATTAAAAAAAATAATAATGGATAAAAAATTACCATTGGAAGAAAGGTTTAAGGCGCAGCAAAAATTATCTAAGTTGCCACGAAACTCGGCAAAAGTTAGAGTAAGAAACAGATGTCAAATAACTGGAAGACCACATGGAGTTTATAGAAAGTTAAAAATTTCAAGAATTGCTTTAAGAAAACTAGGTCTTGAAGGAAAAATTCCAGGAATGGTTAAATCAAGTTGGTAGAAAGGAAATTATGAGTTTAAATGACCCTATTGGCGATATGTTAGCAAGAATAAAAAATTCATTGTTAAGGAATCATAAAAAAGTTGAACTACCTTCGTCAAATTTTAAGATTAAAATTGCTGAAGTTCTGAAAAATGAAGGTTATATAAATAATTATGAAGTTTCATCACAAGAAAATAAATTTACTTTAAAAATTGAATTAAAATATAATTATGGCTCTCCTGTAATCAGTTCAATTCAAAGAGTGTCAAAACCTGGAAGAAGAATTTTTTCTAGTGCAGAAAGTTTGCCAAAAATTAACAATGGCCTTGGTATTGCAATTGTATCAACCCCAAAAGGTGTAATGACAGACATTGATGCAAGAAAGCAAAAAATAGGTGGAGAAATTATTTGTAAGGTATTCTAATGTCAAAAATAGGAAAAATTAATATTACAATTCCAGAAAAAGTAAAAGTAGTTTTATCAGGAGACCTTTTGAATGTTGAGGGACCTTTAGGAAAAAAATCTTTAAACATAGATACAAATATGTTTGAATTGAAAATTGAAGAAGGAAAATCAGTTTCAATAAAACCAAAAAATTTAAACCAAGATACAAAACGCCTATGGGGAATGAACAGAAGTTTACTTAACAATGCAATAATTGGTACAAGCAAAGGTTATTCAAAAACACTAGAACTAACTGGTGTTGGATTCAGAGCTGCATTAAAAGGCAAACAATTAAATATGCAACTAGGTTTTAGCCATGATATTAATTTTGACATCCCCGATAGTGTAAAAATAGTTGTTGAAAAACAAACAATCGTAAAAATTAATGGAAGCGATAAACAAGAGGTAGGTATGATTGCTTCTAAAATTAAATCCTTAAGACCCCCAGAACCATACAAAGGTAAAGGAATTAAGGAACAGGGTCAATATATATTAAGAAAAGAAGGTAAGAAAAAATAATGAAATTGACAACTAGAGAAAGAAAAAAATTTCGTATCAGAGGTAAACTTAAAAAAGTATCTAATCAAGAAAGGTACAGACTAAGTGTTTCCAGATCATCAAAAAATATTAGTGCTCAAATTATTGATGATAATAAAAATATCACAATTTTGTCAGCTTCATCAAAAGATAAATCTATTAAGTCTGTTGATAAAAAAAACAAAACTGAATTATCAAAAGTAGTAGCTGAAAATTTAGCAAAAAAAGCTATTGAAAAAAAAATAACAAAAATTTATTTTGATAGAGGACTGTACAAATACCATGGAAGAGTTAAAACTTTTGCTGAGACATTAAGAAAAAACGGGATGGAATTTTAATTTATGGAAAAAAATGAAAAAAATAACGAATATTTAGAAAAATTAGTTCATATAAATAGAATAACTAAAGTTGTTAAAGGCGGAAGAAGGTTTGGATTTTCTGCATTAGTTGTAGTTGGTAACCAAAATGGAAAAATTGGTATAGCTCATGCAAAAGCAAAACAAGTTCCTGATGCAATCAAAAAAGCAAATGAATTAGCAAGAAGAAAGTTAATTCAAATCCCTTTAAGAGAAGGAAGAACAATACATCATGATATTTATGGAAAAGATGGTGCTGGAAAAATTAAATTAAGGGCTGCACCAAAAGGTACAGGAATAATAGCTGGTGGTCCAGTTAGAGCTGTATGTGAAGTTTTAGGAATAAAAGATATAGTGGCTAAATCATTAGGAACCGCAAACCCTCACAATGTAATAAGAGCTTGTATCAAAGCATTACAAAAACAAAATTCGCCTAAAAATATATCTATTTTAAGGAATAAAAAAATATCAGAAATTATTGAAAAAAGAGGATAATGACTAATTTAAATTCAACAGTGCAAATAAAAATCAAAAAAATGAGAGTAGGTCGAGGTATTGGTTCAGGTAAAGGGAAAACTTCAGGTAGAGGCGTAAAAGGACAAAAATCAAGAAGCGGTGTTGCAATTAAAAGTTTTGAAGGTGGTCAAATGCCTTTATATAGAAGATTACCAAAAAGAGGATTTAAACCTATAAAAAGAGAAAAAATTGCTATTATAAATTTAGATAAAATTCAAAGATTAATTGAAGCAAAAAAAATAAATAAAGATTCTTTAATTAATATTGATTTTCTAAAAAAAAATAAAATTATAAATAAATCATTTCATAAATTTAAAGTGCTTGGATCAGGAGAAATTAAAGATAAAATTAATCTTAGTGTAGATTTTATCTCCAAGTCAGCTAAAGAAAAATTAGAAAAAGTTGGTGGAACTGTAAATCTAAAACAAAAAGATTAAATTTATTATGAGCGATGCATCTCAGTCTCACGATTTAAGAAATAGAATTTTTTTCACATTATTTATTTTATCAGTTTATAGATTTGGAACATTTGTACCTATACCTGGAATTGATCCTGAACAACTCCAAGTAATGATGCAGAGTAATCAAAAAGGATTACTTGGTATGTTTAATGTTTTTGCTGGTGGAGCAGTAAGTAGAATGGCAATATTTGCTCTAGGAATAATGCCATATATTTCTTCATCTATTATAGTTCAATTACTTACAGGAGTTTCAGATTATTTTAAAAACTTAAAAAGCCAAGGAGAAATTGGAAGACAGAAAATTACTCAAATAACAAGATATGGAACTGTTTTATTAGCAACCGTTCAAGGTTACGGATTAGCTGTTGGATTAGAATCTTCTGCCAATTTAGTAATTAATCCAGGTATGTTTTTTAAAATTACTACCGTTACCACTATAGTAGCAGGAACAATGTTTTTAATGTGGTTAGGTGAACAAATAACACAAAGAGGAATTGGTAATGGTATATCTCTTATTATATTTTCTGGAATTGTAGCTGAAATTCCAAGAGCTTTAGTTACAACTTTTGAACTAGGTAGAACAGGAGCCATTTCTACTGCTATGATAATTTTTATATTTGTTTTATTAGCAGCTACAATAATGTTCATTGTTTTTATGGAGAGAGCACTTAGAAAAATTTTGATTAATTATCCTAAAAGACAAATGGGCAATAAAGTTTATGGAGGAGATTCATCGCATCTACCTTTAAAAATAAACTCCGCAGGAGTAATACCAGCAATATTTGCATCAGCATTACTATTATTGCCAGTAACCTTTTCTAATTTTAACGCTTCACAAAATGAAACTTTTCAAACAATTGTTTCGTTTTTTTCACAAGGCCAACCTCTGTATATGATATTATATGCATCAGGAATTATATTTTTTACTTTCTTTTATACATCAATAACTTTTAATCCAGCTGAAACAGCTGAAAATTTAAGAAAATATGGAGGATTTATACCAGGTATAAGACCAGGAGAAAGCACCGCTTTGTATATTGATAATATCTTAACAAAACTAACAACAATGGGTGCTTTATATTTAACTCTTGTTTGTTTAATGCCTGAATTTTTAATTGCTAATTATCCAATACCTTTTTATCTTGGTGGAACATCAATACTAATTGTTGTTGTAGTTGCAATAGATACAGTTACTCAAATTCAAACTCGACTAATGAGTTCACAGTACGAACAACTTATAAAGAAAACTAAATTTGGAAGATAATTAAGTGAATGTTGTAATTTTTGGACCACCAGGCGCTGGAAAAGGAACTCAAGCTCAAAACATTGTAAAAAAATTTAATCTTCATCAAGTTTCAACAGGTGATCTTCTCAGAACTGAAATTAAAAACAAATCTGAAATAGGTAAAGAAATAGAAGAAATTATTTCTAAAGGTGATTTTGCAACTGACGATATAGTTAATAAGCTTATTAAAAATATTATATTTGATCCTCAAAAAAAAAATAAGTTAATATTTGATGGATATCCCAGATCATTAAATCAGGCTAAAAATTTAGATTTATTATTAGAAAGTTCAAATCAAAAAATAGATTTTATTTTTTTTCTTAATGTTAACAAAGATACAATAATAAAAAGAATTGAGAGAAGAAAAATTTTAGAAAAAAGGTCAGATGACGACCTAAACACTATTCTTAAAAGGTATGATACTTATATGGAAACAACTAAACCTGTCTTAGATTTCTATTCTAAAAATCCAAATTTTTATGAAATAGATGGAAGTGAAAAAATTGAAGTAATTTCAAGCAAAATTGAGCAAATTATAACCTTATAATACATTGACATTAAAAGAACTTCTTATATAAAAGGCTAAATTTTATCACATAATTATGGCTCGAATAGCAGGTGTAAATATTCCTCAAAATAAATTAGTTCATGTAGGACTTACGTATATTTATGGAATTGGAGATAAATTTTCTTATAAAATTTGTAAAGACCTAGAAATAGAAAAAACTTTAAGAGTCAATCAATTAACTGACGACCAAATTTTAAAAATAAGAGAATATATTGATAAAAATTTTACTGTAGAAGGTGACTTAAGAAGAGAAAATTCTTTAAGTATAAAAAGATTAATTGACTTAGCTTCTTACAGAGGTTCAAGGCACAGAAAAAAACTTCCAGCACGAGGACAAAGGACAAGATGCAATGCAAGAACTAGAAAAGGTAAAGCTATTGCTATTGCTGGTAAAAAACTAACACCACTTAAGAAATAAATTTTAAATTAATGAATAAAGATAATAAAGTTAAAACAGAACAAAAAAAAGACGAAGTTGAAAAATCAAAAACTATAAAAAAAAGTTCTTATTCAAAGAAAAAGAAATCAAAAAAAAATATTTTAAATGGTATTGCTTATGTTCAGTCAACTTTTAACAATACTATTGTTTCAATTGCTGACAATCAAGGAAATGTAATTTCTTGGGCGTCTGCTGGTCAAAAAGGATTTAAAGGTTCAAGAAAATCTACACCTTATGCAGCCCAGGTTGCTGCTGATGCAGCGGCTGCAAAAGCATTAGAAGTTGGGATGAGGACTTTATCTGTTGAAGTAAAAGGACCAGGTTCGGGAAGAGAAACCGCATTAAGAGCATTACAAGCTAGAGGATTTAAAATTATTTCAATAAAAGATACAACCCCTATGCCTCATAACGGAACAAGACCACCAAAAAAAAGGAGAGTTTAAATGGAAGCTACAGATATAAATATTAAAAATTGGAAATCACTAATTAAACCTGCAAAACTTGATATTAAATTAAGTGATGACAAATCATTTGCAAAAATTATAGCAGAACCTCTAGAGAAAGGTTATGGATTAACTTTAGGGAATTCATTAAGAAGAATACTATTATCATCTATAAGAGGTACAGCTGTCACGGCTATTCAAATAGATGGAGTTCTACATGAATTCTCTTCAATCAAAGGTGTGAGGGAAGATGTTACTGATATTGTGCTAAACGTTAAATCTTTAGCTTTAAAAAGTAATATTGAAGGTACGAAAAAATTAATACTTGATGCAAAAGGTCCGGGTGAAATTAAAGCTTCAAATATAACAGCTGTTACAGACGTAGAAATATTGAATCCAGATTTAGTTATTTGCAATTTAGATGAAAATACAAATTTTCACATGGAAATGACTGTTGGAAATGGAAAAGGTTATGTTTCTGCTGATATGAACAAACCTGAAGAACCACCATTAGGATTAATACCAATAGATTCACTTTTTAGTCCTGTTAAAAAAGTTTCATATTCAATAAGTACAGCAAGAGAAGGAAAAGCATTAGATTATGACAAACTTACCATGGAAGTTGAGACTAATGGATCTATTTCAGCAGAAGATGCAGTAGCTTATTCAGCAAGAATTTTTCAGGATCAATTAGGAATGTTTGTTAATTTTGATGAGCCACAAGAAGTTATTGTAAGAGAAGCTCCATCAGAACCAGAATTTAATAAGAACTTACTAAGAAAAGTAGATGAGTTAGAATTATCAGTTAGATCAATGAATTGTTTAAAAAATGATAATATTATTTATATTGGAGATCTTGTTCAAAAATCAGAAGGAGAAATGCTTAGAACTCCAAATTTTGGAAGAAAATCCTTAAATGAAATAAAAGAAGTTTTGAACACAATGTCCTTATATTTGGGTATGGAAATACCAAACTGGCCTCCAGACAACATTGCTGAATTATCAAAAAAACTTGAAGAAGCTATATAATGAGACATAGATTTGGTTATAAAAAACTTAATAGAACTTCCGAACATAGAAAAGCATTAATTAAAAATATGCTTAATTCTCTAATTAAGTATGAACAAATAACAACAACATTACCAAAAGCAAAAGTACTAAAACCACAAGCAGATAAAATAATAACTTTAGGTAAAAAGAATAATTTGCAAAATACGAAAATATTGGCTTCAAAATTACAAGATATGAAATCTGCAAATAAAGTAAAAAAAACACTAGCAAAAAGATATGAAAGTAGAAAAGGTGGATACACACGTATAATAAAAGCTGGTTATAGATATGGAGATAATGCACCATTAGCTATTATTGAATTTGTAGATAGAGATGTTGAAGCAAAAAGAGTAGATAGAAAAAAAAAAGAAACTAAAAAAAGTACAGAAGAGAAAAAAGCAGTTACAGCATAAATTCACAATATAGATGAATAAGCCATACATCGTAGATCATTCTTACGAAGGTATTCGAATTGATAGATGGATAAGAAACAACCTTGGCAATGTACCTCAGGGATTAATAGAAAAATCACTAAGAGCTGGCAAAATAAAACTTAACAAAAAGAAAACTAAAAGTTCAACTAAATTAAAAGTTAAGGATATAATAAATGTTTATAACCTTAAATTTGAAGAAAAAATTATACAAAAAAAAATAAAATTTAAACCATCAGATGAAGTAATCAAAGAAAATGAAGATTTAATTATTGATGATAATGAAAATTTTATTGTTGTAAATAAAGATTCAGGAATAGCGGTACAAGGTGGGACTAAATCTAAAAAAAATTTGATTGATATATTTTCAAAAAGTAAAATATTTGAAAATAGTAAACCATACTCTGTCCATAGATTAGATAAAGATACATCTGGAGTCTTTATAATTGCAAAAAATAGAGATACAGCAAAATTGTTTACATCATTGTTTAGACTAAGAAAAATTCACAAAACTTATCTAGCAATATGTTATGGTGAATTAGAAACTAATAAAGGGGTTTTAGATCAAGACCTAGTAAGATACGAAGGTAGTAAAAAAATAATTGAAAATTCTAAGACTATTTTTAAAGTTCTTGATAAAAATTCTAACTGTTCTTTATTAGAAATGAATCCCATAACTGGAAGAAAGCATCAATTAAGAAAGCAACTTTCTCTTATTGGTCATCCTATATATGGTGATGACAAATATACATTTGAAAAAAATTTAAAGACCAAAAATAAAGAATTAATGCTTCATTCCTACAAAATAAAATTTATTATAAATAATAAAAAATTTACTTTTAAAGCTTTATTGCCTAATTATTTTAAAAAACTTATAAAAACAAAGAGACTTAAATTTTTAAATTTGTAATTAAATTTTTTATAATTAAATCTGAAAGATTATTATAATTTTGATTATTAATTTTTTTTAGAGTTGTAATACTTTTATCTTTAATCCCACAAGGTATTATTTTTTGATAATTGGAAATATCATTATTTATATTTATTGAGAACCCATGATAAGCCACCCATTTTCTAACCTTAATACCTATGGCACCAATTTTTTTGTCTTCATTGTCTATTTTTGACCAAATTCCAATATTTTTTCTATCACTAAAGGATTCAATACCAAAATATTTTAGCGAAAGTATAATTGAGGTTTCAATAATATTTACAAATTTTCTTATATCTCTTTTTCTATTATTAAGATTGATTACCATATAGCAAATTAGTTGACCTGGGCCGTGCCACGTAATTTTTCCACCCCTTGAAGTATTAATTATATCAATTGATTTGTCCAAAATATCACTTTTATTAGAGCTCTTACCTGCTGTAAAAATTGAAGGATGTTCTAATATCCAAATTAGTTCATTTGCTTGATTATTATTAATTTCAACGACTCTATCCTCTAAAAATTTTATAGCGTCTAGATAATTTACTGGTTTTATTGATTTTTTTATCTCTATACTCATTAAAGAATTGTAATATAAAAATTATCCATTAATAGTGCCATATAAAAATAAAGGTTTTTTATGACTTTAGTAAGAAAAATAAAAGATAAAAAAGTCAATTTTGAATTTAATAAAGAATATATCAAGGTTGTAACTGATAAAATTGCCAATAATGATGCAGTTTTTATTTCTAATTCATTCAAAGAAATGCACCCTGCTGATGCAGCAGATATTATTGAGCATCTGAATGAAGGTGATAGAGAAAATTTAATTAAACTTAATAACTTTAAAATAGATCCTGAGGTATTCGTAGAAATTAATGAGTCTGTTCAATCTGAAGTTATCAAATATTTATCACAAGATTCAATCGTATACATACTAAAAAATTTAGAATCTGATGATTCAATTAAAATTTTAGAAAATTTAGATGAAAAAAATAAAAATGAAATTTTAAGTTCATTACCACCAAAAGATAGATTTGTTCTTTTAGAAAGTTTAAGTTACCCAGAAGATTCTGCTGCCAGAATAATGCAAAGAGAATTTACAGCAATACCTAGCAACTGGTCAGTTGGACAAACTATTGATTATTTGAGAGAAAATAAAGATTTACCAGAGGAATTTTTAGAAATTTTTATTGTAGATAACGAATTTAAACCTATTGGTACTGTTCCTTCATCAAAAGTTTTAAGAACATCTAGAGACACAAAAATGATTTCTATAATGAATGAATCACAATTATCAATACCTGTCGATATGGATAGGGAAGAAGTTGGTCATTTATTTGAAAATTATAATTTAAATTCTGCATGCGTAGTTGATAAAAATAACAAATTGGTTGGGATGATAACCAGCGATGATATTTTGACTGTATTAAAAGAAGAAGCTGAAGAAGATGCACTAAGACTAGCCGGTGTTGGCGATGAAGAAATTACTGATGGTGTATTAAAAAAAACTAAAAGAAGATTTACTTGGCTTTTATTAAATTTATTTACTGCAATAATAGCATCTGTAGTTATTGGTTTTTTTCAAGAAGATATCGAAAAAGTTGTCGCTTTAGCAGTATTGATGCCAATAGTAGCCTCAATGGGAGGAAATGCTGGTATGCAAACATTGGCTGTTACAATAAGAACTATTGCTACCAACGAATTAACTAAAAATAATTTTTCACAAAACATTTTAAAAGAATTTTCAATTGGGATATTAAACGGAATTATATTTGCTATTATAAGCGCTGGTGTCGTTCAATTGTGGTTTAACGATGTAACACTTTCATTAATTATATCAATTTCAATGGTGTTAAATATGATAGTTGCTGGACTTTTTGGAATATTAGTTCCCGTATCATTAAAAAAAATGAATATTGACCCGGCAATATCATCTAGTGTTTTTGTAACTACAATTACTGATGTTATAGGCTTTTTGTCTTTCCTTGGTATTGGAGCTTATTTTTTTTACTAAAATTAATAGTTATCAATTAATCTTATATTTTTGTTATAATAAGCTAAAAATATCTTAAAATTATTCTTATTATATTTTTTTGATAGATTTTTTTTATTTCTTATTTCCAAATATTCAATTTTAATATTTTTAAGATTATTAATTTCTTTAATTATATTTTTAATTTCATATTTAAAAGAGATATTATTTTTTAATTTGTTTCTTAAATTAAATAATAAATTAGCTATATAGGATGATTTTTTAAGATCATTTTTATTTAATAAATTATTTCTTGATGATAGTGCAACTTTATTATTATCCCGTATCGCTTTGCAGGAAAAAACTCTTATTTTAAAATTTTCTTTTATAAGTTTTTTAATTAAAAATAGTTGCTGATAATCTTTATCACCTAAAAAAATATTTTTTGGTTTGATTTTTTTTAGAAATTGGTTAATTACTGCTAATACTCCCTCAAAATGTCCTGGTCTATATTTTGCGCACATTATTTTGTCTTTTTTACTTAATTTAATTTTCTTATCTTTGTTTTTTTTGTAAATTTCCTTTGTTTTTGGAATTAATAAATAATCTACTTTATGTTTTTTAAGAATCTTAATATCTTTTTTCAAATTTCTTGGATAATTTTGTAGGTCACTTTTTTTATTGAATTGTGATGGATTTATAAAAATACTTACCAAGGTCTTTTTGCAGTTTTTTTTTGATGATTTAATAAGTGAAGTATGACCATCATGTAATGACCCCATTGTAGGCACAAAACCTATGTTTGCCTTAAAATTAACTTCTTTGTTTAATCTATTTATACTTTTAAAAATTATCATTTATGGTAATTCATTTAATTAATACATTCTAATGATAAGACAAGCAATAATACCACTAGCAGGATTAGGTACAAGATTATTACCTTTAACAAGTGTTTATGCTAAAGAACTTTTGCCAATAAATGGTAAACCAGGTCTTGAGTATATAATTGATGAATGTATTGATGCGGGAATTAAAGAAATAATTTTTATAATCTCAAAAAAAAAAGAAATTATAAAAAAATATTTTTATAATGATAAATTCTATCAAAAAATAATTAAAAAGAAGAGAGATTTAAGAATTATTAATGAATACAAAAAAATTAAAAAATATAAAAAAATGATAAAATTTGTTTATCAAAATAATCCAAAAGGTACAGGTGATGCTGTTTTAAAAACTAAAAATTTAATAAAAGATAAATTTTTTTTGATGTTATTACCAGATGATTTAATAATAAAAAGAAATTGTTCGAAAGATATGATTTTAATACATAATAAGAAAAAGTGTTCTGTTATGGCTAGCATGAGAGTACAAAAAAAAACTGTTAATAGATGGGGTGTATATTCAAAAAAAAATAATATAAATAAAAATAATTTTTATATTAATGATGTTATTGAAAAACCAGATATTAAATCAGCACCGTCTAACAATGCAGTTATCGGTCGATATATACTGCCAAAAAAAATATTAAAAAAACTACAAAATCAGAAAAAAGGTAAAGGTGGTGAAATACATATCACTGATTCTATAAGAAGATTAATAAAGGATGGTGAAATCTTTGTTGGTCATAATTTTAAAGGAAAATATTTAGACTGCGGGACAATGGAAGGTTATATAAATTCATCAATAGAGATATCGAAAATATGAAACTATGCATGATAGGTACAGGTTATGTTGGACTCGTCAGTGGTGTATGTTTCTCTGATTTAGGTAACACAGTTTATTGTGTAGATAATAATAAAGATAAAATAAATTCTTTAAATTCAGGAAAAATTCCAATCTACGAGCCTGGCTTAGAAGAAATATTAAAGAAAAATTATAAACAAAAAAGATTAATTTTCACTACAGATTTAAAACACGCAGTAATAAATTCAGATATTATATTTATATGCGTTGGAACTCCTACAAAAAAAAATGGTTATTCAGCAGATCTAAAATATGTTTTTCAAGTTGCTAAAGAATTAAAAAAATCTATAAAAAAATATAAAATTATAATTACAAAATCTACTGTTCCAGTTTCAACAGGAGATAAAATAGAAAATATTCTTAAAAATTTAAAAAAAAGAAAACTTGTTGATGTGGTATCAAATCCAGAATTTTTAAGAGAAGGGGAGGCTATTAGAGATTTTATTTATCCTGACAGAGTAGTCATTGGAACTGATAGCAAAAAAGCTATTAAAATACTTAAATCTTTGTACTTACCAGTTATTAAAAAAACTAGTAGGTTTTTTAACACTTCTAGAAGAGGTGCTGAATTAATCAAGTATGCATCAAATGCTTTTTTGGCTACCAAAATTTCATACATTAATGAACTTGCAAATTTATGTGAAAAAACTGGAGTTAATATAAAAGATGTATCTCTAGGAATGGGCTTGGACCAACGTATAGGTGATAGATTTTTGCGTGCAGGACCTGCTTATGGTGGATCTTGCTTTCCAAAAGATACAAGAGCTATTGTTGATACCGCTAGTTCCTTTAACTCTAATCTATCAATAATAAAAAGTGTTATAAAATCTAATAATGAAAGAAAATTGTTATTAACAAAAAGAGTTGAAAAAATATTAAATAACAAAATCAAAAATAAAAATATTACTTTTTTAGGTGTTACTTTTAAACCAAATACTGATGACATGAGAGAAGCATCTAGCTTATTTATGATTCCACGACTACACAGAAAAGGAGCGAATATAAAATATTTTGACCCATCAGGAAAAAAAATAAATTTTGATAACCTAAAAAATGTTAATTTTTGTAACAATATATCTTTGGCATGTTTAAAAAGTGATCTCATTATTATTCACACTGAATGGAATGAATTTAAGCTACTCAATTTTAAAAAAATTGTTAAAAAAAATAAGTTTGTTGTTTATGATATGAGAAATATTTATTCAGTACACAAAATGAAAAAAGATAAAATTAGATATTTTAGTATTGGAAGATAATTTAATTTAATTCAAAAATTGCATCAATCTCAACGGCAACACCTAGAGGAAGACTATTTGTACTAACGGCAGCTCTTGTGTGCATTCCACTTTCACCAAAAATCTTAACTATAGTGTCAGATGCACCATTAATCACTTTTGGTTGTTCAATATAATCATCTGTAGAATTAACAAATCCTGTTAATTTAATACAAGCTTTAATTTTCGATAAATCATTATTACAAGATTTTTTTGCTTGAGCTACTATACCTAAAGCACATCTTATTGCAGCATTATATCCATCTTCAGTATTTAACTCTTTTCCAAGTTTACCTTTAATTAAATTTCCATTTTCATCAATTGAAATTTGGCCAGAAATATACAATAATTTATTAACTATTTTTGTTGCAACGTAAGAACCAACTGGAGATGCTGCTTCTGGTAATTTGAATTTTTCATTTTTTATATTTTCTTCAAAACTCATTTTTTCTTTTTAAACCAGTCACTCAAGGTTTTTTTTTCTTTTATATTACTTGTATCCAAACCTACACTAGATGATTTACCTTTTAACTTTCCTCCCAAACATTTTAAATAATCTTTTGAAAGTTTTTTATACTGTTTACAGTCATCAGATGAGTGGGCATAATTTGTTGTAAGTATTAAAATAAAAATTAATGCTAGAATTTTTTTCATTATTTTTTTTTCCTTTTCTTAGACTTATCGTATTCTTTTCTCTTTTCAATTAAAATTAATGCATCTTCCATATTGAGTTCTAAAGGGTCTTTTTCTTCAGGTATAGTAGCATTTAGAGATTTATATTTTATATAAGGTCCATACTGTCCTTTCATAATTCTTACTGGTTTTTTGTCCTCAGGATGCTCACCTAAATCTTTTATTAACGATGAAGAGATTCTTCCTGGTTTTGCTTCTGCTATTAATGTAATTGCTCTATTAAGACCTATTGTAAAAAGTTCATCAACATTTTCTAGTCTCGCTGACTTATTATCACATTTAAGATATGGCCCAAATCTACCTGAATTTACTGTTATATCTTTTCCATTTTCAGGGTGCTGTCCTAAAATTTTTGGAAGCGAACACAAATATTTAGATTTTTCCAAATCAATTTGATCTATATTTATTCCTTTGGGTATAGATACATTCTTTAAATTATCGTTTTCTTTTTTCTTTTTTTTCTTTTTAGTTTGTATTTCTTCATCAATCATTTCATATTGAAGATATGGACCAAATCTTCCATTTTTTAAATAAATGTCTTTACCATTATCATTTTGTCCAATTAATTTAGGCTCTGCTAATGCGTATTGATCATTAGCTTTAGACTTAGATAAAGGTCTGGTAAATTTACATTCTGGATAATTTGAACAACCTATGAATGCGCCTCCTCTAAAACTATTTTTCAAACTTAATTCACCATTGTTACATAATTTACAGCTTCTATTAATTTTTCCGTTTTCATCAGCTTCGAAAATTAGTTCTCCAAGGCTTTCATTAAGTAAATCTAATACTTCTCGAGTTCGCTTTTCCTTAACGTTTGATACATTTGTATTGAAGTCTTTCCAAAAATTATCAAGGACTTTTATCCATTCTTCTTTACCAGTCGTAATATCGTCAAGCTGATCTTCTAAACCAGCTGTAAATCCATAGTCGACATATTTTGAGAATAATTTTTCTAAAAATGCAGATAATAATTTTCCTCTATCAGTTGGAAAAAAACGTTTATTAATTACATCTGCATATCCTCTATTGGATATTACTGAAATAATACTTGCATATGTAGACGGTCTTCCTATGCCTAATTCTTCAAGTTTTTTTACCAAACTTGCCTCAGAATATCGAGGAGGTGGTTGTGTGTAGTGCTGTTCATCAATAAAATCATTAACTAAAACTTCTTCTTTATTTACATCTGGAAGAATTTTTTCATCTTCATTTTCATCAATTCTTGAAAGTTTTAAAAAACCATCAAATTTAATTGTTGAACCTGAACATTTAAACTGGTTTAAACCGTTATCAGAATTTATTGTAATGGTTTTTCTATCAAATTTTGCTGCTTCCATTTGTGATGATAAAGCTCTAGACCAAATTAAATTATATAGTTTATTTTGATCTGTACTTAAGAATTTTTTTATTGACTCTGGAGTTCTACTTATATCTGTAGGTCTTATAGCTTCATGAGCTTCTTGTGCATTCTTAGCTTTTTTGCCTGAGTAATTATTAGGTTCTTTTGGCAAATAATTATTACCGTAAGAATTTTTTATAAAATCCCTAAAGTCAATAACAGAATCGTTTGATATGTTTGTACCATCAGTTCTCATGTAAGTGATCAATCCAACGGTATCACCCTCAATATCTATTCCTTGATATAATCTTTGAGCAATTTGCATAGTTCTAGAAGCTCCAAAACCTAATTTACTTGAAGAAGTTTGTTGAAGTGTAGATGTAGTGAACGGACCAAGAGGATTTCTTGTATATATTTTAGAACTAATATCTGAAATCTTGTATTTTGATTTTTTAATTAATTCTATAGCGTCATTTATATCTTCTTTATTTTTAAAAGAGAATTTTTCTATTTTTGAATTATTTAATAATACAATATTTGAATTTAAAATATCACCTTTTGCGTTTTTGAAATTTACATTTAAAGACCAAAATTCTTCAGGTTTAAATTGTTCTATTTCATGCTCTCTTTCAGTAAGCAATCTTAATGCAACAGATTGAACTCTACCTGCAGATTTTGAACCTGGTAATTTTGTCCATAGAATAGGGGAGATGTTAAATCCAACCAAATAATCTAAAGCTCTTCTTGCCATATAAGCATCAACTAAGTTGGTTTCTATGCTTCGTGGATTATCGATTCCATTAGTTACAGCTTTTTTAGTTATTTCATTAAAAACTACTCTTTCAATTTTTTTATCCTTTAAAAGTTTTTTTTCTTCCAAGTACTCTCTTACATGCCAAGCTATTGCTTCACCTTCACGATCAGGGTCTGTTGCGAGAATAATTTTTTCTGATTTTTTTGCAGCATCAGTAATTTCTTTTAAATATTTTTTTGAAAAACTATCAACTTCCCATATCATTTTGAATTTATCTTCAGGATCTACAGACCCATTTTTGGATGGAAGATCTCTTATATGACCATAACTTGCTAAAACTGTATAATTAACACCCAAATATTTGTTAATTGTTTTAGCTTTTGCCGGACTTTCAACTATGACCAGATTCATAATTAATGAAACTACACAAAAAATAGATCAATAGTCAAATTAATAAATTTTAGTCTTGGATTCTTCTTTATTTATCAGCCGTTTAACATTTTCTCTATGAGTATATAAAATTAAAACAAACATTATTATGAAAAAATATTGATTTTCATAACTTGAATTTAAAAAAACAAAAATTGGAATTAACAAACTTGATAAGATTGATCCAAGTGAAGAATATTTTGAAATAAAAAAAATTATTAACCATGAAACAATAAATATAATTCCAAAAAAATAATTTATAGAAAATAATATACCAACATATGTGGCTACACCTTTTCCACCTTTAAATTTTAACCAAATAGGAAATACGTGTCCAATGAAAGTTGATAAAGATGAAATGTAAACTAATTCTGGAAAATTTAATTTAACATATAACACTGGAATCACAGCTTTTAAAACATCTAATATTAAAGTAAAATATCCTATTAGTTTATTTCCAGTTCTTAAAACGTTAGTAGCTCCTATGTTTCCAGAACCAACATCTCTTATATCTTTTTTTAGAAAAACTTTTGTTAATATTAGTCCAAAAGGAATAGATCCCATCAGATAGGAAATCGAGATAACTAGAATTAATTCCATAATTAAATTTTAAATAACTCTTCTCCTTTTACAAATGTATTTGTTATTTTACCTTGCAATTTTCTTCCTTCAATAGATGTATTCTTAGACTTTGATATTAAATTTTCTTTTTTAACTACCCAAGGTTTATTTATATCAAGTATGCAAAAATCAGCTTCATTACCAATACTTAAGTTTCCTTTATTTATTTTTAAAATTTTAGCTGGATTACAAGTTAATGCTTTAATTATTTTGTTTAGCTTTATAGATTCGTTGTGATAGAGTTCTAGAGCCAAAGGTAATAGTGTTTCAATTCCAGAAGCACCTGTTGCAGCTTGAGCAAATGTTAGTCTTTTTTGTTCCTCATCCTCAGGTTTATGGTCAGAAACTATTACATCAATTAAATCGTTATTTACTCCTTTAATCAAGGCTAACCTATCATCTTCAGTTCTTAATGGAGGTGATAATTTTAAAAATGTTCTAAAGTCACCTATATCATTTTCATTTAAGGACAAATTATTTATAGAAACACCACAGGTGAATTCTACATTTTCTTTTCTTTTTTTAATTACATCTAGAGATTTTTGTGATGAAATTTGTGATATATGATATCTGCAATTGAAATCCTCCAATAAAGTTAAATCTCTCTCAATAATAATTTTTTCAGCCAAATCCGAAATACCTTGAAGACCTAGTTTTGTTGAAACAATCCCATCATTTACCATTCCGTCTTTTGCTAGTTCTTTATCTTCGACATGTTGCATAATTAAAGAATTTAGATCATATGCTGATCTCATTATTCTTGACATTAATCTTGTATTTTGAATTGTTTTATAACCATCAGTAAATCCCACAATACCTTTGGCCTGTAATAGACCAAACTCTGTCATATTTGTACCTTCAAGGTTTTTTGTTAAAGATGCTGTTGGATATATATTAATTTTAGCTTTGTCTCTTCCTCTTCTTTTTAAAAAATCAACTATTGAAACATTATCAATGATAGGATCTGTATTTGGCATTGTAACTACGGATGTAACACCACCTGATAGTGAAGCTTCGCTTAACGTTCTAAAATTTTCTTTATATTCAAATCCCGGCTCACCAACAAAAACCTTCATATCAACAATTCCTGGAATAATATGTTTCCCTTTTAAATCAATATATTTTTCTCTGGAAGATATATTGTTTATATTTACTTTTTTACCTACAGCTTCAATTAATCCATTCTCACCAATTATTAAACCACCAACTTCATCTATAGAGTTTTGAGGATCAATTATATTGGCATTTAAAAAGTATTTTTTTTTCATCATTCACAAAATATTTTAAGGCAAGCCATTCTTACAGCTACACCAAGTTCGACTTGTTCTTTTATTACGCTTTTATTTATGTCATCAGCTAAATTTGTATCAATTTCTATACCTCTATTCATTGGACCAGGGTGCATTATTAACGCATCGTCTTTAGCAAATTTTAATTTATCTGTTGTTAACCCATAGTATTCATAATATTCTCTATTAGATGAAAGAAAAGAACTAGTCATTCTTTCGTTTTGAAGTCTAAGCATCATAACAATATCGCAGTCTTTCAATCCTTTTTTCATATCTGAAAAACTGTTAACTCCAAGTTTAGCAATATCTTTTGGCATTAAATTGGATGGAGCAACAATATTTACTTCTGCTCCTAGCATATTAAGTAAATAAATATTTGATCTTGCAACTCTTGAATGAACAATATCTCCACAAATTGCAATTTTTAATCCTTCAATTTTTTCTTTTCTATCTATAATAGTTAAAGCGTCTAACAAAGCTTGCGTTGGATGTTCTCTTCGTCCATCACCAGCATTTAAAACTGCACAATTAACTTTTTGAGATAATAAATTTGATGCTCCAGAATCTTGATGCCTTACTACTATAATATCAGGATGCATTGCGTTGAGGGTCATTGCTGTATCTATTAATGTTTCTCCTTTTTTTATTGCAGAATTATTTAAATTCATTGACATAACATCTGCACCCAATCTTTTTCCAGCTAATTCAAATGAGCTTTGTGTACGTGTTGAAGGTTCAAAAAATAAATTTATTTGTGTTTTTCCTCTTAAAATATCTAATTTTTTATTTTTACTTTTGTTTAGATTAATAAATTGTTTCGCTTCTGATAAAATAAAGTTTACATCAGAAATTGATAGATCTTGGATTCCTAGGAGGTGTTTTTTTGAGATTTTAATAGCTTTTTTTACATTTGCCATTAAAACCAACTCTATAGCTATAGAGCACCAATAATGCAAGCTTAATTATTTAAAAAATCTAAAACTCCTTGAAGTATAAAGGCAGCAGCATTTTCATCTATATTTTTTACTCTTTTTGTAACATTTACATCTAGCTGACTAGATAAATTGAATGCTCCGACTGTCGAAAGTCTCTCGTCCCACATAAATATTGGTATTTTTATTTTTTCAGATATTAACTTTGCTTTATCTTTTACTGATTGGGATGAACTACCCTCTGTACCATCCATATTTTTAGGATTTCCAAATACAATAGCATGAACGTTATTTTCATTAATTATTTTTCCTAACTCATCGATTAAGATTTGAATATTCTCATAATTTATCGTTTTTAAAGGGGTGGCGACTTTTCTATTTTCATCAGAAATTGATAAACCAACTCTTTTAGAACCCATATCAATACCTATTAGTCTAGATTTATTATTAATATGCTTCTTTATATCGCTAATGTTCATCATATTGTAATTTCTATATTTAATGATAATTTGCCCTTAATTTAAATATCACATGACCATAGATCTTAAAACAGTTAAACATATATCTAAATTATCAAGAATTTCATTAGATGAGGAAAAAGCCAAGAAATTAGAGACTGATTTAAATTCTATATTTAAGTGGATTGAACAACTTAATGAATTAAAAACTGAAAATATAGAACCTTTAAGCTCTATAGTTGAAACAAAACTAAGACTTAGAAAAGATGAAATTAAATCAAAAAATATACGAGAAGAAATTCTTAAAAATTCACCTGATGAAAATAAAGATTTTTTTGTTGTTCCAAAGGTAGTCGAATAATGTCAAAAATTATTGATCTCAGTTTATCAGAATTAGTTTCAAATATAAAAAATAAAAAAATTTCTTCTAATGAAGCGACATCCGCATATGTTGAGCGATCAAAAAAATCTAAAAGCTTAAACGCATATAATGAAGAAACCTTCGACAGTGCTTTAAAAAAATCTACTGAGTTTGACTTAAAACCTGATTTTAATAAACAATTGCCTGGTGTACCAATTGCTGTCAAAGATTTATTTTGTACAAAAAATGTAAAAACAACAGCAAGCAGCAAAATACTAAATAATTTTATTCCAACATATGAGTCTACAGTGACTCAAAATTTATGGAGTAGTGGGTCAATATTACTAGGTAAATTAAACTGTGATGAATTTGCAATGGGCTCTTCAAATGAAACAAGTTATTTTGGTAACGTAATTAGTCCAATAGATAAAGATTTAGTTCCAGGAGGTTCTTCAGGTGGTTCTGCATCAGCTTTAGCTGCTAAATTAACACCAGCAACCATAGGTACTGATACAGGAGGATCTATTAGACAACCAGCATCATTTACAGGAACAGTTGGTTTAAAGCCTACTTATGGTAGTTGTTCAAGATATGGAATAGTTGCATTTGCATCATCTTTAGATCAAGCGGGCCCTATGACAAAAAATGTTAAAGATGCAGCACTCTTATTAGAGGTAATGAGTTCCTTTGACAATAAAGATTCAACTTCTGTAGATTTTAAAAGACCTATGTACTCAAAAGATTTATCGAAAAACATTAAAGGTAAAAAAATTGGAATTCCAAAAGAATATAGAGTTGATGGAATGTCGGAAGAAATTGAAAAATTATGGGATGATGGAAAAAACTATTTAAAGGATTGTGGTGCTGAAATCGTTGATGTATCACTTCCACATACAAAATTTGCATTACCAACTTACTATATAGTTGCACCTGCAGAAGCTTCTTCCAATCTTGCGAGATATGATGGCGTAAAATATGGTTTTAGAACTGAAGGTGATAATTTAATCGATATGTATGAAAAAACTAGATCTGCAGGATTTGGTGATGAAGTAAAGAGAAGAATTATGATTGGCACTTATGTTTTATCATCAGGTTATTACGATGCATATTATTTAAAGGCACAAAAAGTTAGAAGATTAATTAAAAATGATTTTAACAATATATTTCAAAAAGTTGACGCAATACTAACACCTTCAACACCTTCTTCAGCATTTAAAATTGGAGAAAAATCAAACGATCCTGTTTCAATGTATTTAAACGATATATTTACAGTCCCTGTAAATCTTGCTGGTTTACCTGGAATTTCAATTCCAGCTGGATTAGATAAAAAAGGATATCCATTAGGTCTTCAAATTATTGGAAAGTCATTTGATGAACAAAATATTTTAAATATAGCTTATTCTATGGAGGATAAAATTAATTTTAAATTTAATTTAAAAGAGTGGTGGATGAATGACTAAAGACTATTTGATCGAGAGAAATGGAAAAAAATATGAAGTAGTCATTGGACTTGAGGTTCACGCTCAAGTGCTATCCGAATCTAAATTATTTTCTACATCACCTACCAAGTTTGGTAGTGAGCCAAATACCCAGGTAAGTTTAGTTGATGCTGCATTTCCCGGAATGTTACCAGTGATTAATGAGTTCTGTATTAAACAAGCTATAAAAACTGGAATTGGATTAAATGCTAAAATAAATAATAAATCTATTTTTGATAGAAAGAATTATTTTTATGCAGATTTACCTCAAGGATATCAAATATCCCAATATAAAGATCCAATTGTAGGTGAAGGTTCTGTTGTTCTTGATTTGACATCTGGATCAAAAACCGTAGGAATTGAAAGATTGCATTTAGAACAAGATGCTGGGAAAAGCATTCATGATATTGATCCAAAAAATACATTGGTTGATTTAAATAGATCAGGTGTAGCTTTGATGGAAATAGTAAGCAAGCCAGATCTAAGATCACCAGAAGAAGTTAATGTTTATATAAAAAAATTAAGATCAATAATGCGATATTTAGGAACCTGTGATGGAAATATGCAAGAAGGCTCACTTAGAGCAGACGTTAATGTATCTGTTAGAAAACAAGGTGACGATAAATATGGAACCAGATGTGAAATTAAAAATGTAAATTCAATAAAATTTATGCAAATGGCCATAGAACATGAAGCAAATAGACAAGTTGATATTTTGGAAGAGGGTGGAAAAATTGATCAAGAAACAAGACTTTTTGATACAAAAAAAAATGAAACAAGATCAATGAGATCTAAAGAAGACGCACATGATTATAGGTATTTTCCAGATCCAGATCTGTTACCACTGGAATTCAGCAATGATTATGTTGAAAATATTAAAAAAGAAATTCCAGAACTTCCAGATCAAAAAAAAGCACGTTTTATTGAAAAATTTAAATTAAGCTCTTATGAAGCGAATATTTTAGTATCAGATTTAGATACATCAAAATATTTTGAAGCTGTAATTGAAAACTCTGATGTGAAAATTTCATCAAATTGGATAACAGGTGAATTATTTGCCTTATTAAATGAAAAAAACCTAGAAATTACAGAAAGTCCAATAAGTGCAAAAAATCTATCTAAATTGATCAATTTAATAAAAGATGGGACAATTTCAGGTAAAATTGCCAAAACAGTTTTTGAAATGATGGCTAAGGGAGATAAAAATCCTATAGATATAGTCAAAGAGAAAGGTCTTAAACAACAAAGTGACCCTGCGGAACTAGAAAAACTTATAGAAAAAGTAATAAATGAAAATCAAGATAAAGTGAAAGAGTACAAGTCAGGAAAAGAAAAACTATTTGGTTTTTTTGTAGGACAGGCAATGAAAGTTTCTGGAGGTAAAGCTAATCCTCAATTGGTTAATGAGATATTAAAAAAGAAACTTAAGTAGAATGGGTTCAAATCTTACTGTTAATAAGAAAATTGAAGAATATATAAATAATAACTCAACAAAACTTCATCCTGTTCAAAAAGAAATAATAAAACATAACGATGGACTAGGAGATATTAAAAGAATGCAAATCTCAATATCACAATGTCATTTTTTGCATTTATTAATCAAATTATCTAAAATAAAAACAATTTTAGAAATCGGAACTTTTACTGGATTAAGTACATTATCCATGTCCTTAGCATTGCCAGATGATGGATCAATTATAGCATTAGATAAAAATCAAAAAACAAGTGAGATAGCAGTAAGTTTTTTTAAAAAAGCAGCTCAAGATAATAAAATTAAATTAATTATTTCTCCAGCATTAGAAAGTTTAAATAATTTAAATGATCAAAAGCAAAAATTTGATTTAGTATTTATTGATGCTGATAAAGAAAATTATATAAACTATTTTAATCATTCACTAGATTTAATCGATAAAGATGGTTTAATTGTTATAGACAATGTTTTATGGCATGGTGAAGTTGTTGATAATAATAAACAAGACAAATTAACAGTAAGCATAAGAGAATTTAACTCTTATGTTAATGAAAATAAAAGAGTTGAAAATTTAATTATCCCTTTAGGTGATGGCCTAACTGTTTGTAGAAAATTATAATGTATTATATTTCTGGTTTCTATAAGTTTAAAAAAATTCATCGAATCAAAAAAACTAAAAAATTATTAAATGATATTTTCAGTAAATATAATGTAAGGGGAACGATAATTATTTCTAGCGAAGGAGTAAATGGAACAATATCATCTAACAAAAAAAATTTAGAGCTAGTGTTAAATAAAATTAAAAAAATTTTTAATTTTATAAACTTCGATAGTCAAAATTTATCTAAAAGTAAATTTCAAATATTTCATAGAGGCAAAGTTAAAATAAAAAATGAGCTAGTTCCTATGGGAATAAAAATATCAAAAAGAAAAACGAAAAATCATCTAGAACCAAGTAAATGGAATAAACTTATTAGTAATAAAAAAACAGTATTGATTGATGCTAGAAAACAATTTGAATATAAAGTTGGTACATTTAAAGGTTCAGTTAATCCAGAAATTGATAAATTTAGAGAATTTCCAAATTATCTTAGAAAATTAGATAGAAAACAAACTATAGCTATGTTCTGCACTGGTGGAATAAGATGTGAAAAAGCTAGCGTATATTTAGAAAAAAAGGGTTTTAATAACGTATTTCAATTGAAGGGTGGAATAATAAATTACCTAAAAAAAATTAAAAAAAATAAAAGTTTGTGGAAAGGTGAATGTTATGTTTTTGACAATAGAATTTCTTTAAAGCACGGATTGACTGTTGGTACTTATTCCATGTGCAGTGGATGTAGGAAGCCGATATCGATTAAAGATAAAAAATCACGTAAGTATGAAGAAGGTGTATCATGTCCAAATTGTCACGATACTCTAACAAACTCACAAAAAGAAAGATTTAGAATGAGACAAAAGCAAATAAATGTTGCAAAAAAACTTGGAAGAAAACATATATTCCAAAAAGAATTTTAAATATGGATTTGCTAAAAGATAATATACCTAAGCTAGTAAGAAAACTTGCTGTTCCTGCTATGATAGGAACTTTATTTCAAACCCTTTATAATGTCGTTGATACCTTTTTTGCAGGAAAAATCTCTCCAGAAGCACTATCGGCTTTAAGTAAATCTTTCCCAATATATTTTATTATCATTGCCACATCTATTGGGGTAACTGTTGCTGGGACATCTTTAATAGGAAACAGTATTGGTGAAAAAGATAATAAAAAAACTTTAAATTATTTCTCTCATATTATTTATTATGGAATTTTAATCTCTATTTTTATTACTTTTCTAGGTTTATATTTCTCTGAGCGAGTATTTTTTTTAATGGGATCAACAGAAGAAGTTGCATCTTTAGGACTTGAATACACTAATATTATTTATTCAGGTTCTTTTTTGTTTATATTAGTTGTTTCTTTAAATTCCTTACTTCATGCAGAAGGTGATACAAAAACTTACCGTAACGTTTTAGTAATATCATTTCTTTTAAACATAATATTAAATCCTATTTTAATATTTGGTTTTTTATTTATACCTGCATTTGGAGTTAAGGGCATAGGTATTGCTACGATTATTTCTCAATTAGTGTCTTTTTTAATTATTTTATTTAAAGTTCTTAAAAACGAACGAGTAAGAAATATTACAAATGAATATCTGGTACCAAAATTTTTATTTTTTAAAAATATCTTTTTTCAGTCTATGCCTATCTCTGTATCAATATGTGGTTACGCTCTAGCCGCTGCAATAATTTTTACTTACGTAGGTCAATCTGGTGAATATGCTGTTGCAGGTTATGGTGTTGGTACTCGTATAGAACAAGTAGTTCTACTTCCAATACTTGGAATTAATACTGCTATAATATCCATAATAGCCCAAAATTATGGAGCTAATAATCTTGTCAGAATCAAAGAAACTTATTTTACCGCTATTAAATATGCTTTTGTTATAATGATTACAGCTGGAACTTTGGTTTTTTTATCTGCAAGTGTAATTACAAGTTTTTTTTCAAGTGACCCAGAAGTAATTGAATATGGAAAAAGATATTTAAAAATTTCAGCTTTTGTATTACCAGCTTACCCTGTTTTTTTTCTATCAAACGGTTTTTTTATGGCCTTAAAAAAGTCAGAAAATGCAATGATTTCTAACTTTTTTAGAAATGTTCTTAACCCAATTGCAGTATTTTATATCGCAAAATATATAAATGCGAGTTTTGAAACTTTCTTCTGGTTATGGGTAGGAATTAATTGGTTTTTTTCAATTTCTTATTTTTTTATAATAATTTATTACTTCAAGCTTAAATTAAATAAACCTAGCACTGTCGTTCATCCATGACCATAAATGTGCCGAAAACGATCTTCTAACAAATAAATTCAAATCATTAACATTCTTATTATGAATAATTACATCGATATGATTAATTAAAGTTTGTGTTACTGCACCTTTTGATTTTTTAAAATTATTAAAATTAAATGGACATCCAGCTGATAATAATTCAAAAATTTTTATACCTTTTAAATTAATCATTATCCAATGATCAGAAACATTTGTAACAGAACCTAGTTTTACTTTGGAAATTTCATTAAAAAGTTTGTTCTCTAAAACATTAGCATCCTTTATATCAATCTTATCATTTGAGTACAAAAACCATTCATCTGGACTCAACCAAAGAAGATTAAATTTTTCGTTACTTGAAGATGTATTAGGGTCGACAGGAGTAATTATAGACAATTCTTTTCCAATTTTAGTTACAAAATCTCTACTTTTACCTCTCAAATTTATTTTAAGTATTGGTTCAATCTCTGAAATTTTTATTTCAGAATATTCTTTTGTATCGATAATCGGAGTATTAAAATTAAGCATTCAACCTCTTATTTTCTTTATCTAAAAAAACTGTATCTGTTATAGTTACATTAATTGTTTTGTTTTTCATCGGAACAAATAATTTTTGACCCTTCAGTTTTTTGCCATTTTTTACTACAGCAAGAGCAATTGATTTATTTAAATTTGGACTAAAATAACTTGAAGTAACATGACCGAGCATTTCTATTGGTTGCTTATTTGTTTCAGCAACGATTTGTGCACCTTCTTCTAAAATTTCTTTTGGATCATCAGTTAGTAATCCAACTAATTGCTTTCTATCCTCTCTAATTGTATCACTTCTGTATAAAGATCTTTTACCAATAAAATCATATTTCTTTTTACTAATTATCCAATCCATCTGTAAGTCTACAGGAGTCATTGTTCCATCAGTATCTTGACCTGCTATTATAAATCCTTTTTCTGCTCTAAGTAAGTGCATTGTCTCTGTTCCGTATGGTGTAATTTTAAACTCTTTACCAGCTTCAAAGCATTTTTCCCAGACAGATTTAGCGTATGATGACTGAATATTAATTTCATAACTATGTTCACCGGTAAAGCTAATACGCATTATTCTACATCTTATATTATCGATTAATGCATTTTTGAATGACATATGTGGAAATTCTTTATCTGACAAATCTAGATCAGGAATTACTTTTGAAAGAATTTTTTTTGAATTAGGTCCACAGATACTTACTGTACCATAGTGATCAGTTACTGAAGTTAAATACACATCTAATTCAGGCCATTCTGTTTGCAAGTAATCTTCTAATTTTGATAAAACATTGGCAGCACCACCAGTTGTTGTAGTCATTAAATAATGGTTTTCTGACAATCTAGTTGTAACTCCATCATCGTAAACCATTCCATCCTCATTGAGCATAAGCCCATATCTGCATTTTCCTATTTCTAATTTTGACCATGCATTTGTATAAACTCTATTTAAAAATTCAGATGCGTCACTTCCTTGAATGT
The DNA here is from genome assembly GCA_902519625.1 of uncultured Pelagibacteraceae bacterium. Classification (GTDB taxonomy): domain Bacteria; phylum Pseudomonadota; class Alphaproteobacteria; order Pelagibacterales; family Pelagibacteraceae; genus Pelagibacter. The sequence goes on along the minus strand of CABYKS010000005.1, from coordinate 11,827 downwards.
CTATTTTTCCAAGTGTAGATGCGTCTAATATACCAGCACTATCTCTAGCTGCCTTACTTTCTCTTTGAACAGCTTCATGCATATTTTCATTTTCTATTGGATAGTACCAAGCTCTCTTCCACTGTCCGACATTTTCAAATTCTGCTTTATTTTCTATATGCCAGTCATGCATCGGTGTTTTTCTTGTAATATCAAAAAATTCACCAACGTTTCTTCCAACAATCGCTCCAAAAGTTAATGGAGTGTAAGGAGGTCTAAATGTAGTTGTTCCCAATTCACCCATTTTAACACCAGCAGTTTCAGCAATAATTCCAAGTGCGTGCATATTAGATAATTTCCCTTGATCGGTGGCCATACCAGTTGTTGTATATCTTTTTACATGTTCAATTGATTTAAAACCTTCTCTTAAAGCTAATTTTACATCATTTGCAGTAGAATCGTTTTGAAAATCTAAAAATGGTTTAGTTTTTCCCAAAGGTTTATCAGATGGAAGTAGCCAAATATTTTTTTTGTCAATTTCTTTTGAAGAAATAATTTTTAAATTTTCATAATCATTATTATTAACTTTTAGAAATTTATTGATTGTATTAGCTGTATTTTTAATTATTTCATCAAGCTCAAAATCACCATTACAAGATCCAATACTTATTTGATCTAATTCTGATTTACCTGGTAAAAAAACATTATCTTCATCTCTAAAATTGAGTTTACCGCCAGATTGAGTAAATAAATGTACTCTTGGTGTCCATCCTCCAGAAATACCTAAGCAGTCACATTCTTCTTTTATTTTTTTTCCTACAACAGCAGTTCCATCGTCAGACAACTGCATAATTTCAATAGAATTGATTTTTTTGTAACCATTTGTATTAACAATTGTAGATTTCCAATGAATTTTAATACCTAACTTTTCAGCCTGTTTAACTATTGACGAATTAGTTTTATCTCTTATATCAATTACTGAATTAATATTTACACCACTATTATTTAAAGAGATTGCAGTTTCATATGCTGAATCATTATTTGTAAATAAAGATACTTTTTGTCCACATTTTACTCCGTAATAATCTATGTATTTTTTGATAGAAGATGAGAGCATAATACCAGGTCTATCATTATTGTTGAAAATCAATGGTCTTTCCATCGATCCTGTAGCTATAATTACTTTTTTTGCTCTTATTTTCCAAAGTCTTTGACGAATTTTATCTTTTTTTTCATTTATATCTAAATGGTCTGTTAAATTTTCTCTAGCTAAAAGATAATTGTAACTATGATAAGCAGCTAATGATGTTCTTGTTTTTATAGTTAAACTTTTAAGTGATTTTAGACTTTTAATTTCTTTTTTTAACCACTCGTTTGAATAAGAATTGTTTATTTTAAAGCATTCATTTTCTTGGAAAAGAGTAGTTCCACCTAAGATATTTTTATCGTCTATTAATACAGTGTTTGAATTATTCTTAGCTGCTGTTTTTGCAGCTATTATTCCGGATATACCTCCACCAACGACCAAAACATCACAGTGTAAGTATTTATGATCATAAATATCTTTGTCTGGTTCAGTAGGTGATTTACCTAGGCCTGCTGATCTTCTTATAAAATATTCATATAATTTCCAAAAATTAGCAGGCCACATGAATGTTTTATAATAAAATGCTGCTGGTATAAGAGGGGAGAAAAAATTATTTACTGCCCCTATATCAAAATTAACACTTGGCCAGCAATTTTGACTTGATGCTTCTAAACCCTCATATAACTCTATCTCAGTCGCTCTTGTATTTGGCTCCGTCATTGATGCATCATTTCCAACTTGTACGATCGCATTAGGTTCTTCAGGACCACATGCCATTATTCCTCTTGGGCGGTGATATTTAAAACTTCTTCCGACAAGGTGAATATCGTTTGCTAATAAAGCTGATGCTAAAGTATCACCCTTAAACCCATATAAAGTTTTACCATCAAACTTAAAAGATATTCTAGATGTTTGATCAATAAACTTGCTATTTGTTATTCTTAAATTTTTACTCATTATTTTAAAGGAGGTTTTTCACCCATTTTATAAACAGCGTGAATTTTATCATTAGATGTATCTCTAATCATATTGAACCATTTTCTACATCCGTGAGCATGATTCCACCTTTCAAATTGAACTCCTTTAATATTTTTTCTCATAAATAGATATTCTGCCCATTGATCATCACTTAGTTCAGTTGGTTGTTTTGGTCTCAAGATATGTGCTTCTCCACCAGCTGAAAATTCGCTTTGATCTCTTTCACCACAATATGGACAATTAATTAAAAACATTAATGTGCTACAGCAGCCGCTCCATGTTCATCTACAAGGTCACCACTTACAAATCTATTTATATTAAAATCAGCATTTAGTTTATGAGGCTCATCGTTAGCAATAGTATGTGCAAATAAATCACCTGAACCTGGTGTAGCTTTAAATCCACCAGTTCCCCAGCCACAATTAAAATATAATCCCTTAATATGTGTTTTACTAATTATTGGACTAGCATCAGGACAGATATCAACTATACCTCCCCATTGTCTTAACATTTTCATTCTACTAAAAATAGGGTAGAGCTCTAGTATTGCTTTTAATGTTCCTTCCACAACATCATGACTACCTCTTTGTGTATACGAAACATAAGCATCAGTTCCTGCACCAATAACTAATTCTCCTTTGTCAGATTGACTTACATAAGCATGCACAGCGTTGGACATCACTACCGTATCAATAATAGGTTTTACAGGTTCAGATACTAAAGCTTGTAAAGGTTTACTTTCAAGAGGTAATTTTAAATCAACCATGTTTGCAATAACACTAGAATGACCAGCAGCAACTACTCCAATTTTTTTTGTTTTAATAAATCCTTTTGTAGTTTCTATACCTTCAACGCTATCTCCATTCCTTTTAATTCCTTTTACTTCACAATTTTGAATAATATCTACACCCATGGCATCAGCTCCTCGAGCGTAACCCCATGCAACAGCATCATGTCTAGCTGTTCCGGCTCTTCTTTGTAAAGTTCCACCCAAAACAGGATATCTAATATCAGGTGAAGTATTAATTATTGGACAGAATTCTTTTACTTCTTCAGTATTTAACCATACTGCATCAATACCGTTTAATCTGTTTGCATGAGTCCTTCTTTTTAAATCTCTAACATCTTGAAGGTTATGAGCTAAATTCATAACACCTCTTTGACTAAACATTACGTTATAATTTAATTCTTGAGATAGTCCTTCCCAAATTTTTAATGCATGGTCATATAATCCTGCACTGGCATCCCATAAATAATTTGAACGTATAATAGTAGTATTTCTTCCAGTATTTCCACCACCAATCCAACCTTTTTCAACAACAGCAATATTTGTCATATTATGCTTTTTGGCTAAATAAAATGCTGTGGCTAAACCATGACCACCTCCACCAATAATTATTGCATCATATTCTTTTTTCGGTTCAGGGTCCCTCCATGCTCTTTGCCAATTTTCGTGATAGCTAAAAGCATTCTTAATTAGTGAAAATATTGAGTATTTGTTTTTCATATTTTGTACAAAATTACTTTATAAATATTGAATATTCAATGATTTCAAGTTACACAGTAAACAACGGAAAGGTGGGTGAGCTGGTTTAAACCAACGGGTTGCTAACTCGTCGTGCGTCGAAAGATGTACCGAGGGTTCGAATCCCTCCCTTTCCGCCATTAGTAAAGAGGATCATTTTTGAAAAAATCTTTCAATTTTATTGGTTTTTGCTCAAGTATGTATCTGTAAACATTATAATTTTCCAAAACTCTCTGAACATAATTTCTAGTTTCTTTAAATTTAATTAATTCAATCCAGTCAACATAATCAATTTGTTTTTTTTGTGGGTTTTTATTTATTTTTTTCCAGTATCTAACTCTTTTGGGCCCAGCATTGTAGGCAGCTATTGCAAAGGGATATGAGCCGTCATATTCAAGAATTAATCCTGCTATATAATGTGAGCCCAAGTTAACATTATACTCTGGATCTGAAGTTAATCTAGATTTTGAGTAGGGCAATTTTGCTTGTTTTGCTACAACTTTAGCAGTGTAGGTCATTAATTGCATAAGCCCTTGTGCTCCTGCATGACTATGTGCACTTGTATCAAATTCACTTTCTTGTCTTATTATTGATAATATAAATGCAGACTCAGGTATTTTTCTTCCATTAATAACTTTTGGTGTGCTTATAACTGGATAATTATATTTGTTGTGAAATCGTTTTTCATATGATGCAATTTTTGAAACTTGAACTGCGAAATCAAATCTTGATATATCTGATGCCAATTTGGCAGCCAAAACTTCACTACCTAAACTAATATTATCATTTGCAAGGCCTCTTAATAGATGTTTAGTGTATTTGTCTTTATTTAATTCATCTAATAGATGAATTACTTTAACTATACCTTTCTTGTAAAATTTTTCTGCATATTCATTGTCAACTTCCATGAGTTTATTTAATTCAATTTCTTCATTTGGACTAATTTTTAAATGCGAAAGCTGTCCATAATAAGTAGTTAAATATTTAGAAGATTCACTGTACCATTGCACTGCTAAATCTTTCTTACCAATTTTTTCATAGGTTCTTCCTAACCAATAAGCACCCCTTGATAAACTTATTGGATAGCCAACATTATTATAAAAATTTAAAAAATGATTCTCAGCTAAAATAGGATCTTTTAAAAAACTTAAAGCTATCCAGCCACTCATCCATTCTGCCTCTGCATATTCTGGTCCCTCTGTTAGCGCGTGATTACTTACTATTTTATATGCTGTTTCGTATTTTTTTTTATAAATTAATGATCTTCCTATTATTCCTCTTTCTACCCACCATTTATCAGGCCTTACCATATATTCTTTAGTATTTTTGATTTTAAGTAAAATTTCAAGAGAGCCATCAACCCTTCCTCTTTTTCTTCTCCATTTTAATCGGTCATAATTTAAGCCATGATCGTTTTTAAACTTTTTTGGAACTTTACTTATTGCAGCATCAACTCCATAAGATCTACTCATTAATAATTGTCTTGCTGTATATAAAAGCTGATAATCTTTGGGCAGGTATCTTAGCATTCTTTTTAAGTCCCAGTATTTACTTTCATAAGCTAAATAATCAGCTCTTTTAATATAGTCATTAGAATTTAAAATTTTCTTAAATTTTTTTCTAAAAAATTTCATATCATTTCTAGTTAAATCTGCAGTGATCCATCCTTCTTTAATTAATTTAATCCCTTCACTAGATTTACCTTGTGACAGATGTGCTTGACCTAAAACAATTTTACCAAATCCACTCAAAGGTTGATTTTTATTGAACCAGTCGATAATAAAGTTAGGAGATAAATCACTTATAGACATTTTGTGTTCAGCCAAATATTTTATTCTATTTATTCTTGGATATTTTGGATTTAACTCAATAAATCTTTTGTATTCATAAAAAGCTAATTGATTTCCTGTAGTTAAAAGGTGCTTCCATCTTATAAAGTTATATATAGATTTATCTCTTGCTTTTTTTGCAGTTTTTTCAGCTGAAGTCCATTTTCTCTGCTCCATATTTCTGATTGCTATCTTTGCTATTTCATAATCTTTTTTTGAATAATATTTAGATTTCTTTGCTCTAACCGACTTTTCTTTTTTAACAAACAAAGGTTTGTTTGGAGGTATTATTTCTCCATTAAAAACTAATTTTTCAATTTTTTTAGGCTCTTCTTTTTTTGTATCTAAAATAGGTTTTTTTGGTGGAATTAAATAATTTGTTACTTTATTTGAGGTTTGCTCATTGGTTACAACTGGTTTTTTTTCTGGAAGAATAATTGTTTCATTGGCATGTACAATAAAAGCGCTTTTTAAGAAGATAAAAATAATTATTGTAAATTTTAAAAGCTTTTTTTTCATAATAAATTTAATGAATCATTACTAATTTATGTTATAAGATCTCATGTTTAAAGGTTCAAATGTAGCTCTTATAACACCATTCAAAGATAATAATCTAGATGAAGAAAGTTATATTAGATTAATTAATTTTCATTTAGAAAACAATACCAATGGCTTGGTTCCAGCAGGAACGACCGGAGAATCTCCAACATTAAATCACAAGGAGCATGAAAAAGTAATCGAATTATGCATTAAAGAGGCTAAAGGCAAAATTCCTGTAATAGCTGGCACAGGATCTAATTCAACAGAAGAAGCTGTCGCATTAACAAAACATGCTGAAAAAGCTGGAGCAGATGGAGCTTTAGTTGTTACTCCATATTATAACAAGCCCACACAAGAAGGTTTATATCAACATTACAAAACTATAAATGACAATACCAGTCTTCCAATTATAATTTATAATATACCCAGCAGATGTGTAATTGATATGTCGGTTGATACCATGGCTAGATTGTTTGAACTAAAGAATATTGCTGGAGTAAAAGATGCTACTGGTGATTTAAACCGACTTGACGAAACAATAAAAAAATTAGGTCCTGAATTCATACAGCTTACTGGTGAAGATGGACTAGCATTTAAATTTAATAGAAGAGGTGGTGTAGGAATCATTTCTGTAACTGCTAATATTGCTCCAAAATTATGTTCAGACATGCAAAAGTATTCAAAATCAAAATCCGATAACGAGATAAAAGAAGCAGAAAGAATAGATCAAATGCTACAACCTTTACATAAATCTCTATTTATTGAGAGCAATCCTGCACCAGTTAAATATGCAGCTAAACTTTTAGGATTATGTGATGATGAAATTAGGCTTCCATTAGTAAAAATTAAAAAAGAAACACAAGAAGAAGTTAAAAAAGCTTTATCATCAGCTAAACTTATTAGTTAATGAAAAAAAAAACCAATCCTGGTTTAAAAATTATTTGTTTAAATCGAAAAGCAAGTTTTAATTATTTTTTCCATGAGTTAATTGAAGCAGGTATTGTTTTGAAAGGATCAGAAATTAAATCAATTAGAACTGGCAAAGTTAATATTGCTGATTCTTATGCCATAGAAAAAAATGGTGAAATTTACTTAGTTAACTCACACATTTCCTCTTATAAACAAGCTAGTTATTCAAATCATAACCCAACAGATGAAAGAAAACTTTTATTTAATAAAAAAGAAATCAATAAACTTACTGGCAAAATAAACGCTGAAGGATACACATTAGTACCCACAAAAATGTATTTTAAGAAAGGAAAGGCTAAATTAGAAATTGCTGTCGCCAAAGGAAAAAAACAATATGATAAAAGACAAACAAAAAAAAATAGAGATTGGAATCGTGATAAAGCAAGGTATTTCAGAAAATCTAGCTAATATAGCATTTTTAAGTATTGGATCTAACTTAGGTAATAAAAAAAGAAATATTGAAAAAGCAAAATTTCTTTTAGCCAAAAATTCAATTAAAATTTTAAAAAGCTCAAATTTTTATGAAACATATGCCTGGCCTAATAAAAATCATCCAAAATTTTACAATATTGTAATTAAAATTATAACAAATTTAAAACCGACTAATTTATTTTTTATTATTAAAGATATTGAAAAAAAACTTGGAAGAAAAAAATCATTAATTAATAGTCCAAGAATTTGTGATATTGATATTCTTGATTATAAAGGTCAAATTTATAAATTATATGCTAATAATAATAAATTAATAATTCCTCATCCCAGGCTACATAATAGAAATTTTATTTTATTTCCGTTATTTGAGATCGAAAAAAACTGGAAACATCCTTTAAAAAAAACAAAAATTCAAGATTTGATAGGAAAATTAGACAATTCTTCTCTTTACTCTATTAAACAAATTTAAATAAATGATATAATTTAAACATGTTAAATTCAGAAGAGTTAATAATTAAAGTTAAATCTTATAATAAGTTTCTTAATCCTGAAGCTTTAACTAAGGCATATAATTTTGCTTTAAAAGCACATGAAAAACAAAAAAGAGATGAAGGATCTCCGTATATCATTCATCCTGTTGCTGTGGCAAATATTTTAACAGAATTAAAATTAGATAGCGCAACCATAGCAACTGGACTTCTTCATGATACTATTGAAGACACTCACGCAACATATCAAACTATTAAAGATGAATTTGGTTTGGAAGTTGCTGATCTAGTTGATGGTGTTACAAAGATTTCCGAATTTGAAAATCAAGCTATGCCAAATTCAAAAGCTGAAAATTTTAGAAAACTAATTTTAGCTACATCAAAGGACATTAGAGTCCTTTTGGTTAAACTAGCAGATAGACTACATAACATGAGAACAATTAAGTTCGTTACAAATAATGATAAACAAATACGTAAAGCAAAAGAAACAATGGAGATATATGCCCCATTAGCAGACAGAATGGGAATGAATAGAATACGAGATGAATTAGAAGATCTTTCATTTCAAGTATTAAACTTTGAAGCTAGAGAATTGATTAAAAACAGACTTGATGAAATAAAAGATAATAGAACCACAAGTATTAAGAATGTATCTAATGAATTTACCAATGTCTTAAATGTGAATGGTTTAGAATCCGAAATTGTGGGAAGAGAAAAAACACCTTTTTCAATTTGGAGAAAAGTCCAAAAAAAAAGAGTCTCACTTGAGCAAATAACTGACATCATTGGTTTTAGAATAATATTAAATACTACAGATGATTGTTATAAAGCTTTAGGTGTTTTTCATTCAAAATATAATTGTATTCCTGGTAAATTCAAAGACTATATCTCTTCACCAAAAATAAATAATTATCAGTCAATACATACAGCGGTTATTGGTCCAAATAAGAGACCGATAGAAATTCAAATTAGAACAAGACCTATGCATGATTTTGCTGAAAGGGGAATAGCATCGCATTGGAAATATAAATCATCAGAAAAATTTAATTCATTAACATGGAAAGAATATGACTGGTTGAAAGATTTAGTTGAAATTATAGAAAAAAATGAAAATCCAGAACATTATTTTGAATATACTAAGCTACAAATGTTTCAAGAAAATGTTTTTTGTTTTACTCCAAAGGGAATGATTATAAAATTACCTAAACACGCCACACCAATAGATTTTTCGTACGCTGTTCATACAAAAATTGGAGACGCTGCAATTGGTTGTGAAATTAATGGAAAAGAAAGTCCATTGCAAAGTTCTTTAGTAAATGGAGACGTAGTCAAAATAATTACTTCTAAGAAAGCTTCTCCATCTTTACATTGGCTAACATCAACAAAGACTGGTAAGGCCAGAGCTGCTATAAGAAGATATTGGCAATACCGAGATGGATCTCAAGCTACCAAGATTAAAGAATATAGAACTACATTATGGATTTCTTTGATTGATCAACCGGGAAAGTTAGGTGATGTAACTACCATGATTGGTGAAAATAAGGTTAATATTTCAAGTGTTGAAATGGTAGAAAAAACAGAAAAAGCAATAAATTTTAGATTTAATCTTATAATACATGACCTGAAGAACTTTACAAAACTTATTAGTGAGCTAAAACAAAAAGAATATAATTTCAAAATTATAAGACACAAAAATAAAAAATATGCTTTCATTAAAAAACTCTTTAGCGGCTTTAAGAAAAACTAATGCACTACTAGAAGGTCATTTTGTATTATCATCAGGACTTCATTCACCAAGTTATGTTCAGTGTGCAAAATTATTAAGTAATCCATCCAAAGCAAATAAAATTTGTTTATCTTTAAGTAAAAAGATCAAAAAAAATATTAAAAAGATAGACCTAATATTATCACCAGCTATGGGTGGTATAATAATTGGTTATGAGATTGGAAAATTGTTAAAAAAAGAGACAATTTTTTGTGAAAGAGTATCAGGTAAATTTGTACTTAGAAGAGGTTTTAATATAAAAAAAAATTCAAATGTTTTAATAGTAGAAGATGTAATTACAACAGGTAAATCTAGCTTGGAATGTGTTAAACTTATAAAAAAATCGGGTGCAAAATTAGCTGGTTTTGCATGTATAATTGATAGGTCAAATAATAAAACTTTAAAAATTAAAAAAAAAATTGTTTCTCAAGTTAAGTTAAACATTCCAACTTATAAAAAAAATAATTTACCATCTAATTTAAAAAATATTCCAATCACTAAGCCTGGCAGTAGATATCTAAAATGAAAAGATTAGGTGTTAATATTGACCATGTTGCAACATTAAGAAATGCCAGAGGAGGATCGCATCCAAACCCTATAGTTGTTGCCAAAGAAGTAATTAAATTTGGAGCTGATTCTGTAACTATACATTTAAGAGAAGATAGAAGACATATAAATGATATTGATTTAAAAAAAATATCCAGAACAAAAATTCCAATAAATTTAGAAATTGCATGCAATTATGAAATGTTGAAAATTGCATTAAAAAATAATCCAAAATTTGTCTGCTTAGTGCCAGAGAAAAGAAAAGAAGTTACAACAGAAGGTGGATTAAATCTTAGTAAATATAATAAAAAAATAAAATATATAGTTGAAAAACTAAATAAAAAAAAAATCAGAACAAGTCTTTTTATTGATCCAACATTGAAAGATATTTTTTATTCAAAAAAAATTAATGCTAATTGTGTAGAAATACATACAGGAAAAATATCTAATTTAATTAAAATGAAAAAAAATTATTTAAGTGAATTTAAAAAAATTAAAAAATGTGCAAAATATGCAGTTTCTCTAGGGATTGAAGTACATGCTGGACACGGTATGGACTACAAAACTACTAAAATACTATCAAAAATTAATGAAATTAAAGAATTTAATATAGGACATTTTATAATTGGAGAATCTATATCTATTGGTTTAAAAAATGTTATTAAAAAAATAAATAAAATTATAAAAAAATAATGAAAATAATTGGTGTTGGCGTTGATATAGTAGACAACACAAGAATAAAAAATTCAATTAAGAATAAAAATTTTATTTCACGTATTTTTTCAAAAAAAGAGATAAGCCAATCTAAAAAAATTAAAAATAAAACCAATTATTATTCCAAAAGATTTGCTGCTAAAGAATCTTTATCTAAAGCAATAGGAACTGGTTTTAGAAATAATTTAAATTTTAAAGATATCACTATAGTTAATGATAAATATGGTAAACCTTATTATGAGTTAACTAAAAAGGTTAAAAAACTTATTTATTCCAAATTTAATGTAAAAAAAATTAAAATTTCACTATCTTTAGCTGACGAAAAAAAATATTCTATAGCTTTTTCAGTGATTCATAAATGATTACAAAAAATTCAGTACTTGATAATTTAAAAACATTATTTTATGCATTAATAATTGCTATAGTAATTAGATCACTTTTATTGCAACCTTTTTATATACCCTCATCATCAATGGAGCCTAATTTATTAGTTGGAGACAGACTTTTTGTAACTAAGTATACCTATGGATATAGCAAACATTCATTTCCATTTAGTCCAAATATATTTTCTGGTAGATTTTTTTTTTCTGAACCAAAAGCTGGTGATGTTGTTGTTTTTAAAACCCCAGCTGATAATCGTACTGATTATATTAAACGATTAATTGGACTCCCGGGAGATGAAATTCAATTTATAGATGGAGAATTATATATCAACAATAATCAAATTTTAAAAACATCAATTAAATCTAATGAAAAAATTTATTGCGGAAGTGAGGAAGTGAAAGTTAATTTTTTTAACGAAAAACTAGTTAATGGAAAGATCTATAAATCTGTTTATAGATCAGGATATAGTTTTCAAAATTCAGATAAATTTATAGTTCCTGAAAAACATTATTTTTTTTTAGGAGATAATAGAGATTGTTCTAAAGATAGCAGATTTTTATCTGAAGTTGGCTATGTTCACCAAGATAATTT
>CABYKS010000004.1 GCA_902519625.1 uncultured Pelagibacteraceae bacterium | reverse complement strand
AATAATAATCAAATTTTTTTATTTTTGAAATAGATATTATTTCTTCGTTTTGATCTCTAAAAAAAATATTACTATTAGAAATATTAATGGGTTTTGTAATATTATTTTTTAAATGATTGTAAAAGTTTTTTATATCAATAAATTGTAAATCTAGATCAACTTTATTTAATTCAATACTTTTAAATTCTATTTTTTCTTTTTTATGGAAGTTTTTTAAAAAAATATTAATTTTTAAATGTTTTGCTTTTATTATTTTTTCATTAGGATTGTTTGAGAAATACAAATCACATTCTTCAATTAGGAAGTGTGGAGTGGGAAGTATTAAATATGTAATACTGGAAATATTTTTTATATTTAATTTAAAATCTTTAGATACTTTCCTTTGAATTTCATTTTCATAATTTTTATAACTATAAAAAGTGGGTATAGTAAAATATAATGATAATAGAAAAATTATCGCAATTAATGATATAATTGTACCAAAAGGGTTTTTCTTTCTAAGCTTTAATATATATTCTTTAATATTAAAATTCTCGATATTGGATAAGTAATTTTTCATAGTTGCCGAAAGTAGGATTTACACTAAAAATAACAAAATGTTAAATTTAGAATATTTAAAAAATCTTAATGAAAAACAAAAAGAAGCTGTTTTATCTCTTGATGGACCGCTTTTAATAGTTGCGGGCGCAGGTTCGGGAAAAACTAAAGTGTTAATTTCAAGAATTGCTCATATAATAGAAAAGAAAAAAGCATACCCCAATCAAATTCTTGCTGTTACTTTTACAAATAAGGCTGCAAAAGAAATGCAATACAGAATTAGCAAAATTCTAAAAAAAGGAGCAGTAGGTCTTCCGTGGCTTGGGACCTTTCATTCGGTATGCGCAAAGCTTTTAAGAAAACATGCAAGAGCCGTTAATTTAAATTCAAACTTTACAATAATCGACCAGGACGATCAAGTTAAGCTAATTAAAAACATATCAAAAGTAGAAAACATAGATACAAAAAAAATATCACCTAAATATATTCTTTCAATAATTGACCAATGGAAAAATAAAGGATGGTATCCCGAAGATGTAATATTAAAAAAAAGAGAAGTTTTAGAAAAGAATTTTTTAAGTGTATATAAAATTTATCAATCTAAGTTACTTGATCTAAATGCCTGCGATTTTAGTGATTTAATATTACATTCAGTAAAAATTTTTGAAAAAAATCCTGATATTTCAGAAATGTATTCAAAAAATTTTAAATATATTTTGGTTGATGAATATCAAGATACAAACTTAATTCAAAGTAAATGGCTTAACTATTTAGCAAAAAATAACCAAAATATTTGTTGTGTTGGTGATGATGATCAATCAATTTATAGTTGGAGGGGTGCTGAAATAAAAAATTTTTTAGAATTTGATAAAATATATAGTAATACAAAAATAGTAAGACTTGAAAGAAATTACAGATCAACTCAAAATATATTATCAGTAGCATCAAAAATAATATCAAACAATGAAACTAGGGTTGGTAAAAATCTTTTTACAGAAGGTGAAGATGGAGATTTGGTTTCCCTAAATTCCTTTAGAAATGGAAAAGATGAAGCTGTAGGTGTCGGTGATGAAATTGAAAAATTAAAGAAAAAATACTCTCTAAATGAAATGTCAATTTTAGTAAGAGCAATATTTCAAACAAGAGAGTTTGAAGAACGTTTTTTAAAAATAGGAATACCTTATAGAATCATTGGAGGTATTAAATTTTATGAGCGTGCAGAAATAAAAGATTGTATTGCTTATCTTAGAGTTATTTATCAAAACAAAGACGATCTTTCTTTTGAAAGAATTATAAATACTCCAAAAAGATCGATTGGGGAAACTACAGTTAAACAATTAAATGAATATTCAAAACAAAATGGTTTGTCTTTAGAAAAATCCGCAATTTCTCTAATTCAACAAAATAAAATAAAACCAAAAACTAAATTAGGATTAAATTCTCTATTAAATTTATTAGCAAAATGGAGAAATGATTTATTAAATAAAAAAATAGGACATATAAAATTAATACAAACTATTTTAGATGAATCTGGTTATAGCCAAATGCTAAAAGATAAAAAAGATCTAGAAAATGAGAATAGATTAGAAAATATAAAAGAATTAATTAATGCAATGAAGGAGTATGATAATTTAGAAAGTTTTTTAGAACATGTTGCGTTGGCAACGTCTCTCGATCAAAATTGGGAAGACAAAAAAGTTAATTTAATGACAATGCATGCATCAAAAGGATTAGAGTTTGATGTTGTTTTTTTGCCGGGATGGGAGGAAGGCTTGTTTCCTCATCAAAAATCAATCGAAGAAAAAGGTCAAAAAGGATTGGAAGAAGAGAGAAGATTGGCTTATGTTGGAATTACTAGGGCAAAAAAACAAGCAATTATATCGTTTTCAATGAATAGATTTTATCAAGGTGATTGGATTGATAGTTTAGCATCAAGATTTATTGATGAATTGCCACATGAAAATATAAAAAAAAATAATTACTTTGAAGAAAATAATGAAGATGATTTTGAATTTAACCAAGACATAGATTTTGAAGATGAAATTAGAAGCCCTGGATGGATAAGGTATCAAAAAAAGTTAAAAAGGTAGTTTTTAAATGATTAGTTTATTAAAAAAATTGATGGATAATAAGAATATTGATGGTTACATAATCCCAAAAAATGATGAGTTTTTTTCAGAATATTCTTTTCCAAACAGATTAAAATCTATATCAAATTTTTCAGGCTCAGCAGGTATGGCAATAGTTTTAAAAGATAAAAACTTTTTATTTGTTGATGGCAGATATACTGAGCAGGCAAGCATTGAGAGTGGAAAAAATTTTAAAATATTTGAAATTCCTAAAGTTAGACCATTTAATGTATTAAAAAAAAGAAAAGATAAGCTAAAACTAGGTTTTGACCCTAAATTATTTACTGAAACTAGCCTTAAATCGAATTTTAGAGATAGCTGCAATCTAATCCCGATTGGTAATAATTTAATAGATGAAGTTTTTAATTTGAAAAAAAATTATAAATCTAAAGAATTTTACTGCTTAAGTGAAATTGTAGCTGGGGAGAAAATAAACTCGAAATTAAAAAAACTATCCGCAATACTTAAAAATAAAAAAATACAAAATATATTTATCAGCGCGCCCGAAAACTGTGCTTGGTTATTAAATATAAGAGGATTTGATAATCCAAATAGCCCTATTCCAAATTGTCAAATGGTTATTAACAACAAAAATATATACTTTTTTTCAGATATAAAAAAAATAAAAAAAATAAAAAATAAAAAAAATTATAAAAAAATTAAATTTTATGAATTTAATGAATTTCCAAAAGTCATAAGTGGCATGAAAGGTAACAATTTCTCTATCGATAAAAATAGTTGCTCTATTTTCAATAAGAGCATTATTTTATCAAAGTTTAATATTTTGAATGAAATTGACCCTTGCTACGAATTAAAAGCGATAAAAAATAAAACAGAAATTAAAAATATGACTGATGCTCATATAGCGGATGGTGCTGCTTTAACAAAATTTTTATATTGGATAAAAAGTAAAAAAAATTTTAATTTAACTGAGACAGATGCAGAGAAAAAATTAGAAAATTTTAGAAAAAAAAATAATAATTTTTTATATCCAAGTTTTAATACTATTGCGGGTACAGGCCCAAATGGATCAATAATTCATTATAGAGCTAATATAAATTCAACTAGAAAAATTAATAAGAAAGATATCTTTTTGTGCGACTCTGGAGGACAGTATAAATATGGAACAACAGATGTTACAAGAACTATATGTTTCTCTAAACCTTCTTCAAAAATTAAAAATATTTTTACTAGAGTTTTAAAAGGTCATATTGCCGTTTTTAATACTAACTTAAATAAAGTAAATACTGGTGAAGAAATTGATAAAAGGGCTAGATTTTTTCTTAAAAAAGTTAATTTAGATTATGGGCATGGCACTGGTCATGGTGTTGGTTATTTTTTAAATGTTCACGAAGGTCCTCAATCTATTTCAAAATATAATAATGTAAAAATTTTACCAGGCATGATTCTCAGTAATGAACCGGGATACTATGAAAAAAAGAAATTTGGTATTAGAATAGAAAATTTGATTTATGTAAAAAAAAGTAAAAATAAAATATTTTTTAAAAATTTAACTTTGGCACCCATTGATACTGACTTAATAAATTATAAAATGTTAAATACTGTAGAAAAAAAATATCTATTTAATTATCATATGGAAACTTATACAAAAATATCAAAATTTCTAAATTCTAATGAGAAAAAATGGCTTTTAAATCTAGTTTAAAAGTTTTTTCCATTCTTGCTGACTAATAATTTTTATATTTAATTCTTTTGCTTGCTTGACTTTCTTGGCCGTAGGTTTTTCTCCTATTACTAAATAATCGAGTTTTTTACTCACGTTACTCAGAATTTTTCCAGAATTTTCTTCTGTCAAAGATTTTGCTTCAGCTCTACTTATATTTGAGAGTTTACCTGTAAACATAAATGTTTTATTTTTAAGTTTACCCTTTTTATTTTCTAGAATATTTCTTACATTTAAAATTGAAATTAGTTTTTTAACTACATTTAAATTGACTTGGTCAGAAAAAAAATTTTTAAGCGAATTTATCTGAGTCTCACCAATGCCATCTATATTGGCAAGTGAATCAAAATTAAAATTTTTTGTTAAATTGCTAAAGTTTTCTACATTCAAAAAATATTGTGATAAAAGCTTAGCATTTTCTTGACCAATATGTCTGATTCCTAATGAAAATATAAATTTATCTAATCCAACACTCTTAGACTTTTCAATTGATTTTCTTAGATTTTGTGCAGATAGTTTTCCCCAACCTTCTAGTTCTTCAATTTTTTTATAATTTAAATTAAAAATATCAAAAGGTAAATTTATAAATTTTAAGTCCCAAAATTTTTCTACAACTTTTTTACCTAATCCCTCTATATTGAATGCTTCTTTAGAAACAAAATGTTTAATTTTTTCAATTGCAATTTTTTCACACTTATATCCTTCGCTTGAGCATCTTTGCACTGCATCATATTTTTTTGAAATTTTATTAAAATCTTTAATTACTTTAGAACCGCATGATGGACAATTTTTTGGAAATAAAAAATTTTTTGATTCTTTTAGTCTTTTTTTTAAATCCACTGAAAGCACATGTGGGATTACATCTCCTGCCCTTTCAACTTTAACTGTATCACCTACCCTGATATCTTTTCTAATTATTTCCTCTTCATTATGAAGAGTCGCATTCGAAACTACAACTCCTCCTATGTTTACTGGTTTTATTTTTGCAACTGGAGTTAATGCACCAGTTCTACCTATTTGAATTTCAATATTTAATATTTTTGAAAATGAGCTATCAGCTGAAAATTTATGTGCAATTGCCCATCTGGGGGCGTTAGCAACAAAACCTAATCTCTTTTGAAGATCCAAATCGTTTATTTTATATACCAATCCATCTACATCAAAATCTAGATCGTATCTCTTTTTTTCAAAATCTTTATGGTTTTGGACTAAATTATTTACATTACTTATAATCTTATTATGTGTATTTGTATTAAAACCCCATATTTTAAGAAGATTCAAAAATTCAGATTGTTTTTTAAAATTCATTTCACTATTAAATCCGTAAGTATAAGCAATAAATCTAAGTGGAATTTTTTTAGTTTCACTTGGATCTTTTTGTCTAAGTGATCCTGATGCTGCATTTCTTGGGTTTGCAAATCGATCCTTTAATTTTTCAAAATCGCTTTTTCCTATGTACACCTCTCCTCTTATATCTATATCTTTAGGAAATTTTTTATCTTTTATTAATTTGGGAATTTCTCTAATTGTTTTTAAATTCTCAGTAATTATTTCGCCCGAGATACCGTCTCCTCTTGATAAACCCAAAACTAAATTATTATTTTTATATGTTAATGAAGCTGAAATTCCATCTATTTTTGGTTCAACACTATATTCAATATCGGTATCTTTTTTTAAGTTTAGGAAATTAGATATTTTTTTTTCAAAATTTTTTAAATCTTCATAACCAAAAGCATTTGATAACGAAAGCATCTTTACCCTATGTTTGGATTTTAAAAAATTTTTTGATGGTTTGGATCCAACCAACAATGATGGGGAGTTTTTACTTTCTAAAAAACTATATTTTTTTTCAAGATTGGTAATCTTATTTTTTAACTTATCATATTCTGCATCAGATATTTTTGGAGAACTTTTTTCATAATAGTGTTTATTGTGTTCAGTTAATTCTTTTATTTTATTTATATAATCTTTTTTAATTAAATTCCTATTTTTCATTTTTTAACAAGGATTTTATTTTTTCTAAAGTTGATACCTTATTTTTTTGTTTTTTTCTTTTTTTTAAGATTTTTTCATAATCTTTGTTAAAAACTTTATATGATTCTTCATACCATTTACTAGATTGATAATTGTAACCTAATAATGATGCATATTTTTTTGACTCATCAATTAAACCAATTTTATAATGAATTTCGACAAGTCTATGAAGCGCTTCCTCTACATAAATAGTTGTTTCAAATTGGTCTAAAATATTTTTATATCTATTGATTGCTGGTATCCATTTTTCTCTATCAATATAATATTTAGCTAAATACATTTCTTTAGATGCTAAAATTTCCTTGATAAGTTGTAATTTAAATTCTGAGTCTAGTGCAAAATCTGAATCTGGATAATTTTTTATAACATATTCAAAATTTTGTTGTGCATCAATAATTGACCCGAGATCCTTTTTTTCATCAGAAATTTGCTCGTAATGACACATGGCTAACAAATAATACGCATAAACTATTCTTTCGTGTTTAGGATAAATTTCGATAAATCTATTCAATTCTTCAATCGCATCAACATAATATGATCCATAATAATAAGAGTATGCCGACATTAAGGATGATCGCGGCGCCCATAAAGATTGGGGATATAAAAGTTCAGCTTCATTAAATTTTTTAGCAGCTCGAATAGGATAGTTATCATCTAAAAGATTAAGTCCTTCGTTATATGCATCTATCATTTGAAGATCTAAATCTCTTTCTTCAATTATTGAGATTTTTTCATCATTATTTTTACAAGAGCTTAAAAGAATAATAAATATAACTAAAATAAATTTAAGAAAATAATTCATTTTAAATTCTTAACAGAATTTAAAAAAAATTCTAATTATTATGCAATAGATTTTAGTATTGATTTATCTATATATGTATGAGGAAGAGATTTTTCTTTAATTTCAAATACTGTATAATTATTTTTATCTGAAAAAACTTTTCTTAAGAGTCGGTTTGTCAAACTATGCCCACCTTGAGAACATTTTAAAGATCCAATTATCTTATATCCTGAAAGATATAAGTCTCCCATACAATCTAGTATTTTATGGTTAACAAATTCAAAATTGTTTCTTAGACCTTCGGGGTTCAAAACTTCATTATCTTTTACTACGACTGCATTATTTAAACTTCCTCCTTTAGCTAGACCCATCTTTCTTAAATTCTCAATATCTTCATATAGGCAAAATGTTCTTGAATTATAAATATCTGATAATTTATTTTCATAAACATTTATTTTATTTTTTTGATTCCCAATAAGAGAATTTGAATATTTAATTTCAAAATCTATGTCTAAACTTACGTTAGATTTATCGATTGAAATATATTTTGATCCATCTTCTAAAGTTACTTTATTTATGATTTTGATTAGTTTAATGGGGCTATCACTTAACTCAAACCCTATATCTAAAAAATTTTCTACAAAATTTTTTGCTGAACCGTCCATTATTGGAACTTCTTGAGAATTAATTTCAATTAAAGCATTATCTATTCCCAATCCGTATAATGCTCCCATCAAATGTTCTATTGTTGAAACTGAAATACCAAATTCATTTGTAATTGTTGTACAAAGAGTTGCATTAGAAACATTATAAACATTGGGCAAAATAATATTATTTTTTTTAAGATCTACTCTTTTAAAAACTATTCCTGTATTAGGTTTTGATGGTAATACCTTTATAGAAACTTCTTTTCCCGTGTGAAGTCCAACACCTGTAAATTGTACTTCTTTTTTTAAAGTCTTTTGGTTGAGAATTGACATGAAATAAAAATACATGCTTACTTAATTCAAAAAAATACAAGAAATGTTACAAGAAAATACAAATATCAGTTAAAGAAATTAAAAAACTTTTCAAAAAATCCTTTATTTTTAGGTTTTTTTGGAAGAAAACTCACTTCTTGAGATTTGCCCAAATAGTTAAAATTAAATCCCGAATCACAAATTAGAGTTGCATTTTCTTCAAAAAAACTAATTTCACTAAAAAAATCAAATTTTTCTTCTAAATAAATTGAGTTTTTATTTAATATTTTTGATCCCTCCCCAATGAAAATTAAAATACAACTATCTTTATCTTGAAAGAACGCATTAAAATATTCATCAGCTAAATTTAGTTTTATTATTTCATCAACTCTAGCAAAAATAACTTGGTTGGATAAATCTGACGATTCTAAATTCTTAATTTTATTTATTTTATTTTCAAAAGTAATTTCAGATTGATTTAAACTTTTTTTTAATATTTCTGCATCAATTTGACTAATTTTTAATAATATAGAAATATCGTTTGTAATATGCCTACCTCCCACAGGTAAAATATTAAAATATAATATTCTAGTATCCTCAAAAACTGTTATTGAACTTTTTCCATAACCAATATCTAAAATAACTTTTTTATTAAAATCTTTAAATAAAGAATTGTAACTGCTTGATCTTACGTAGCTTGAACAATATAAATTATCTATATTTAAATAATTTTTGTTAAAACTATCTTGTAAATTTTTCCAAATTTGATCGGCAAAACATATAAATTTTAATTCAATTATTAACGAATTATAATTAATTTCTTCATGAGGAATTTCAAAGTATTCTTTATCATCAAAAATAAATTTTTTAACAATCATGTGAATAATTTTTTTATTTATATAATTTTTTTGAACCAAACTTTTGGATTCATTTAATAAAGATTTGATATCATTTTTTGAATATTTTTTACCATCAGAGTTTTTCTTTATTGAAATATCTATAGAAAACATATCTGGAGTATCAATCATCAAATTAATATTTTTAATATGATTATCTATTTTTTTTTCGGCAGATTTAATTAAATCTTTAATAATTTCATTTGAGTTTTTTATATCAAAATTTTTTAAGCTAAAGTTTGAAATACATTCCTTTTCTGAAACTAAAATACTTTTTGAATTTTCCTGATTAAATATTCCTAATCTTATTTTTGATGATCCAAAGTCAATAAAAAAATTTAAACTTTTTTCATTCATTGGATAAGATTACCTGATTTGATATTCTTAAATCAATTACATTATTGTTAAAATTTTTATTATTAATGATTTGATGAGCTATTTTCAAAGACTGGTCCAAATTTTCTATTGGAAATTTAATTAATATATTGTCTCGATTTTTTATATCTATTCTGCCGCTTGGGTAAAAAAATATCTCTCTGATGTTATTATAGCTTAAATCTGATTGATAAATAATTTTTTTAAAATTTATAAATTTTTCGGCTGTAAATTTTCCAAATACTATTGGTAAATTTTCGTAATTACTAAATTTTTCAATACTTATAAATTTGCTATTTGAACCAATAAGAAAAGTTTCATTATTTTTTATTGTTCGAGCTAAAAACTCAGTTCGCTGTAATTCTAAAATAATTTTGGAAGGATATGATTTAAAAATATTATAGTTTTCTATAAAATTATACTTGGATAATTGATCTATTAAAATTTCTCTATCAATAAAAAAAATATTAGTATTTTTTAAAAAATTCAAATTTTCTTCTATTTCTAAGTTTATTTCACTATCTAAACCTACAACTTTTATTGATTGTAAATTATAAAAAGATTCTTTTTTTTTTACAAATAATTGATTATTGATTGACGAAAGAAAGAATAGAATTAAAAAAAGAAATAAAATATTTTTTTTTTTACCTATATATTGACGCATCTCTTATAATCCAATCAATTAAATTTAGAAAAGAAATATTATTAAATCTAGCAATTTCAGGTACTAAAGAAAGTGAAGTCATGCCTGGCTGAGTATTTATTTCCAAAAGATAAAATTTATTTTTATAAAATTTAAAATCTGATCTGGTTACACCTTTACATCCAATTGCTTTGTGTGCTTTTAAAGCAATATTTAATACTTCTTTCATTTTTCCAGTACTTATTTTAACAGGGATAATATGTTTTGTTTTAGATTTTACATCATATTTTGCTTGATAATCATAAAATTTTCTTTTT
Organism: uncultured Pelagibacteraceae bacterium; assembly: GCA_902519625.1. Classification (GTDB taxonomy): domain Bacteria; phylum Pseudomonadota; class Alphaproteobacteria; order Pelagibacterales; family Pelagibacteraceae; genus Pelagibacter. The sequence goes on along the minus strand of CABYKS010000004.1, from coordinate 39,126 downwards.
GGAACTAATTCTATTGCACCTAACTTTCTTTTTCCCATGATCGCAACTTGAATTTCTCTTCCTGGGATATATTTTTCAATCATTATTTCATTATATGGTGAAAGCTTACTTAAGTTTTTAAATAAATTTTTTTCACTACATATATAAACCTCAACACTCGATCCTTCATTAAATGGTTTAATTACAACAGGAAAACCTAATTTGGATTTAATTCTTTTTTTTAATTCTGATTTTTTTTTAAATTTATTAAAGTTAAACTTAAAGTATTTAGGTGTTAAAATATTTTTTTTAATAAATATATTTTTTGAAATTTCCTTATCAATTGCTATTGAGGAAGATAATACGCCTGAATGAGTATATTTTATTTTTTCAGCCTCTAATATTGATTGAACATATCCATCTTCGCCATATCGGCCGTGAAGTGCATTAAACACTACATCTGGTTTAAATAATCTCAGATTTTTAATTAGATCACCATTAGGCTCGCAAATTTTGACATAATATTTTTTTTTAATTTGATTAAAAACTCCTTTCGCAGTTTTTAAGCTTATCTCTCTTTCCCTAGAAAATCCACCGGCAAGAATTAAAATTTTTTTTTTCATTTATTCAACCAAAATAATTTCTAAATCTAGGTTTACTCCGGATTTATTTTTTACTTTTTCTTTCACAAAATCTATCAATTTTTTCATATCTTTATAACTTGCATTATTTTTATTTATAAAAAAATTTGCATGCTTATCAGATATAATTGCATCACCAAATTGAATATCGCTAGGTACAGATTCTTTAATTATTTCCCAAACTTTTTTATTAGTTTGTTTTATTGGATTTTTAAATGTACTTCCACCTGTTTTAATTTTAGTTGGTTGAGCCTTTTCTTTTTTAGTTTTTAAATTATTGACTTCTTTCTCAATTTCATCTTTTTTTTTTTTATTTCCTTTAAATGTTGCACTTAAAAAAATTAAATCTTTATCTAAATCACACGACCTGTAGTCAAAAACTATTTCTTTTGCTGGGATTGTTAAGATTTCACCCAATCTGTTTACAGCCTGAACTGAAATTAAAATGTCCTTAAATTCTCTCTCAAAACATCCAGAGTTCATTCTTATACCCCCTCCTATTGAACCCGGTATACATGATAAAAATTCAAATCCACTCAAACTATTTTCCAAAGCAAATTCGGATAGTGTTTTATCTAAAGCCCCACTTCCTGCTATTATAGTATTTTCATTTAACAGTGAAATTCTGGAAAAATTTTTACTTAATTTTATTACTGCACCCTCAAATAAATCATCTTTGAATAGAACATTAGAACCAGCTCCTAAAACAAACAATTTTTCTTCTTTTTTATATAGTTTTAAAAATTCTACTAATTCTTGAAGGGTGTTAGGTTTAAAATAAATTTTTGTATCTCCACCAATATTAAACCAATTAAGTTTTTTAAGACTATAATTGAAATATATTTTTCCATTAATGTTTTTAAGTTGATTTTCAAAATTTTTGATATCCATTATTTAATATATTTTGGTAAATCTCTAATCCAATTAGAAATTGATCCAGCACCCATTCCAATGACTATTTTATTGCCATATATATTTTGTTTTACATATTTAACTAAATCTAACTTATTTTTAATTAAGATTAATTTTACTTTTGAATTCTTTATTATTTTTTTAGCAAAATTATTATAACTAAATCCCAATTTTATATTTTCACCAGCTTTAAATATTGGACATAATATTATTGTGTCAGCTTTTTTAAATGATTTTGAAAATTCCTCGTGTAAATTTTTTAATCTAGATATTCTATGCGGTTGAAAAATACATACAATTTCTTTGTTTTTATAAACTTTTCTAACTCCATCTAATACCTCAATAATCTCAGTTGGATGGTGAGCATAATCATCAAAAAAAGAAACATTTTGAAATGAAAAAACTTTAGTAAACCTTCTTTGAACGCCAGAGAATTTTTCCAATCCTTTTTTAATAATTTTTATTGGTATACCCACAGAAAATGCAACTGCGGCAGCTGCTGTAGAATTTCTTATATTATGAAGACCAATAAGGGGTATCTTAATATTTTTAATAAAATTTTCTTTTGTTCCAGGTAAACTTATTTTTAAATTAAATTTTGAGTAATTTTCTTTTTGTGAAATATTTAATATTTTAAAATTTGATAATTTACTTGTTCCATAAGTATTATAGTTTAAATTTCTAATTTTTTTAATTACTTGTCTATTATTTTTGTCATCTAAGCATATAAATGCTTTACCAAATGTTGGGGTTTTTTCTATGAAGTTAACAAAATTTTTTTTTAAAACTTCTAAGGATTTATAATAATCCAAATGTTCTTTATCAATATTTGTAACTATAGAATAAGTTGAGGGTATTTTAATAAAACTTCCATCTGACTCATCAGATTCTAAAATACACCATTCGCTTTTTCCTAGTTTTGCTGAACCACTAAATGAATTTAAAACTCCTCCATTAATTACAGTTGGGTCTATTTTTGCATGAGTAAAAATATTAGATATTAATGAGGTAGTTGTGGTTTTGCCATGTGAGCCAGCAACTACAACATTTTTCATTAATGAAACAACATTAGCCAACATTTCACCTCTTTTATAAATTGGTATTTTTCTTTTTTTTGCGAATTTTAATTCTTGGTTATTTAATTTAATTGCGGATGAAATAACCAATATAGTCGATTTATTAATATTTTGTTTTTTATGTCCTATAAATATTTTAATTTTTTTCTTTTTAAGCCTTTCAATATTTTTATTATTTGTAATGTCACTTCCTTGTACTTTAAATCCTAAATCTTTCATTATCAGAGCTAAACCACTCATCCCAATTCCACCAATGCCAACAAAGTGAATTAATTCTGATTTTGCTAATTTAATTTTCATTTATTAAAGCTAATAACTTTTGATTTATATTATTCCAAGTGTTTTGATAAGAAAATTTAGACATATTATTTTTTTTTTCTAAATAATCGTCAGGATTATGTATTAAATTTAAAATAAATTCTTTTAAATTTTCTCTTTTATAATCTGACTGATTGGTTAACCAGCATAGTTTTTTATCAAAATAACTTTTGGCGTTGTAAAACTGATGATTATCTTTTGATTTGGGTAAAGGTATTGCAAGAAATGGTATATTAAAAAAAATTAACTCTGAAATTGTAGAAGCTCCTGATCTTGTAATTGCAAAATCTACCTCATTATATTTTTGGTATATTTCATCATTAAAGCTAAATAGTTCATTTTGTAAACCAATTTCAGTATACTTTTCTCCAATTATTTTTTTTTTATTCTCATCTGTTATTTGTTGAATTAATGAAATTTTATAATGTTTAAATAAATCAATCATCAGTTCGCTAATTTCATTATCAAAAAATTCTGCTCCTTGGCTTCCTCCAATAATTAATATTGTAAATGTTTTGTTAATTATGTTTTTATGATTTTCTTTTTTTTGGTAGATTTTTTTTCTTAGCAAAGGATCTATAAAAAATATTTTATTTCTGTGTTCTTCTGGAAAATTTTTCAAGTTCGTAAAGTAAGTAATAATTTTTTCTGAAAATTTTAGAAAGAATTTATTGGATCTACCAATTACAATATTTGGCTCAAATAAATAAATTTTTATTTTTAACATTTTTGCAGATAGACACAAAGGTAAGGACATGTATCCACCTGTGCTAATCAATATTTGAATATTATTTTTTTTCATGAAGAAAAGTGATTTAAAAAAAGAAACTATTAGAAGTATTAATGTATATGGTAATTTTAAAAAATTTTTTGAAATTCTTGGGATTTCAATTAATTTATAGTTATAAAGATTTTTATTAATATATTTGGCTCCTCTTTTGTCAGATGTTAAAAAAATTTCAAAGTCGTTTTTTAAATGTTCACATAAAGTAATTGCAGGTATGGTATGACCGCCAGATCCGCCAGTGCTAATCAATATTTTTTTTTTCACTGACTTATTTTTCTTTTTGTTAAATTTAATATGATCCCAGATAGTATAGATGCACTAATAATTGATGAACCGCCATAACTTAAAAAAGGCAAAGTCATTCCTGTGGTTGGTAATAATCTTATATTAACACCTATATGAATAAAGGTCTGGAATAAAATTATTGATGTTATTCCAACTAAAATTAGTTTAACTTTATCATCATTCTCATTATTTATTTTTTTTAGTATATTGTAAGATAATATTAAAAAAATTATCATTATTGCTAAAACAATTATAACTCCAAACTCTTCTGATATTACTGAAATAATATAATCGGTATGTGCCTCAGGTACTTTTGAGTTTAAAGTTCCCTCACCAATTCCTTGGCCAAAAAATCCTCCATTTGATATTGCTTCTGAAGCTCTTTCTGATTGATAATTATTACCTAAGTTTGGATCTATAAATGCAAATAATCTATTTTTTATATATTCAAATTTTGATACATACAAAATTAAGTAAAATAATATTGAGAAAGTTAATATAAAAAATCCAAAAAAGTATAATAAATTAATTCCAGAAACAAATATTAATGCAAACCAAGTAAGAACAATTAATATAGTTTGGCCTAAGTCTGGTTGAGAAATTAAAAATAAAATGACTGGAAATATAATTAAAAAACTAAACAAATATTTAAAGTAAAGATGTCTATGATTATTTAATGTAAAAACAGTCGATATGATTATTATTAAAAATGGTTTTAAAATTTCTATTGGTTGGAATCTGGGAATTAAAGGTAAATCTATCCACCTCATAGAACCTTTTACTTCTATTCCAATAAATGGAACTAAAGCTAAAAATATGAAGAAAATTAAAAATAAAAATTTAGAAATTTGAAATAAACTTTTTTTATCAATCGCAGAAAAAGTAATTAAAATAAATATTCCAAGAATAATGAAAAGTAAGTGCTTAATAAAAAAATAATATGTATTAGTATTTAATTTGTCGGAAGCAATTATTGAAGTTGAAACTAATGAAAAGAATAAACCAAGAGAAAAAAGAAATAAAATTAAAAATAAAATAAATTTATCAATATTTTTCCACCATCCATAATAAAAATTAAATATTTTATTTAAATCAATCATTTATTTTTTTTATAAATTTTAATTTTTTAATTAAATAGTTGAAATAATTTCCTCTATCTTCAAAATTTTTAAATTTATCAAATGATGCTGCTGAAGGACTAAATAAAATATAAGAATGCTTATTTTTTTTTAATCTAATTTCTTCAATTATTTTTTTCAATATAATTTCTAAATTCTTATATGTTTTCGATTTTATTTTATTATTTAATTTTTTTGCAAAAAAACTTTTGTCTTTTCCAAAAATATAACCTTTAATATTTTTATAATATTTAGATGATAGCTCAAGTTTATCACCTTTTTTTGCTAATCCTCCAAGTATCCAAAAAATGTTCTTATATGATTTAAGTAAATTTACACTTGAGGAAAAGCTTGTAGATTTTGAATCATTTATAATAGTAACAAAATTATTTTTATAAATAACTTGTTGTCTAAAATCCAAACCTTTAAATAAGTTTACTGTATTAAATAATTTTGACTTATTTAATTTATAAACTTTTGCAAACTCAAGTATGAAAGATAGATTTGTTAAATTATTAATATTATCAAAATAATTATTAGAAATTACCTTTTTGATATTATTATAGTTTGTGTTTATTTTAATAATTTTAGACTTAAGTTTATACTTTTTGATTTGTTGATTTAAATATTTATTATTTTCTACAAAAGCATGAAAATTTTTATTTTGATTTAATATAAGTTTAAATTTAGCTTGTGTATATTTTTGAATCGATTTATGTCTTTCCAGATGATCTGGTCTAATATTTAATATAAGCGCATAATCAGTTTTAAAAAATTGGCTATAATCAATTTGATAAGACGATGCTTCTATTACAAAAATAGTGCTAGGCTTTATGTTGCTCTTAGAGAGAACTGGTATACCAATATTTCCAATAAGTTTAACATCTTTTTTTTGGTCTTTTAAAATTTTAAATAATAATTTTGAAGTTGTTGATTTTCCATTAGTTCCAGTAATAGTAATTTTTAAATTTTTTGGATTGTTTAATTGAAAAATATCAAGATCAGTAACTATTTTTCTTTTATTTTTTTTTAAATAATCTTTTAGTTTGCATTTATTTATATCAATGCCGGGGCTTAATATTATGTAATCAAATTCTATTTTTCTTATCTTTTTAATAGAAATAGAAAATTTTTTAACTTTTTTATTATCATCGTAAATTAAAATTTTATTATTTTTTTTTAAATAGTTAAATGATGCTTGTCCACTTTTACCATAACCATAAATAAGAAATTTTTTATTTTTTAGATTATCATTTAAATTAAACATTATCTTAATTTAAGAGTGGCCAATCCTATCATTGCTAAAATAATTGATATAATCCAAAATCGAACTACTACGGTCGACTCTGGCCATCCTTTTTTTTCAAAATGGTGATGTATCGGAGCCATTTTGAAAATTCGTTTTCCTGTTAACTTAAATGAAATAACTTGCACTATTACTGAAACTGCCTCTAAAACAAATAAACCTCCAGTTATTGCAAGAACTATTTCATGTTTAGTTATTATACCTACGGCTCCTAAAGAGCCTCCTAATGCCAAAGAACCTGTATCTCCCATAAATATTTTTGCTGGTGGTGCATTGAACCAGAGAAAGCCAATACATGCACCTATAATTGAACCACAAAATACTGCAACTTCTCCAACATCTTTAATATAAGGAATGTGCAAATATTCTGAAAATACTATATTTCCAGTGACATAACTTATAAATGCAAAACAAGATGCAACCAATATGATTGGAACTGTGGCTAATCCATCTAAACCATCTGTTAAATTAACAGCATTTGAGGACCCAACAATTATAAATAAATAAAATGGAATAAAAAACCAACCAAGATTAATGACTAAATTTTTAAAAAATGGGAAATAAAGATTTTTTAATTCAGGAGAATTTGCATGATAAGTTAGTATATAAATTCCAATTAAAGCAATTATAATTTGTGAAATCAGTTTAAATTTAAATGAAACCCCTCCAGAATTACCACTCTTAATTTTCTTATAATCATCATAAGCTCCAAGAATCCCCAGGCCTCCAACAATAAATATTAAAAACCAGTTGTAAGGATTTGATAAATCGGACCACAACAAAACTCCTGAAAAAATTCCAATCAATATTAGAACACCTCCCATTGTTGGTGTTCCAATTTTTTTTACAATATGATCAGACGGACCGTCAGATCTAATTGGATTATGAATTTTTTTACTTGAAAAATAATTAATTATTGGATTTCCAATAAAAAAAACAATTATCATTGAAGTAAACATTGATAAACCAGTTCTAACTGTCAGGTATCTAAAAACATTAAAGACAGGGTAGCTATCTACAAGGTTTGTAAATAGACTATAGAGCATAAATTTTTCCTTTTTTTATATTTAAAGCAACACTATTAAGACCAGTAGAATTGGAAGCTTTTATCATTAAATGATCATTATTATTTAAATCGTTTTTAATCAAATGATATATTTCATTTTTATCTCTTAAAATTCGACCTCTTTTTTTTCTATCAATAGCATAAAAAGTTTCTTTTATGTCTTTTCCAATTACATAAACTTTTTTTATTGAAGTTTTATTGATAATTTTAGACATTTTTTTGTGCAATTTTTTTGAAAATTTTCCAAGCTCGAGCATATCTCCTAGTATTAAATATTTATTACCTTGATTTTCTTTATTAAAATTTTCAACAGCGAACTTTAAAGAAAGAGGGTTAGAATTATAACTTTCATCAGTTAAATAAATTACTTTTTTATTAATCCTTACTTTTGCTGTATCACCTCGAGAAGACGGTATTTTAAAATTATAAAATAATTTTTCATCAATATTATTTAAATCATAAAAATCCGAAATTAAAGCTATTGATGCTAAAATATTACTTAAATAAGGATGTAAATTTCTTTTAATTAAAAATCTTTTTGTTTTATTTTTATTTTTAATAAAAATTTTAGAATTAATTTTATTTGATATTATTTTTTTAATATATACATCTGATAAAGAATTTTTTTTACTAAAAGAAATAACATTAATATTCTTTTTTATTGCAATTTTTTTAATAAAGTAAAAATAATCATCATCTTGATTAAGTATAACTTTTCCACCTTCTGTTATATTGTTAATGATCTCGGATTTTGCTTTTGCAATTCCTTCAAGGCTATTAAAATTTTTAATATGAGCATAAGATATATTGGTAATTATACCAAAATCTGGTTTTATTATTTCTGTCAAATAATCAATTTCACCTGCTTTATCCATCCCGGCTTCAAGAACTGCAAATTTATCATTTTTATTTACATTGAATAAACTTAGTGGAACGCCATATTTATTGTTAAAGGAATTATTTGATTTTGTGGTTAGCGCCAATTTATTTAAACAGAATGCTAGCAAATCTTTTAAAGATGTTTTTCCTGAGCTGCCAGTAATAGAAATAAATTTTGCATTTGAAACTTTTCTTACATCTTTAGATGCATTTGTTAAAACTCTAATTGTATTATTTATTTTAATTTTTTTTACTTTATTTAATTTTCCTAATTTATTTACTATTGCTAAAGATGCACCTTTTTTAATTGCTTCATCTGCATAATTATTGCCATCATTTTTAGGGCCTTTAATTGCAAAAAAAATATCATTTTTTTTGATATTTTTCGAGTTTATTGATGCTTTGTTAATTTTCAAATCTTTACTTACCGAATTTAAATTGCATTGTTCGTGCAAGATATTTGCTTTCCAGTTTTTAAATAATTTTTTATTTTTTGAATTAATTTGTTTTAAAATACATTTTTTATCTGAAAAAAATTTTTTTTTACCTTTATATTCTTGATAGATTTCATGACCTTTGCCTGCAACTAATAATATATCTCCAGAGTTTAAGCTTTCTATTGCAACTTTTATTGCTTTTTCTCTCGACGCAATTTCAACTAATTTAGATCTAGATATTTTTTTTTTTATTTGACTTCTTATTTTTTTCGGATTTTCATATCTTGGGTTATCATCTGTTAAAAATATCTTGTCGCAATAATTATTTGCAATTTTACCCATAATAGATCTTTTGTCTTTATCTCTATCCCCTCCACATCCAAAAACAATTGATATACAGCTATGACTGAATTGTTCTTTTATACTCTCTAAAGTATGCTTTAGTGCATCAGGTGTGTGAGCATAGTCTAAAATTACTTTTGAGTTATTTTTTAAGTTACCAACATTCTCCAATCTTCCTTCAACAGCCTTTATTTCGCTCATTAACTCAATTATTTTGCTGAATTTAATTTTACTTTTACTTGCTGCTAAAGCTGCAAATAGAAGGTTTTTAACTTGAATTTTTCCAATTAAATTTGTGTTAAATGAGTATTTTTTTTTATTAAATTCAATTTCAATTTTTTGAAAATTTCCTAAATACTCATGTTTCTTTATTAATAAATTAGAATTTTTTTTTCCAATAGTTAGTGATTTTATATTTTTCTTTATACAGATTTTTTTAAGTATTTTAGATTGAGAAATATCATTATCATATATTATATTTCCACCTTTTTTTGTAAGTTTATTAAACAATATTAATTTAGAGTTTAAATAATCTTTATATGTTTTGTGGTAATCTAAGTGATCACGAGATAAATTTGTAAAAATACTTGTATCAAATTTTAATCCATTTAATCTATATTGTTTTAGACCATGGCTAGATGCTTCTAAAATAGTATTTCTTATTTTTTTTCTTTTTAATAGTGAGAGTGTTTTGTGGATAGTGACAGAATCTAAGGTTGTATTATCTGTTAACTCATTATTATTATTAGTTTTTATACCAAGAGTTCCAATTGCAGCAACCTTTAGTTTTTTATTATTAAGTATTTGAAAATAGAAATTTGCTATTGAAGACTTGCCATTTGTTCCTGTTACAGCAACTAAATTTGGTGGAATATTTTTGAAATATTTTGAAGAGATTTCTGAGACTAATTTTCTAACATTCTTGTTATTAATAAATAAAATATTTTCTTTTTTTCCTTGAAAATTTAAATCAGATACAATTGTTTTTGCACCATTATTAATTGCGCTATTAATAAATTTATTTCCATTTTTTTTTACCCCTCTTATTGAAAAAAAAATATCACCCTGTTTACATTTTCTGCTATCTAAACTTAAATTATTAAATTTATGTAAATAATATTTTTTAGGTAAATTCTTGAATAATTTTCCAATGTACATTTGATAAATTTAAAATCTTAATATTTTGTGGCTAAAATAGGTCCAATATTTTCTATAATTTGACCTGTAACCTCAACCGTAGTCCAGCCAGCAGTATTAAATGGAGTACCTTTATATTTAATATTTGAGCCATCCCTATAGTGATAAATATAATCTTTATTTGTTTTTGGCTCATCCAGCATTACTGCTAATACAAATTTTGGATTAGATGTAGGGAATATAGATACAAAGGTATTTATTTTTTTTTTTGAATAACTACCAGCTATACTTTTTTGAGCAGTACCAGTTTTACCACCAACTTCATAACCACTAACATTGGCCAATGAAGCGGTTCCTTCTTTTGTTGTTACAATCTTTCTTAAAATAGGCAAAATTTTTTTAGATACATCGTCATTTAAAATTTGTTTTTTATCATTTAAATTTCTAGTTTTTACAATTGTAGTTGGATTAATTTTATATCCACCATTAGTAATTATTGCATAAGCCTTAGCTAGCTGAAGTAGTGTTGTTGTAATACCATGACCAAAAGAGGCGGTTGCAAGTGGACATTTTCCCCACTTAAATTTAATTGGCTTTCCAACTTCTTCAATGTCAAAATTAATCTCATCTAAAACACCAATTTTTGATAAGAATAATTTAAATTTTTCTTCTCCTACTTTTTGACCAATCCTGACTGAACCTATGTTTCCAGATTGAACCAAAATTTGTTCAGCTGTCAAATTTGAAGGTATCTTCTTGTCGTACTCTCTTATTGGAAATCCAGCACAACTTAAAGATTTTGGTAAATCAACAAATTTTGTTTGAGGTTCAATAATCTTTTCATCAAAAGCTGCAGCCAATGTAAAAGTTTTAAAAACAGAACCAAATTCATAAACTCCTTTTGTTGCTCTATTAATAAAATTTATATCTGAAATTTCTTCTCTTTTATTTAAATTAAAATCAGGAAGTGATACTAAAGAAATTATATCTCCAGAATTTATATCCATTAATATTGCTGCACTTCCTAAATTTTGAAAAATTTCTTCATATTTTTTTAATTCCTCTCTGATGAGATATTGTATGTTTGTGTCCAGGGTAAGTCTTAAAGGTATGTTATTTTTTTTTAGTTCTGTATCAAATGATTTTTCAATACCAGATATTCCAATATTATTATCATCTATCTGACCAATTATATGACTAAACAAATTTTCATGAGGGTAAATTCTTGATATTTTTTGTTCTACAATAATTGATTTATCTCCTAGAAAATTTAATTCATCTAGTTGATCTTGATTGATTTTTTTTTTTAAATAAAAGAATTTTTTACCATATAAATTTTCTTCAATTTTTTTAAATTCAATATTTTCTTTCTCGGGAAAAATTAACTTTAAGTTAATTAATAGTTTTTTTTTATCTATAACTAAGTTTGGATTTATTCCAACATTATTTGTAATAATTGTTTTTGCAATTAAATCTCCATTCCTATCAACAATACTTGATCTAAATTCAGATATGATTAAATTTTTGTTAGTTATTTTTTTTTTCAGTGCACCAAGATAAGCAGCTTTTGTGGAAAAAATTAATGAAATAATAACAAAAATAAAAAAAATAAAAGCAATTCTATTAAAAGATATATTTAAGTTAGTTTTTTTTGTTTGATATAAAAATTGACTATCATATTCCTCTATCAGTAAATCTTTATTATTATTTTTCAGTTATATCTCCAGCATCTTTAATTAATATTTCGTTATTATCAAAATTTATTTTTCCAATATTTACAATATCTGTAGGAATTAAATCATTTTCAAAATATTTTTTTTGATATTCGTTTAATTTTTTTGGCGAACTTAAATAATTATGATCTAACAAAACTAATTCATACTTTTCATTTAATAATCTAATGTCTTCCTTTAAATCAAAAATTTCAATATCAACTTTCTTTGTTGAACTTTTAATTATCGAAGTCAGAAAAATTAAAATAACTATTGTAATTGAAAAAATAATTTTCTTCATATTCCCTTAGCTAGTTTTTCAACATCAAGTAAATAGTTAAATTTTTTTGTAAATTCTGAAAAATCAGAATGATTATTCAATTTAATTGCATACCTAAGTTTAGCAGATCTTGATGCTGGGTTAAGCTTAATCTCATTTGTGCTTGGAATTATTGGTTTTTTATTTATTAACTTAAATAAATTTTTTTTTTCAATTTTTGAAGGCAAGTATCTTGAAACATTTTTGTTCTCTGAATAATTTTTCAAAAAAAATTTTACAATTTTATCTTCAATAGAATGAAATGTTACAATTACAAGCATGCCTCCAACAGGCAAAATTTTAAAACTATTTATTAATCCATTAATCAATTCACTAATTTCATTATTCACAATAATTCTAAGTGCTTGAAAAACTTTTGTCGCATTATGAATTTTTGAAAATCTTTTTTTTTTAACTGAGTTAATAATATCAACCAGATTTTCTGTTTGAATATTTTTATTTTTCCTAAATGATATAATTTTTTTGGATATTATTGAGCTACTATTTTCTTCTCCAAGTATTTTAAATATTTTTGTAAGTTCTTTTTGACCTAATTTATTTATTATATCGTCTGCTGAAAAATTATTTAAACCCATTTTCATATTCAATTTACCTTTATTATTAAAAGATAAACCTTTTTCTGGATCTTTAATTTGAGTTGTTGAGTAACCTAAATCAAAAATTATACCTTTTAGATCTTTTATGTTTTTTTCTAAATTTGAAATTTCACTAAATTTTCTATTTTCAAATTCAAATCTATTTGAATATTTTTTTTTAAATGTATTTATTATTTTTATTGAAGTAGAGTCCCTATCTAATGCGTAAACTTTATTATTATTATTTTCTAGTATTTTTTTTGAATATCCGCCTTGGCCAAACGTGCAGTCAATAAATGTGCCACCATATAGAGGGGAAATTATGCTAATTACTTCGCTTAGCAAAACTGGAAAATGTTTTACATTTTCAAGTTTTATGGTGGCATTCATTTATTTTTTTGAAGACCATTAGTTCTTTTGTCTTCTTAAAAATGCCGGTATCTCTAAATCATCTTCATCCAAATTATCAGTTTCTTTGGATTCTGATGTTTCGTCTGATAAACTATTTTCGCTTTCTGAACTAAAAAGCTCAGGCGTTTCTTCTTCAATTTCAAAATTTTCTAAACCATTAGAAACTTCTGACTCTTCAACGTTTTGGTTTTCTTCAATGATTGGTTCTTCTGTTACTAAATTATTAGCGAGAACCTCGTTATTGTTTTGCTCAATTTGCTCAGTCTCATTTACTGTTTCTTCCTGAATTTCATTTTCTAATTTTAATGCAGTAGCACCCTCTGATATTGGCGCTGCTACACTAGATGAAAAATTAAATGACTGATGAGAATCAGGGTTTTGAAATTCAGAATAACCTGGATTTCTATTCTGTATTCTATGAACCATATTAATTACTGATTTTGACTCTGGTTGTTGACCATCAAGAGCGGTTGCAACAATTGATACTCTCATCTTTCCATCAAGTGAGGGATCTGTTATTGCGCCAATTATTAATTCGGCCTCTGTATCTACTTCTGCTCTTACTTTATTTACGGCCTCATCTACCTCAAACAGCTTTAAATCTTTGCCGCCAGTTATATTAACCAACAAACCTTTTGCTCCTTTAAGTGTATAGTCATCAATTAATGGATTGCTGATTGCCATTTCTGCAGCTTTTGAAGCTCTACCTTCTCCCTCAGCTTCTCCTGTTCCCATCATTGCTTTGCCCATTGAACTCATAACAGTTTCAACATCTGCAAAATCCAAATTGATTAAACCTGGTCTGACCATTAAATCTGTAATACTTTGAACTCCGTGCAATAAAACATTATTTGATAATTCAAAAGATTCTTCAAATGTTGTCTGCTCACTTGCGATTTTAAATAAATTTTGATTTGGTATAACAATGATAGTATCAACATGTTTTCTAAGTTCTTCTAAACCATGTTGTGCTCTTCTCATTCTAGAAGGTCCTTCATAGAGAAAAGGAAGTGTTACAACTCCTACTGTTAAAATATTCAATTCTTTAGCTGCTCTTGCAATAACATGTGCGGATCCTGTGCCAGTTCCACCACCCATACCTGCAGCAATAAAAACCATATTTGAACCCTGTAAACAATTTACAATTTCATTTAATGACTCGTCAGCAGCTGCTTGTCCTATATCAATTTTTGCACCAGCTCCTAACCCTTTTGTTAAATTTAATCCTATTTGTATTTTAGTATGAGCTTTACTAAGTTTTAAATCTTGAGCATCTGTATTAACAGCAATAAACTCAACTCCTTGCATTCCTGCATCGATCATTTCATTTATTGCATTTCCGCCTGCTCCTCCAACTCCAAGAACTAGTATTCTTGGTTTCAACTCTCTAATATCTGGTTGTTTAAAATTTATAGTCATATATCTCCCTTTTAGTTATTAAATTGTCGCTCCCATTTAAGGCTAGCTCTATGAATGTTTGATTTTCTTTTCGCAGTTACCCTAAATTTTTCAAATGTTGATGGTTCCCATATTTGGAAAGTTTTACCTTGACCAACAAATAACATACTATTTTTAATTTTTGCATGTTTTAATAATTTTGACGTTAATAAAATTCTACCTTCGCTATCAAATTGTAGATTTATACTTTCTGACAATATTGATGTTGCAAAATAATCTTTTTTTTCCTCAAAAGGATTTAATGAGTCAATTGCATTTGAAATTTTTTCAATTCTGTCTTGTGGCCATGCCTCTATACATTGATTATTAAAAGAAGGATAACAAATTACTCCATTGTAACCTAAATTAGATAAGTAAGATCTAAAAGAAGCCGGCACAGAAACCCTTCCCTTTTTGTCCAGTTTGTTTTCGTAAATTGATAAAAACATAGTTCATATATAACCCTTATTTGGGTTTATATGGGATATTATGGGTTTTACAGTTAGACGTCAATACCTAATATTTTGACCCTTAAATCTTACTTGTAAGAACAAAAATGAAACGTTTTATTGAAATTTTTTTTATTATATAAGAAGTGCCAGATAAACTATAAGCCGGGTTCTGTCATTTAAACTTACCATTTCTCTAGGCCTTAAATCACTTTAAGGCTCAAGCAACTAACCCTGATGACTAGCCAAAGACTGCTTTTAGTTATTTCTAACAATGTCATCTCTACTCAGTTTTGCTCTCAGTGGGGTTTTCCATGCGCTGCTTGTTACCAAACAGCCGGTGTGCTCTTACCACACCTTTTCACCCTTGCCTTGATGAGGCGGTTTATTTTCTGTGGCACTGTCCCTGGGGTTACCCCCGCCAGCCATTAACTGGCACTGTGTCTTTGTAGAGCCCGGACTTTCCTCTTCAAAATTAATTAAAGCGATAAGTCATTTATCTGGCATATTCAAAATATTCATTATTTGGATTTTTTCAAGAAAAAATAATTAACTAGATAATTTGCTAATTTTTTCAGCTATAATCATGCATTCTTTGTCTATTTTCCCATTTATTAGCTTTTGCCTAAATCTTCTTTGGAAACTTTTAATGAGTTTAGTTTTTTTATTATTTTTTAAGTATTTAGTTAAATATCCAATTTTACTCAGATATTTAAAAAATGTGATTATTTCAATATTTGAAACTTTTTTACTTCTAAATCTTTTTAGTTTTGGTTCTTTAATTTGGTGCCATATTCCAATATTTTTGCTGGCTAAATAACTCCAGGGAAATTTTTCACCTGGGTCTTTTTTTCTTCCAAAAGCAATGTCTGAATGCCCTAATATATTCGAAGATTTTATCTTGTATTTTTTTATTAAATATTTCGATAACTTAATTAATGAGTTTATTTGGTCTTTTGAAAAATTTTCATATCCAAATTCATGTCCTTTATTTGAAATTTCAATTCCTAAAGATTTTTTGTTTAATGAAATATCTTTTTTCCAATTAGATTTTCCTGCGTGCCATGCTTCATATAATTCTGGTACCATTAATATAATTTGACCATTTCTTTTTATTAAATAATGACAGCTTACATTTGAATTAAGATCAGTTAGTCTTTTTATAGCCTTATTTTCGCTACGCATTCCAGTGTAATGATAAACTATGTATTTGATCTTTTTTTTATTTCTTGCTGAGGTTGAAAAATTTGGTGAGTAATTTAGTGAAGTTTTTATGCGCATTTTAAAGAATTATAACACAAAATATAGATTTACTTTTAATAAAGATATACATATAAAAATTGAATTATGAGCAGAATTTTTAAGGTTTTAATTTTGTCATTATTTATAGCAACGTCGTCTATGGCTGGTAGCGATGGTCAAAATGAATTATCTAAAAATACAAATGGAGAAGTTAAAGATTGTTTTGAGTCAGTAAATAGGGGAATCTTTGCATTTAACCAGGCTTTAGATGGATTAATTTTTGAACCTTTAGCAAAAGGCTATAGGCATTTACCCTCTCCTATAAGAACAGGTACTAGTAATTTTGTTGGAAACTTATCAACTCTTATAACAATTCCAAATAATCTACTTCAAGGAAATTTGGCTATTGCAGGAAAAAATACTTTAAGGTTTGTAGTAAATACTACTATTGGAATTGTGGGATTATTTGATCCAGCATCTTCCATTGGACTAAATAGTTATGAAAAAGAAGATTATGGACAGACATTAGGCAAATGGGGATTCGGCGAAGGGTGCTACGTGGTACTTCCTGTGCTTGGACCATCTACAGCAAGAGACGCTATCGGATCTTTAGGAAATTATATGGGTGGAGATGCCTGGTATAATGTTACAGTTAGAAATGATACTCGGTACTTTTCTAATTTTGATTATTATGCCTCTAAAGGAGCTGGCGGCGTAGATTTCAGAGCTAAAAACTTTGATGACATAAATAATCTTGAAGAAAATTCTATAGACTTCTATGCTTCAGTAAAAAGTTTATATCTACAAGATAGACGTAAAAGAATACTTAATGCAACCGGTGCTACGCAAACTCAAGACGATAGTGACTGGGAAGAAATCGAATAAATTTAAATTTAATGCTTGTTAAAAAAGCCTTAAAGTTATTATCAGTTACAATTTTAAGTTTATTTTTTTTATCTAATTCATTTTCTATTGAACCTAAGGATTTTGTTCAACAAACAGTCGATAAGGCAGCCAAGGCTTTAGACCAAAATTTAAGCAAAGATTTAAAAATTAGCAAACTAAAAATAATTGCATTAAAAACTGTCGATATTAAAGGAATTGGATTTTACTCACTTGGCAAATATAGAAAAAATATTTCAGATCAGAAAAAAGAAGAATATTTAGAAATTTTTACTAAATATTTTTTAAAAACATTTGCAAGTAGATTGGCCCAGTATTCAGATCCAAAAATTATTGTAAATTCGCAAGAAAAACTAAATGATAAATATACAATGGTCTCAAGCGTTCTTATAGCTACAGATGATAAACCTGAGGTAAAAATTAATTGGAGAGTTGTAACAAAAGACCCTGATAACCCTCTAATTATAGACCTTATAATTGAAGGTGTTAGTTTAGCTAAAGTTCAAAAACAAGAATTTTACTCTATTATTCAAAGTAATGATGGTGACATTAATGTCTTATTTAAAAATTTACAAGAGTTTGTAGAAAAAGAATAAAATTTATTGGTGGGCCCGCCAGGACTCGAACCTGGGACCAATACATTATGAGTGTACTGCTCTAACCAACTGAGCTACAGGCCCAAAAATTAATTACTTAATTATATCATTTTTATTTGGTTATCAATTAAAGATAAATCATAATTGGTGGGCCGTGTTGGTTACGCTCCAACTACCCCTGCAATGTCAATGCAGTACTCTACTATTGAGCTAACGGCCCAAATGTTTAGCTTTCTAAGAAACTTTTTAATTGTTTTGATCTACTAGGATGCTTTAATTTTCTAAGTGCTTTGGCTTCAATTTGTCGAATTCTTTCTCTAGTTACAGAAAACTGCAATCCAACTTCTTCTAAAGTATGATCAGTATTCATTCCTACCCCAAATCTCATTCTTAAAACTCTCTCTTCTCTAGGAGTTAAAGTAGATAAAATTTTAGTTGTTGCTTCGCTCAAATTAGATTTAATAGCTTGTTCTAATGGCGCTAATGCTTTTGTATCTTCTATAAAATCTCCAAGACTACTGTCTTCTTCATCTCCAACAGGTTTTTCTAAAGAGACGGGTTCTTTTGAAATTTTTAAAACTTTTCTCACTTTGTCTAGAGGCATTCTAAGTTTTTTTGATAATTCCTCTGGTGTTGCTTCTCTGCCAAATTCACTTAAAATTAATCTTTGTGTTCTAACAATTTTATTAATTGTTTCAATCATATGAACTGGTATTCTTATAGTTCTGGCCTGGTCTGCAATTGATCTAGTGATTGCCTGTCTTATCCACCAGGTCGCATAAGTAGAAAATTTGTATCCTCTTCTATACTCAAATTTATCAACTGCTTTCATTAACCCAATATTTCCTTCTTGAATTAAATCTAAAAACTGCAAACCTCTATTTGTGTATTTTTTGGCGATTGAAATTACCAATCTAAGGTTGGCTTCAACCATTTCTTTTTTGGCTATTCTAGATTCTTTTTCACCTTTTTGGATTCTACTGACCAACTTTTTGTAATCAGTAACAGAGATTCCAAGTTTTTTACTTATTTCTACTAATCTTTCTCTAGTATTCTTAAATTCATCTTTATTTTTTTGTAAAAATTTTTTCCAAATTTCATTGGTTCCTAAAAATACTTTTAAATTTGGATTTATTTCATTACCAACATAAAACTTAATAAATTCTTCTCTAGATATTTTATTATTTAAAGCCAATCTTAACAAATTTCCCTCAAGAGAAATTATTTTTCTATTTTCTACATAGTGTTTTTGCACTAATTCTTCTAAAACAGATGGAGATAGTTGTAATGATTTAATATTTTTAAGAATATTTTCGACTATTTTTTGATAATTTTTTTCTTTAGAAGTAGAAAATAATTGTGAACTCAACACACATTTCAATTTTTCCTCCTGGTACTTAATAAGCTTGGTGTATTCTTTTGTAAGAGTGTTTACTGTCTTTAAAATTTTTGGTTTTATCTCGCTTTCCATTGCTGCAAGAGTTGGGTTAAACTCATCATCGGAATTATCTTGATTTTCTCTAGAATTTTCATCAGCTTGATCAGTATCAGGTTTTTTTTGCTTACTGCTTGTTCCAGTATCTTCGTCTTCAGTATAATTTGTGTCAATATCAATTATTTCTCTAACTAAAATTTCATCACTATTAAGTTTTTTATCCCATTCAAAAAGTTGTTGAGCGGTAATTGGACTTTGAGACAATGCATTAAGCATCACATCTTTCCCAGCCTCTATTCTTTTTGCAATAGCAATTTCGCCTTCTCTTGATAAAAGTTCTACTCCTCCCATTTCTCTTAGGTACATTCTTATGGGATCATCACTTTTTTCTATAGTTTTGCCTTCTTCCTTAGATGAAGATTCTTTTTTTCTTAAAGTTTTATAATCAGATTTTTTTTCAACTAAAGAAATTTTACCATCTAAGATGTGCAGAAACGCTTGGGATAAATTTTCATTTGATAGGTTTCTTTTGCCTAAAGATTTGTTCAACTCTTCGTAAGTAATAAAACCTCTATGAACCCCACGGCCCATTAATCTAGCAAATGATTTTGTAATAATTCGTTCCACAGCAATAAAGTTTGGAAGTCTTATATAATGACAAATTTGAAAAAATCCATATTTAAATTGATTGATTTAATTGATTTTTTGTAATTTTTTTAATTCTTTAATTTCGTTAAATGTATTTTCGTTTAAATCTTTAGAAAACTTTGATTCTAGTTCCTCAATTCTGATTTCTAGCTCATAATTCTTAATATCTCTTATAATTTCCTCTAATAATTCTATAACTCTTAATTCATCTTTTTCTAGTTTGTTTAAAATATGTTTAATTGATGCAAATTTTGAAATTTTATTTAAAATTTGAGGATCTAGAGACAAATTATTTTTTGATGGCTCTTCTTCATTTTCTAGTATTTTTAATAAGCTGGCATAAATAATTTTATTTTCATTTGAAAACAATTTTACATTTTCTAACAAATTTAGATTATTTTTTATTAATGTTAAATTATTAATAATTAAGTATAAAAATGAAAATTCCTTAATTTCAATCGAGCTTAAATTTTTTGTTTCATTAAAATGTTTTTGTGTAGATTTTAGTGATTTAGCCTTTTTATGAAAAGTTTTATTCTTATTTTGATTTGAATTAGGTGTAAGTAAATTAATCTTATCTAAAAAAAACTCCAAAACATATTTTTTAATAAATTCATCCTTTATAGAATAAGCAATTGATCTTATTTTTTTTTCAAATATTGCCAAAGATGAAGGGTCATTTTTAGTCTCATTTTTATAGTGATTAAATATAAAATTATGAATAGAAATTTTTTTATCTTTTGTAAATTCTATAAAAAAATCTTTACCATTTTTATTTACAAAACTATCTGGATCTTCTTTATTTGGTAAAAATAAAAATGAAATTTGTTTTTCGGGCTTTAATTCTTTTATTAAATTTTCTGCAGCTCTTAATGCTGCTTTATAACCACTTTCATCTCCATCAAAACAAATTACTAAATCATCATAAAATTGATTAAGTATTGATACTTGTCTATCTGTAAGTGAAGTTCCAAGATTGGCAACAACATTTTCTATTCCTTTGCTTCTTAAACCAACCACATCCATATATCCTTCAACTAAATAAACATGTTCAATTTTATTCGATAATTTTCTTGCATAATCTAAATTATATAAATTTGATCCTTTTTTAAAAAAAGGAGTTTCAGGTGAATTAATATATTTAGCTAAATAATTATTTTCTTTAATTGTTCTGCCACCTAAAGCTATTGGCTGTCCAGTAATACTATTAATTGGAAAAATAATTCTATCTCTAAATCTTTCTACATATATTTTTTTTTTATCATCAAAATAAAATAAGCCTGTATCTATTATATTTTTTTCACTAAATTTTGATTTAATTTTTTCATAAAAATTTGAACCGAAGGGAACAAAGCCAATTTTAAAATTAATCACATCTTCTTTGGATAATTTTCTTTTTTTTAAATATTCTCTTGCAACATTAAAATCCTGGTTCTTTAAAAGTTCATTATGATAAAATTCTACATAAGTTTTAAATATCTCAGAATATTCATTCCACTGTTTTTCCCTTTCCTCATCTTTTTTAGAGAATGTGTATGGTTGCATTCCTGCTAAATTTGCTAAATATTTTACAGCTTCTCCAAATTTTAAATTTTGAGTTTTCATAATAAAATCAAAAATATTTCCATGCTCTGCTGTACTGAAACAATGATAAAAACCTTTTTCATCATTAACAGTAAACGATGGAGTTTTTTCAGTTTTAAATGGAGAAAGTCCTACAAATTCTTTTCCTCTTTTTTTTAAATTAACTGATTTAGAAACAACAGTTGAAACTTTTAATCTAGTTTTGATTTCATCTAAATACTCCTTTGGATATTTCATAAACTAAAATTACTTTCCTAATATTTCCTTTAGAATTGATCCTGCTTTAGAAAAATCCAAAGTGTCTGAATAATTTTTTTTTAACTCACCCATTACTTTTCCCATATCTTTTATTGAACTAGCTCCAAGTTTTTGTGCAACTTCAGAACATATCTTCTTTGTTTCTTCCTCACTTAATTGTTTGGGCAAATAGTCGGATAATATTTTATGTTCATTTTCCTCAATTTTTAGTAAATCGTCTCTATTATTTTTTTTATAAACATCAATTGATTCGGCTCTTTGTTTAATCATTTTTTTTAGAAGTTTTTTAATATCATCATCATCAGTATCTTTTTTGTTTGGACCAGATCTATTAGCAATATCAAGATCCTTTATGGCTGATAAAATTAACCTATAAGTTGATATTTTTGATTTATCTTTGGCCTTTAAAGCTTCATTATAATCCAAATTAATTTTATTTTTGAGGTCCATTAGTTTTATCCACTGTATAGAAAAAATTGTTCAAAAGAACAAATTGTATTTTAAAAAAAATATATTAGATCTGTTGCGAAAAAATACGTTTTATTGTATTAACCTTTAACTCATGAGTTGTAATTGAACAAAAAGCAAAAAGTAAACTCAAAAAAATTCTCACATTTATCATCAGGCGTTTTAGTTCTTGAAAATAAAACAATATTTAAAGGTATTGGTATTGGATATCAAGGAACAGCCACAGGAGAAGTTTGCTTCAATACTTCTTTAACAGGTTATCAAGAAATTATATCTGATCCATCTTATGCTGGACAAATTATTAATTTTACTTTTCCGCACATTGGAAACGTTGGTACCAACAAAGAAGATCATGAGTCAGACAAGATTTGGACTAAAGGGGTTATTTTTAATACAGAAATTACCAATCCGTCAAACTACAGATCTTTAAAAAAACTGGATAGTTGGTTAAAAAAAAATAAGATAGTAGGAATAACTGGGCTAGATACTAGAAGCTTAACCAATTTTATAAGAGACAAAGGAGCGCCTAAGGGCACTATCTCTAATAACAACAAAGGTATTTTTAATCTAAAAAAATTAACCAATAGCTCTATTAAATGGCCAGGATTAAATGGCCTTGATTTAGCAAAAATAGTTACAACTAAAAAAAAATATTTGTGGAAAGGTTTCAAAACATGGAAAAAAGAGAAAGGTTTTGAAAAAAACAAAAAGAAGAAATACAAAATTATAGCAATCGACTATGGAATTAAAAAAAATATTTTAAGGTATTTTTCTAATTTTAATTGTGAAGTAATTGTAGTACCTTGTAGCAATGAAGCTGAAGATATTATTAAATTAAAACCTGATGGTATTTTTTTATCTAATGGCCCTGGGGATCCTGCTGCAACAGGAAAATATGCAATAGATATAATTCAAAAATTAATTAAAACAAATATTCCAATATTTGGAATATGTCTTGGACATCAATTGTTAGCTTTAGCACTTAAAGCAAAAACAAAAAAAATGAAATTGGGTCATAGAGGTGCAAATCACCCAGTTAAAAATTTAATTAATAGTAAAGTTGAGATAACAAGTCAAAATCATGGATTTGAAGTAGTTAAAGAAAGCTTACCAAAAAATGTTGAAATGACTCATAAATCTTTATTTGATAATTCTGTTGAAGGAATAAAATTAAAAAATAAACCTGTTTTTTCTGTTCAATATCACCCAGAGTCAAATCCTGGCCCTCAAGATAGTCATTATTTATTTAATCAATTTATTAACGAAGTAAAAAAAAATGCCAAAAAGAAAAGATATTAAAAAAATTTTAGTAGTAGGAGCTGGTCCTATAATTATTGGTCAAGCCTGTGAATTTGATTATTCTGGCACGCAAGCATGCAAAGCGTTAAAAGATGAAGGTTATAAAGTAATATTAATAAACTCAAATCCTGCAACAATTATGACCGACCCTGGAGTTGCAGATAAAACTTACGTTGAGCCAATAACAATAGATATTTTAGAAAAAATTTTAATAAAAGAAAAGCCCGATGCGATTTTACCAACAATGGGGGGACAAACTGCACTTAATTTAGCAATCAATGCAGAAAAAATTGGATTACTCAAAAAATATAAAATTGAACTAATTGGAGCAAATTCAAAAGCTATTTCTAATGCAGAGGATAGAAAAAAATTTAGAAAAAATATGAGTGATATTGGGTTAAATCTTCCAAAATCAGAAATCGTTAACAATATTAAACAAATTAAGAAATCTTTAAGTAAAGTTGGATTACCAGCAATAATAAGACCCGCATTTACTCTTGGTGGACTTGGAAGCGGTATAGCCAAAACTAAAAAAGATTTTTTGAAACGTGTTAAAGAAGGTCTTGATGCATCACCTGTAAATCAAGTTCTAGTAGAAGAGTGCTTAGAAGGTTGGAAAGAATTTGAAATGGAAGTTGTTAGAGACAGAAAAGATAACTGCATCATTATATGCTCTATTGAAAATTTAGACCCAATGGGAATTCATACAGGAGATTCTATTACAATAGCGCCTGCTTTAACTCTTACAGACAAAGAGTATCAAGTTATGAGAAACGCCTCAATTGCATGCTTAAGAAAAATTGGAGTAGAAACTGGAGGTTCGAATGTTCAGTTTGCCATTAATCCAAAAAATGGTCGAATGGTAGTTATAGAAATGAATCCTAGAGTTTCTAGATCTTCTGCACTTGCATCAAAAGCAACAGGATTTCCAATAGCAAAAGTGGCAGCAAAACTAGCCATTGGTTACACCCTTGATGAATTAAAAAATGAGATTACTAAAGTTACTCCCGCATCTTTTGAACCAACTATAGATTATGTGGTTACAAAAATTCCTAGATTTACTTTTGAAAAATTCTCTAGTTCACCTGCAATATTAGGAACTTCAATGAAATCAGTTGGTGAGGCAATGGCAATTGGAAGAAACTTTAAGGAATCTCTTCAAAAAGCATTAATATCTTTAGAAATTGGTTTTTCAGGTTTAGATAGAATTTTCGATTTAAATAAAAGTGATATTGAAAAAAAGCTTAAGATCAATATCCCAAATAAAATTTTATTAATCGCAGAAGCAATACGTAAAAAAATTAATTTAAAAAAAATATACAAATTATCAAAAGTAGACCCTTGGTTCTTAGAACAAATTAAAGAGATTGTAGATGAAGAAAATAAAATTTCTAAAAAAGGCCTACCTAAGAATTTTAATGAATTTAACAGAATTAAATCAATAGGATTCTCTGATAAGAAATTGTCTCAACTAACTAATTTAAAAGAGAAAATTGTCAGAAGAAAAAGAATTGCCTTAAAAGTTTTACCTGTGTTTAAAAAAGTAGACACATGTGCTGCTGAATTTAAATCTTTCACTCCTTATATGTACTCAACATATCAAAGAAATTTTTCATTAAATACAGAATGTGAGGCAGATCCTTCTAAAAAAAATAAAATTATTATTCTAGGTGGTGGACCAAATAGAATAGGCCAAGGAATTGAGTTTGATTACTGTTGTTGTCAAGCAAGCTATTCTTTGAAAGAGGCTGGATTTGAAACAATAATGATTAACTGTAATCCAGAAACTGTTTCAACTGATTACGATACAAGTGATAGATTATATTTTGAACCTTTGATTGAAGAATACGTTCACAACATAATTTTAAAAGAAAAATCAAAAGGAAATTTAATAGGTATAATTGCTCAATTTGGTGGTCAAACTCCTATTAAATTAGCAAAATTTCTTCATGATAACTCTTTGCCAATTATAGGTACTCAATATTCATCGATTGATTTGGCTGAGGACAGAGACAGATTTAGAAAACTTTTAATTAAATTAAAATTAAAACAAGCAGATAGTGGAATTGCAAAAACATATGATGAGGCTATAAAAATAGCATCTGAAATTGGCTTACCACTTGTTGTGAGGCCTTCTTATGTATTGGGAGGTAGAGCCATGGAAATAGTTCATGAAAAAAACCAACTAAAGGATTTTGTTCAAGAAGCATTTAAAGCTGCAGAAAATAATCCAATTTTGATTGACAGGTTTATTAATAACGCAATGGAAGTAGATGTTGATGCGATATCTGATGGTAAAGATGTTTTTGTTGCTGGAGTTATGCAACATATCGAAGAAGCTGGAATTCATTCTGGTGATTCCGCATGTTGTATGCCTCCAGTAGCTATCAAAAAAGAATTAATAGATGAAATTAATAAACAAACTAAAAAATTAGCATTAGCATTAAAAGTCAAAGGTTTTATGAACGTCCAGTTTGCAATAAAAAATGATGAAATTTATATTATTGAAGTTAATCCAAGAGCCAGTAGAACTGTGCCTTTTGTTTCTAAAGCTAAAGGAATTCCTTTAGCCAAAATTGCTTCAAGAATAATGGCAGGAGAAAAATTAAAAAAATTTAATTTAAAAGATAAAAATAAAAATATTTTTGCTGTTAAAGAAGCTGTTTTCCCATTCAATAAATTTCCAAACGTTGACGTTTTGTTGGGTCCAGAAATGAAATCAACGGGAGAAGTAATGGGAATAGATAAAGATTTTGGTTTAGCATATGCCAAAAGTCAAATGGCTTCACAAAATTCTCTACCAACTAAAGGACTGGCATTTATTTCTTTAAAAGATAGACATAAAAATGAAGGAGTGGACTTGGCAAAACAATTAGTAAAATTAGGTTTTACATTATGTGGTACGGAAGGAACTGCAAATAGAATTATCAAAAATGGTATTAAGTGTAAAAAAATAAATAAGGTTAGCGGAGGTTCTCCGCATATAATTGACGTATTAAATTCAAAAAAAATTGCATTAGTAATTAATACTGGAGGTGGAAAACGTGCATACCGTATTCAAGATTCTACATCTTTAAGAAGGTCAACTTTAATAAATAAAGTTCCTTATTGTACAAATATGTCAACTGCTTACGCTTTTTTAGAGGCTATTAAATCTTTAAAAACAAAAAAAATAGAAGTCAAATCTTTACAAGAAATTTAATCTTCTACTTTCCAATCAGTTTTAAATGTAACATAATTTACTTGAAGGCAACGTCTTTCTTTAACAATTTCTTTTTTTTCCATTCCATGCCAAGTATTTGGACCGCTTGAAAAAAAATATCCATAATTATCTCTATAAGGAAGTGTTTTTACTTTTTTTAGATTGCTATCATAAAAATCTGTACCTAAATCCTCACTTTCATTATGCTTATTTACAAATAGTAAGCACGACATTATTTTTTCTTTAATATCACAATGTGGCTTAAGCCAAAAACCTCGCCTATCACAAATAACTTCTACTCTTACATAAGAATTAGATAAATCTTTTCCTGTTAATTCAGAGACTTTATTGGTTGTCTCTTTGCTCTGAAGTTCATTTATAAATTTTGTTAAATGTGGAAACTTATTTGAATTTTCTTTTGTCACAAAACATCTATATTTTAAAGCTTTACCTCCATCTGCGATTCCTGTTCGATATTCTGGAGTTCCTCCGTCAATTGCTCGGGTACCATCATATTTTAAATTATGTTCCACTGGATTGGCAATATCTGCATTGATAATTTCGTTGATTTGCTCTTCAGTTAAAGGCTTATTTAATTCCCAATGATCAAATGGATCCTTAAATTTTTTTGAATTATTAATAATTGAATTTAAAAACGACATTATGATAATTTCTCTTTTATTAGTCTAGCTATTCTATTTGTTTCATCTAATTTTTCATAGCTCCAAGTATTAATTTCATCTTCTAATTTTCTAATTATATTCATGCTTTCTAGTAGATTTCTAAATTTTTGAAATCTTTTGTCACTTCTGGTTGCTGGAATCATTGCAACATAAATAGGTTTTTCTGTAAGAGCTGCCTCTGAAATCATAGAACTTGAATCACAAGTGACAATTATATACTTGGCCAATGATAAACTTGATAAATAAGCCTGTTTATCGACAGTATCTACTATTAAGCTATTTTTATTAAAATATTTTTTTGCTAAATGAATAATATTTTCAGGTGTACGATTTGATGGAATTAAGATTAATTGTAAATTCTTTTCAAGAATTTGTTTACTAATTTTTGAAAAAATTTGAATAATATGTTCTTTGCTATATCTATAGTATTTTGTAGGTCCTCCTAAAATCAAAGTTATAACATCTTTTCCTTTTTCAATTTTGTTTACTAGATAATTTTTCGCATTATTGATTTCATCTATTGTAAGATAATGTATTGCGCCCTTTGAAATTAAAACATTTGCCCCATCTATACTATCGTGATCTGGAACCACCACAAAATCAAAATTTTGTAGTGATACTTTTGGATTTTGAATATGAATATTTACAACTTTTTTATTACAATTTTTTTTAAGTACAATCGATGGGATAACACTTTTTCTTCCACAGGAAATTATAACATCATAGTCTTTGCTTATTTTATTTTTAAATATAAATTTTTTTGATGGAGTAAATGAAGGTGGAACTAAATTCCAAGGACTGTTCAATTCAATTTTCTCGTGAAAATAATCCAAATCAAGTGCCTTAGCTAAGCCCTCAACTTGGCTTATCATTCCATGCAAACCTTCAGTTAATAATAAACCTTTTAATTTACTCATTAATTACTATATAGACATCGTATGACACAAAATCCAACTAAACATACAAAAGTGTTAATAATTGGATCCGGGCCAGCTGGATATACGGCCGCTGTTTATGCAGCAAGAGCGATGCTAAAACCTATTATGGTTTCTGGTATGGAGCCAGGTGGACAATTAACTACAACGACTGATGTAGAAAATTACCCTGGTTTTGCTGAAGTAATTCAAGGACCATGGCTAATGGAACAAATGCGAGACCAAGCTAAAGCTGTAGGTACAGAAATGATTGAAGATCATATTTCGTCTGTAAATTTAAAATCTAAACCATTTGAGGCTATTGGAGATGGCGGTCAAAAATATACTGCAGATTCAATTATAATTTCAACTGGGGCTCAAGCAAGATGGTTAAATATTGAGTCTGAACAAAAATTTAGAGGATTTGGTGTATCAGCTTGTGCAACATGTGATGGGTTTTTCTTTAAAGATAAAACGGTTGCAGTTGTTGGCGGTGGAAATGCTGCGGTTGAAGAAGCAATGTTTCTTACAAAATTTGCATCAAAAGTTCAATTAATTCATAGAAGAGATTCCTTAAGAGCTGAAAAAATGCTCCAGAGCAAATTAATGGCTAACAAAAAAATTGAAATTATTTGGGATAGCGTTGTTGAAGAAGTTATTGGAGATAATGATCCTAAAAACGTTAAGGGATTAAAAATTAAAAATGTAAAAACGAATAAAATTGAAGAATTAAAAATTGATGGATTATTTATTGCAATTGGACATGATCCAGCAACTCAACTATTTAAAGATCAATTAGATATGGATAAAGAGGGCTATTTAACAACAAAACCAGATTCAACAGAGACAAATATACCAGGTGTTTTTGCTGCAGGAGATGTTAAAGATAAAATATTTAGACAAGCTGTAACTGCTGCAGGAATGGGTTGTATGGCTGCTCTTGAAGCTGAAAAATTTTTATCACACTAGGAAAAATGAAATTAAATTGGATTATTTTTGTAACTGGATGGATGTCATTCAGAGCAGTTGGATCAGGCTTGTTTTTATTTTGGATTTTTACTGAAAACGAACGTTCTGCACCATCTGAATGGATAGTTCCTTTTGTTGGTGACTTTATTATCGGGATAACTGCTTTATTTTTAGTTTACCACATTATAAAAAAACCAAGTGCTATTTTATGGGGCCTGTTACTGTCATGGAATGCAGTTGGTCTATTTGATTTAATTGGGGCAATAGATGTCAGTTTTGCTGCTCCTTATGGACCTATACCAGAAATAGGATTTAATGCCTTAACTGTAAGATCCATTTTAAGTTTAAATACTTTGTTACAGATTTCTTCTATATACTTATTGTTTCAAAAAGACATAAAAGAATATTTTAAAGTTTAAAAAATTAATAGTTACTAATTTCGGCTATTTCGTTAGACTCAAATACATGCTGTTTAAAGTCACCATTAGAAATTTTAATCATTACTTTTGCAACTTTCTCAGAGTGAATTGGTTTCATTTTTTTTAATGGTCCTAGAAATAAAGGTGAAAGTAATTTAAACAAAAATATACCTATTTTCTCACCAAATCTTTTTTCTTTTCTATTGCCCAATAAAAATGAGGGTCTCATTATACCAAGTTTTGTAAAATTTAATTTCTTTAGCTCCTCTTCAACTTCGCCTTTGTATCTCAAATAGGCCCCTGAATTTTTTGAATCTGCAAAACCAGATGAAACATAGACAAAAGAATTAACTGAATTTGCTTTTGCAATCTCGGCAATTTCAACGGGTATATCTCTCTCAATTCTTTTATACTCGTTTTTATCAGGTGAATTTTGCTTTGTTGTTCCAATACAAAAAAAACAATCATCACCTTTAATATCCTCAACATGATTTTTTAAATTATTAAAGTCTGTTTTAATTATTTCTATTTTTGAATCTTTGATCTCTGGCTCTGAACGAACAAATATCCTAATTTTATTATAATCATTATTTTGAATTAAGTTATTGAGTAGTTGTCCGCCAATTAATCCGGATGAGCCAAATAATAAGGCTGTTTTCATTAATTAACTTAAGCTTTCACAGAAAGATTTAATTCTTTCCATGGCTTTTTTTAAATTTTTCATTGAGGTTGCATATGAAATTCTAAAATAACCTTCTAATCCGAAAGCTGAGCCTTGCACAACTGCTACATTTGCTTTTTCAAGTAATTTTTGAACAAAATCAGTATCTTTTTTTAATTTAGTTTTTCTATTCAAAAGACCTTTGCAACTTGGAAATACATAAAATGCTCCATTAGGCGTTAAACAATTAATTCCTTTAATTTCATTTAAGCTCTTAACAATAAAATCTCTTCTTTTTTTAAATTCCTTAGATCTTACTTTTATAAATTTCTGAGTTCCGTTTAAAGCTTCAACAGCAGCCGCTTGGCTTATAGAAGAAGGGTTTGACGTGGATTGAGACTGAACTTTACGAATAGCTTTAATAATATCTTTTGGTCCTCCCGCATAACCTATTCTCCATCCTGTCATAGCATAAGATTTACTTACACCGTTCATGGTAAGAGTTCTATTTTTCAAACTAGATATTTGAGCGATAGTGAAAAACTTAGCCTTGTCATATGTAATATGCTCATAAATATCATCACTTAAAATTTGAATTTTTTTATATTTAATTAATACTTGAGATAATTTTTTTATCTCAGCTTTTGTATAACTTGCACCTGTAGGATTTGATGGTGAATTTAATATTAACCACTTTGTTTTTTTAGAAATTGCTTTCCTTAATTTTTGTGGTGTTAATTTAAAATTATCTGACTCATTACATTTAACAATTTTTGGTTTACCACCTGCTAATAGAACCATATCGGGATAGGAAACCCAGAAAGGTGCTGGAATAATTACTTCATCTCCTCTATTTAGGGTTGCCATGAATGCATTGTAAAGAACTTGTTTACCGCCTGTTCCTACAGTTATTTCCTCGTTTGAATACTTTAAATTATTTTCTTTTTTAAATTTTTTAATTATTGCTTTTTTTAAAGCTGGAGTTCCATCAACTGCTGTATATTTAGTATCACCCATCCTAATAGCTTTTATGGCAGCATTCTTAATATTATTTGGTGTATCAAAATCTGGCTCACCTGCACCTAGCCCTATTACATCTTTGCCTGCTGCTCTTAATTCTCTAGCTTTTTGAGTAACAGCAATAGTGGGTGATGGTTTAATCCTTTTTAAACTATCTGATATTATGCTCATTGAAATATAAAATTATTCTAATACGTTGTTTAATATATGGAAAATACTTATCAAGATTTAATTACAGATATTCAGAGTAAAAATCCAAAAATTAGTGGAAAACTTGAAGGTGGTAAAAAATTCAAAATTAAATCTGATTTTAAACCTGCTGGAGATCAACCAGAAGCTATAAAAAAATTGGTACAAAGCGCCAATAAAGGAGAATTTAATCAAGTTCTTCTTGGAGTAACGGGATCAGGAAAAACCTTTACTATGGCCAAGGTGATTGAGGCAACAAACAGACCAGCATTAATTTTAGCTCCAAATAAAACACTTGCAGCTCAGCTTTACGGTGAAATGAAGAGTTTCTTTCCAGACAATGCTGTTGAATATTTTGTTTCTTATTACGATTATTATACGCCTGAAGCTTATGTTCCTAGATCAGACACTTATATCGAAAAAGAAGCTTCAATTAACGAACAGATAGATAGAATGAGACACTCGGCTACAAGATCTCTTTTAGAGAGAGATGATGTTTTAATCGTTGCCAGCGTATCTTGCATTTATGGCCTTGGATCAGTTGAGGCATATAGCAAGATGACTTTAACACTTCAAAAAAACTACGATTATAACAGAGAACAAATAATTAAATCTTTAGTTGCTCTTCAATATAAAAGAAATGATCAAAATTTTTATAGAGGAACTTTTAGAGCTAGGGGTGAATATCTTGAGATTTTTCCTTCTCATCTTGAAGATAGAGCTTGGCGATTAAGTTTGTTTGGTGACAAATTAGAAAAAATCGAAGAATTTGATCCATTAACTGGAGATCAAGTTAGAGAATTAAACTTAATTAAAATTTATGCAAATAGTCATTATATAACTCCCAAACCAACAGTAGAACAAGCAATCATAAATATAAAAAAAGAGCTAGAAGTAACTTTAAAAAAACATAAGGCCGAAAATAAATTGCTTGAAGCTCAAAGACTAGAAGAGAGAACAAAATTTGATTTAGAAATGATTGAAGCAACTGGTTCATGTGCTGGAATTGAAAATTACTCAAGATTTTTATCTGGGAGAAAGCCAGGCGAACCACCTCCTACTCTATTTGAATATTTTCCAGATAATACTTTGGTATTTGTAGATGAATGTCATGTAACAGTCCCTCAGCTAAATGGAATGTTTAAAGGAGATAGATCAAGAAAAAGCACTCTTGCAGAATATGGATTTAGACTTCCATCATGTATGGATAATAGACCTCTAAAATTTGAAGAATGGGATATGATGAGAACTCAAACAGTTTTTGTTTCTGCTACTCCTGGACCATGGGAGTTAGAACAGACGAAAGGAAAATTTATTGATCAAGTAATAAGACCCACTGGTCTTATAGATCCAAATGTAGAAATTAGACCTGCAAAAAACCAAGTTGATGATTTAATGCATGAATGCAAAAAAGTTGTTGAGAAGAATTTTAGAGTATTAGTAACAACATTAACAAAAAAAATGGCGGAAGACTTGACTGAATATCTTCATGAAAATGGAATAAAGGTAAGATACTTACACTCTGACATTGATACTCTTGAAAGAATTGAAATCATGAGAGATTTAAGAATGGGAGTGTTTGATGTTTTGGTTGGAATAAATTTATTAAGAGAAGGACTAGATATACCAGAATGTGCTTTGGTTGGTATTTTAGATGCTGATAAAGAAGGTTTCTTAAGATCTGAAACTTCACTTATCCAAACTATTGGAAGAGCCGCAAGAAATGTTGAGGGAAAAGTTATTCTATATGCTGACAAAGAAACCAAGAGTATCAAAAAAGCAATCAAAGAAACTGATAGAAGAAGACAAATACAGCTTAATTATAATAAAAAAAATAATATTGATGCAAAAACAGTAAAAAAAGAAATTAGTGATATTTTAGAAAGTGTTTATGAAAAAGATTATGTAAAAGTTAGTGAAGGCTCAAATATAGGTGGAAACCTAAAAAAACACTTAAAAGCATTGAACAAAAAAATGAAAGATTCTGCATCAAATTTAGAATTTGAAGAAGCTGCAAAAATAAGAGATGAAATAAGAAAACTAGAAAGCACAGAACTAGAAATTACTTTAAATCCAAAAATAAGACAGTACGATGTAAAAAATAGACTCTATCCTAAGGGAAGATCAACGATGGGAATGCCTGGAACTAGAGCACAAAAAGGAAAGAAAAAGTGGAAGCAAATAAAATAATTATCACCGGAGGTGCCACCCGTATAGGAGCAGCTATAGCTAAAAGGCTTGCAGGGCGAGGAGTAGAAATTGTCATACACTTTAATAAATCTAAATCTAATGCAGAAAAATTAAAAAAAGAATTATCAAAAAAACATACTAAAGTTTATCTTGTTAAAGGAGACTTAAGCAAAGAGACAGATGTAAATAAAATTTTGAAATTTGCTAAATTTAAATTAAAATATTTCGATTGCTTAATAAATAATGCTTCCTTATTTGAAAACGATAAACTTGAAAATTTTAGCACTGCCAGTTGGGGTCGTCATTTAAGAACAAATCTTAGAACTCCTGCTTTATTATCCAAAGGCTTTGCAAAAAATATTAAAGGGAAAAATAACAATATTATTAATATTATTGATCAAAGAGTTTTTAAACTAACTCCATATTTTTTTTCTTATACAATAAGTAAAACAGGACTTTATACTCTTACAAAAACAAGTGCTATGAGCTTGTCGCCCCATATAAGAGTAAATGGAATTGCACCTGGACCAACAATAAAAAATAAAAGACAAACAGAAAAACATTTTAAGAAACAGTACATGGCTACTCCACTTAAAAAACAAGTTGATGTAGAAGAAATTTGTAACGCAGTTGACTTTTTTATAAAAAATAGGTCTATTACTGGACAGGTGTTGGCTATTGATAGTGGACAAAATTTAAATTGGCAAACACCAGATATAATGAGAGGTAAAGAGTGAAAAAGAATAATCTTAAAATAGTTAAAATAGATAGAAAAAAAAATTTATTTAATTATGAAAAAAAAGTATTAATTAAAGATTTAATATTAGATTTAAAACTTGGGTATTTCGATTTCGAAAAAGAAAAACATCAAAAAGTAAAGTTCACTCTTGATGTAAACTATGAAGACAAGAAGCCATCAAATGATAAAGACATTAAATCAATTGTAAACTACGCTAAAATTGTAAGATTAATTAAAAAATTAGTTAAAAATAAACATTATAACTTTCTAGAAACACTAGCTGAAGACGTTTTTGATGAACTATTTAAAGATAAAAGAATTGATAAAATTAGTCTTCAAATTGAAAAATTAGAAATAATGAAAGATTGTTCGTCAGTAGGAATTCAAATTTCTAAAAAAAGAAGTCATGATTAGTTCTGAATTAGGAAAAGAAGCAATTAAAAAAGAACTTCCATTAATACCTAAGCTTCCTGGTGTCTATAGGATGCTCAACTCAAAAAACGAAATATTATATGTTGGAAAAGCCAAAAATCTTCCAAACAGGTTAAAAAGTTATATTGCAGAAAAAAATCATATAATAAGAACAGAAAGAATGTTATCTCAAACTAAAAAAATTGAGATAACAACTACCTCTAATGAAAGTGAAGCCTTACTCTTAGAGGCAAATTTAATAAAAAAATTTAAACCCAAATTTAATATTCTTTTAAGAGATGATAAATCTTTTCCATTTATTTTTATAGGAAACAAAGATAAATGGCCGCAAATAAAAAGACATAGAGGCAAAAAAACTAAAGAGG
Source organism: uncultured Pelagibacteraceae bacterium (assembly GCA_902519625.1). Lineage (GTDB taxonomy): Bacteria > Pseudomonadota > Alphaproteobacteria > Pelagibacterales > Pelagibacteraceae > Pelagibacter. The sequence goes on along the minus strand of CABYKS010000004.1, from coordinate 3,703 downwards.
GATTTTATTTTGGGCCATTTGCATCTGCAGGCTCAGCAAATTGGACAATTAAAATGATCCAAAAAATTTTTCATTTAAGAGTTTGTGATGATACTGTTTTTAAAAATAGAGAACGACCATGTATTTTATATCAAATAAAAAGATGTTCTGGACCATGTGTTGGTTATATTAAAAAAGAAGAATATAAAATTTCTGTTGAAGATGCTATTGAGTTTGTTTCTGGTAAATCAAGAAGAATACAAAAAAATCTTTCAAATCAAATGGAAAAAGCAAGTGAAAATTTAGACTTTGAAAAAGCAGTAATATTGAGAGATAGAATTAAAGCTTTGAATATTATTCAGTCATCTCAAAGAATTAACGAGGCAAACTTAGTAGAAGCAGATGTAATTGCCGGATACAAAGAGTCAGGTAAAACTTGTATACAAGTATTTTTTTATAGATCTAAACAAAATTGGGGTAACCAAGCTTTTTTTCCAAAACATGATCCAGATGAAAAATTGAGCAATATTTTAAATTCTTTTGTTTCTCAATTTTATGAAAATAAAAGTGTTCCATCTTTAATAATACTATCAGAAGATATTAAAGAAAAAAATTTAATTGAAAAAACACTTTCTAAAAAAGAGAGCAAGCAAATTAACATTTCTGTCGCAAAAAAAGGATCAAAATTAAAAGTTATTAACCAAGCAATTAAAAATGCAAAAGATAGCTTGAATAGGAAACTTTATGAAAGTCAAAATAATAAAGAGCTATTTGATTCTGTTTCAAGAAAGTTTAATCTTGAAACAAATATAAGTCTTATTGAAGTTTATGATAATAGTCATATTCAAGGAACTAATAGTGTTGGAGCTTTAATTGCGTTTGGAGATGAGGGGTTTATTAAAAAAAGATATAGAAAATTTAATATAAAGAAAAAAGATAATGAACAAGACGATTATGGAATGATGCGAGAAGTTTTAAATAGAAGATTTAAAAGAGCAATTCAAGAGAAAGATAATTTTCTTTCATTTCCAGATTTGGTGATGATAGATGGAGGTAAAGGACAATACTCATCAGCTAGAGAAACTATGAATGAGCTAGGTTTACATGATATACCGGTTATAGCCATTGCAAAAGGGAAATACCGAAATAGTGGGAATGAAACTTTTTTTCATAACGGCAAAGATTATAAATTTGAAAAAAATGACCCTACCCTTTTTTTTCTACAAAGACTAAGGGACGAGTCTCATAGATTTGCAATTAGTGCACATAGAGCAAAAAGGAAAAAAGGGATAACAAGGTCACTTCTAGATCAAATTCAAGGAATTGGATCTATGAGAAAAAGGGCATTATTAAATCATTTTGGCTCAGCAAGAGCAGTTGAATCTGCAAGCTTGGATGAGATAAAAACAGTAGAAGGAGTTGAAGAAAAAGTTGCAAAAAAAATATATAACTTTTTCCACGAATGAAAATTCCAAATTATTTAACAATAGGTAGGATTATAATTGTTCCTATATTTGTTTTTACTTATTATTTGCCTGGGTTTTATGGTGATGTAATACCATTTATATTATTTGTTTTAGCTTCATTCACTGATTTTTTAGATGGTTTATTGGCAAGAATGTATAAAGAAGAATCCAAATTAGGAGAATTGTTAGATCCAATAGCAGATAAAATTATAGTTGCAACAGCTTTAATTTTGTTAGTAATGGATGGAACAATAAAAAATTATGAGGTAATTGCTGCAATAATAATTTTAACTAGAGAGATATTGATTTCTGGATTAAGAGAGTTTTTAGCAAAAGGTAAAATCAATCTTCCTGTATCAAGTCTTGCAAAAGCTAAAACATTTTTGCAAATGATTGCAATTTCAGTTTTATTAACTGGTGAAACAGGAAATAAAATAATTAATTTTCAAGATTACAATGCTCAAACTATTGGTATAATTTTACTTTGGCTATCTGCATTTCTTACTTTATATACTGGTTATGAATATTTAAGAAAAGGTATAGATCATGCAATATCTGAAGATGAGAAAAATTAAGCTGCTTTCTTTTTTCTAACTAACTTTTCATAACTAGAAGACAAATCTAAAATTAAATTACAAACTTTATAATCATTTTCAAGAATTTTAGAAACTGGAGTTACCTCGGCTGCAGTACCGGTTAAAAAACATCCAACAAAACTTGAAAGTTCTTTTGGTGATATTTTTCTTTCATGAACTTTAATGTTTTTTGATTTTGCTATTTCAATTACAGTTCTTCTTGTTATTCCATCTAAAAAACTATCAGGAATTGGTGTATGTAATTCTCCATTTTTATCTTTAAAAAAAATATTTGCTCCAGTTGCTTCAGCTACATTTCCTTCGTGGTCAAGCATTAATGAATCTGTGTAGCCATCTCTTTCAGCCTCATGTTTAGAAAGAGTACAAATCATATATAATCCTGAAGCTTTAGTATCCCACGGAATTGTATTGGGTGCCGGTCTTCTCCAATTTGAAATATTTAGTTTTATTCCTTCGGTTTTCAATTTTGGATCAAAATATGTCCCCCATTCCCATGCCGTTATTGCTACATGTATTTTTGTTTTTTGTGCAGACACGGCCATCATTTCACTTCCTCTCCATGCAAATGGTCTTATATATCCATTTTGAACATTTTGATTTGAAACAATTTTTTTAGTAGCTTGATTAATTTCTTCTTCAGAATAAGGGATTTTAATATCCATTCTTTTTGCTGAATGAAAAAGTCTATTAGTATGTTCTTCTAATTTAAATATTTCCCCATCATAAACTCTTAGTCCTTCAAATACACAGCTAGCGTAGTGAAGACCATGACTTAAAACATGTAATTTTACATCATTCCACTCAACCAACTCATTGTTGTACCAGATTTTTCCTTCTCGTTTATCGTAAGGCGTCATTTAGATTTAATTTTTTAGATTTAATTTATTTAAAAAAATATCTTTGTATGTAGAATATGTCAATATAACTTACCAATATGAAAGAACTTTTATATTTAAAGGATGATCAATTAAAAGAATTCATCGAAAAAATCTCTATGAGTTACAGAGAAACCTTTTCTGACGCTAAAAAAGTTCTGGATAAGTATTCTATTGGGGTAGCTCATCATAAGGTTATTAATTTAATTTCTTTATATGATGGCATAACCATATCTGAGCTTCTAAAAAAACTAAAAATAACAAAACAAAGCTTGAACAGAGTCATTAAAGATTTAATAAAATTAGAAGTTATAGATTTTAAAAAAGACAAAAAAGATACAAGACTTAAGCATGTTTATTTAAACGATAAAGGAAAAAAATTATTTGATGAAGTTTTTGATATTCAGAAAAAGAGGATCTATAATGCCTTGCTTACCTCAAGTTCAAAAGAAGTAATAAATTTTAATAATGTATTAAACAAAATAATTAATGAAAAAATTTAAAGCTCATATATTGGTAGTTGACGATGATGACAGAATTAGAGATCTAGTAAAACAGTATTTAAATGAAAATAATTATTTAGTCACAACTGCATTTAGCGCTGAGGATGCAAAAACAAAAGTAGACACAATCAAATTTGATCTAATTGTATTAGACATAATGATGCCCGGTAAAAGTGGATTAGAATTTACAATTGAGAATAAAGATAAATTATATACCCCAATAATTTTACTCACAGCTAAGGGTGAGGCTGAAGAAAGAATTCATGGTTTAGAAGTTGGTGCCG
>CABYKS010000003.1 GCA_902519625.1 uncultured Pelagibacteraceae bacterium | reverse complement strand
TTAATGTATTCTTGAAAAATATCTTGTTTAAATCTTGTGCTAGTTTTTAATCTTACATCATCTATTAGTGAGGCTAGGTCATAAGCGACATTTCCAAAAGCAGCATCTTGGCTATCTATTAGACACAATTTTTTATTTTTAATCATTATATTTGAAATATGAAAATCTCTGTGAACAAATATTTTATTATTAAATTTAATTTTATTAGTTAATTTTTTTAAAACTAAAATTAATTTTTTTTTTAGTAAAATTTGATTTTTCTTTTTTATTTTTTTTGGAACATACCAGTCTAAAAATAACTTAGCTTCATTTAAAAGAACTTTTTTTGAATATTTTGGCACTTTATAAATTGAACCTAAAAATGTTTTTATTCTTTTTGTTTTTACTTTTTGAATCAAATTTAATAATTTAATTATTTTTTTATAATATATTAATTTTTTTTTATTATTTTTTTTTATTTTTTGATAAACTGTAGTATTGCCAAAGTCTTCAATTTGAATATTTTTTAATTTATAATTTTGACTAATTAATTTGGGTGCTTTAATTTTATTCTTAATTAAGATTTTGTTAATAGCATCATAAATTAATAAATTCTTTCTGGTCTCTTTTTTACTAACTACAATAATAATATTATTATATCTGTAAAATTTTCTAAAAGATGCATCTCCAGTTAAAGATTTAAGTTTACTTAAATTCATTGATTATTTCTTTTCTGTATTCGGAAAATATTTCTAAATTTCTTCGCTGAAAATCATCTTTATAACTAAAATATAATTCAATAATTTTTTTTGGTTTATTAGAAATTATTTCTGGCCATTCAACTAAAGTAACCATTTCTGAATTATCTTCGAATATACCAATATTGTATAGTTCTTTTGGATCTTTAATTTTAAACAAATCATAGTGATTAATAACAATTTCGTTAATTTTATATTCATTTACGATATTAAATGTCGGACTTGGAACTTCTGTAAGTTTGATTTCGTTTTTTTTTTGTAAATTGTTAATTAGATGCTTAATGAATGTTGTTTTACCCACACCTATTTCACCATAAAAAAAAATGATATCTCCTTTTTTAATAAAATTTGAAAATTTTTTAGAAATATATTCTGTATTTTTTTCTAAACTAATATCAATCTTGCTACTTTTAGTAGCGATATGCATCTGGTTTGTAAGGTCCATCTGGTGTTACACTAATATAGTCTGCCTGGTCTTTAGACATTTTTGTAAGTTTGGCACCTACTTTCTCTAAGTGTAATCTTGCAACTTTTTCATCCAAGTGTTTTGGTAGAACATAAACTTTATTTTCATACTTATCTGAATTATTCCACAGCTCTATCTGGGCAGTTACCTGATTAGTAAATGAAGCGCTCATTACAAAACTTGGATGTCCGGTAGCACATCCTAAATTAACCAGTCTTCCTTCAGCAAGTAATATTATTCTTTTCTTACTAGGCAAAGTTATTTCGTGAACTTGTGGTTTGATTTCATCCCATTTATAATTTTTCAATGCTTCAACTTGAATCTCATTATCGAAGTGTCCAATATTACAAAGTATAGCTCTATCTTTCATTTCTCTCATGTGATCAGCAGTCACTATGTCTTTGTTTCCTGTAGCTGTAACAACTATATCTGCCTCTTTAATCATTTCATCCATTAATACAACTTCATAACCTTCCATTGCTGCTTGCAGAGCACATATTGGATCAGTTTCAGTAACCATTACTCTTGCTCCACTTTGTCTTAATGAAGCTGCACTTCCTTTTCCAACATCACCAAAACCTGCAACGATTGCAACTTTCCCTGACATCATTACATCTGTTGCTCTTTTTATGCCATCAACTAAACTTTCTCTACAACCATATAAATTGTCAAATTTAGACTTTGTAACAGAATCATTTACATTAATTGCTGGAACTAATAATGTTCCTTGAGCTTCCATCTTTTTAAGTGCTAATACTCCTGTAGTTGTTTCTTCAGATAACCCTTTAATATCTTTTAGTAAATCTTTGTAATCTTTGTGCATAAGAGCAGTTAAATCACCGCCGTCATCAAGAATCATGTTTGGCTTCCAATCCTTCTTTCCTTCAATTGTTTGTTTCACACACCACCAGTATTCTTCTTCAGTCTCGCCTTTCCATGCAAACACAGGTATACCTACCTTTGCAATAGCTGCTGCTGCATGATCTTGTGTTGAAAAAATGTTACAAGAAGACCATCTCACTTCTGCGCCTAAATCTACAAGAGTTTCAATTAAAACTGCAGTTTGAATGGTCATGTGGAGACATCCTAAAATTCTTGCACCTTTAAGAGGGCTTTTTCCTTTGTACTCTTTCCTTAATGCCATTAGTCCAGGCATTTCAGTCTCTGCTAGTGAGATTTCTTTTCTTCCAAATTCTGCCTGGGAAATATCTTTAACTTTATAATCACTCATGAAGATGGCCTTTTAACAACTTTATAAAATTTTATCAACTAATAATGATTAAACTTTAGGAAAAGTTATTTCAATTATTGCGCCTTTTTGACCCACATTGTTTGAGGCAGAAATTTTTCCATTATGTAGTTCAACTAGGTTTTTAACGATATTTAAACCTAATCCAGAATGTTCTCCAAATTTATTTGGTCGATTGCTATAAAATCTTTTAAAAATTTTACTTGTATCATTTTCTTTGAAGCCTTCCCCTTCGTCTACAACACTTAAAATGACATTCTTTTCTTTTTTATCTTCTGAAAGCACAACATTAATTGTTTGATTTTCTCTACTAAAAGAAATTGAATTATCTAGTAAATTTGCAATTATTTGTTCAATTCTATTTTCTATTCCTAAAATATTATAATTAGTTGATCCATTTGAATTTAGTTTAATATTAATTCCACTTTTTGAATTATGAATATTATTAAAATCATCTACAACAGATGTTGCTATTAATTTTAAATCTATTTCTTTCATTTGTTCATTTGTTATTGCAACCTCATCTTTTAACATTTGAGAATAATCAGTAATCAATCTTTCAATTCTTTCAACATCATGTAAAAGTATGTTGACTAATTTTTCTCGTTGAGCTTTATCTGTGGTTTCAGAAATTATTTCGGATGCACTTTTTAAAGAAGCAAGTGGATTTCTGATTTCATGAACTAAGTCTGTTGAAAAATTTTCTGCAGCATTAATTCTACTATTTAACTCATTCGTCATTTCATCTATAGAATTAGATAAAATTCCTATTTCATCATTTCTATTTTTTACAATTAGGATATTTGTTTTTTGTTGATTTTTTTCTTTAATTGATTTTGTAAAATTTACTAGAGTTTTAATCGGCTTTAAAAAATATCTATTTAAGACTAATGAAAAAATTAAAATAACAATTGCAACAACTAGTGCTGTTCTAAAAACAAATATTTTTCTTTCATCGATTGCATTTCTAATATCAATAGCATTTTCGCTGATTAATAAATAGCCAATATTTTTTTTTCCATCATTTACACTTTTAATTGTAATTAATAAAAATTGATCATAATTTTCTTCAGTAAAAGTATATGGCTTTCCAAAATTAGATGATTTTGAATAATCTATTATTATTTCAGAAAATGGCTTTAGTTTATTTTTTTTTTGTTTTGTAATTTTTTTTTTTTCTAAAATTTTATCTTTATCTTGAATATTCATTTCAGTAATATTCAATCTTTGACTAAATGATCTGGGATCTAAATCTAAAGTATCGGTATCACCAATCAATTCAAATTTATTATCAAAGATCATTACACGATCTAAATTTTGAAAAAGAAACCTTGTTGAAAATAAAAATTTTCTCACATCATCTTTGTTAAATTGAATTTTTAATCTTTTTAAATGATCAATAGTATTATTTATTATATTTATATGGTTTGATGTTTTTTTATTAATTAAATTAGGCTGAATTCCTTTTAAATAGATTGCAGTTAAACTTCCAAAAATTATAAAAACTACCAGATTTATAAACAAAAATTTTTTAAGAATAGAAATATTTTTTATAAAACTACTTAACATTAGCTTACATTCCAACGATAACCGCTTCCATATCTTGTCTCTATAGCTGAAAAATTATTGTCTACTTTTTTAAATTTTTTTCTAATTCTCTTTACATGACTGTCAATTGTTCTATCTTCAATATCGGTATCTTCTCTATAAGCAATATCCATTAATTGAGATCTTTCTTTAATTATACCTGGTCTTTTTGCGAGCTCTTGAACAATTAAGAATTCTGTTGTTGTAAGTTTGTCTGGCAATTGTTTTCCATCCCACTCACATTCAAGCTGAGAAGGATCTAACCTTAGTTTTCCATGATTTATAACATTTTTTGTTTCTTCAATATTGCTTAGATTCTTTTTTCTTAGTTGTACTCTTATTCTTTCAATAAGAACTTTAATTGAAAATCCACCAGATTTTTTTATAAAATCATCTGCGCCTAGTTTTAATCCTAACAACTCATCTATTTCATCATCTTTTGAAGTTAAAAAAATTACAGGTAATGAAGTTTTTTTTCTTAATTTTTTTAATAATTCTTCACCATCCATTTTGGGCATTTTTATATCTATAACAGCTAAATCAGGGGGTGTTCTTGCAAGACCTATTAGAGCACTTTCACCATCTAAATAAGTTTGAATTTTAAAACCTTCTTTTTCTAAAGCTATACTTAAACTGGTAAGTATATTTCTATCATCATCAATTAGTGCAATTGTTTCTTTCATAAATTATTTAAAAATACTAAATTGTTCTAATTTGGGCAATACTTCAAGATTAATGTAAATCCCCCCAATTATTACCAACATTAATATCAACTAAAAGCGGTATTGAAAAAGAGTGTAGATTGCTATTTTTAACACTAGACATTTCTTCTTGAATAATTTGAGAGTATTTTTTTACGTCATCTTTATGAACTTCAAAAATTAATTCATCATGAATTTGCAATAATATTTTGCATTTTGATTCTTTAATCTCATCTAATTTTTTACTTACCCTTATCATAGCCATTCTCATTATTTCAGAAGCTGATCCTTGTATAGGTGCATTAATTGCTGCTCTCTCCTGAAAATTTCTTATATTAAAATTCTTATCATTAATTCCAGTTATGTGAGTTCTTCTTCCAAAAATATTACTTACATATCCACTCTTTCTACAAAATTTAATTGTGGACTCCATATAGTCTTTTATTTCTGGAAATCTTAAAAAATACGAATTTAAAAATTCTTCTGCTTCGATATTGGAAACACCGATTTGTTTAGCTAATCCGTATTGTGAAATACCATAAATTATTCCAAAATTTATAGCTTTAGCTTTTCTTCTCATATCGGCATCTACTTTAGATATATTTGTATTAAAAACTTGACTTGCAGTAAGTGAATGAATGTCTTCTTTATTTTTGAATGCTTTCTTTAACTCTTTTACGTCTGCTAAATCTGCCAAAATTCGCATTTCAATCTGATTATAATCTGCTGAAATTAATTTATTAATTTTTTCTGCCACAAAGGCTCTTCTAATCTCTTTACCATCTTCGGATTTTATAGGAATATTTTGTAAGTTTGGATCACTTGAAGCTAATCTACCTGTAGAAGTTGCTGCTAATAAAAATGATGTATGAACTCTTTTTGTTTTAAAATTTATATGTTCTTGAAGAGAATCTGAATAAGTATTTTTTAGTTTTGTTACCTGTCTCCAATCTAAAACTAATTTAGGAAGTTTATGACCTTTAAAAGCAAGATCCTCTAACACCTGTGCACTGGTAGCATAGCTGCCTTTTTTTGTTTTTTTTAATGATGAAATTTTCATTTCATTATACATTACTTCTCCAAGCTGTTTAGTAGAGCCAATTTTAAATTCTTTTTTTGCAACTTTGTAAATTTCTTTTTCTAGACTACTAATTTTTTTTTCAAATTTATCAGAAAGATACTGAAGAAATTTTTGATCTACTTTGACACCGTTAATTTCCATTAATGCCAAAATTTTTATTAATGGTTTTTCAAAAACTTCATAGATATTAAGCAATTTTTCTAATTTTATATTTTTAGAAAAAATTTTGTATAATCTGAAAGTTATATCTGCATCTTCAGCAGCATAATCTTTGGCTTTATCAATCTTTACTTCACTAAAATTAATCTGTTTTTTTCCTGTTCCTACAAGATCTTTGAAAGCTATAGTTTTATGATCCAGATGAATTTCTGAAAGTACATCCATATTGTGCCTATTTTTTCCTGCATCTAAAACGTAAGACAACAACATCGTATCTTCCATTGTATTCATATTTATTCCTCTATTATAAAAAATTATATAATCAAATTTAATATTTTGACCAACCTTCTTTATACTTTTATCTTCCAGAACAGGCTTAATTTTTTTTATAACTTTTTTTTCGTCGAGATTTTTGCCTTCAGTATGTCCTATAGGTATGTAACAAGCTCTCCCAATTTTTGTTGAAAAAGATATACCAACTAGCTTTGCTTGATGAGGATCTAAAGAATTAGTCTCAGTATCAACAGCAAACTCACCATTTTCTTCCGCTTCATTTAACCATTTATCTATATCTTCTTCTTTTTCTATTAGCTCATAATTTTTGTTAGAAATTTTATAATTTTTTTCTTCATTATCAAAATCTTTTGTTTTATTTAAGAATTCTATTTCACCATAAGTTGAAATAGCAGAGCTCAATAATCTATTAAACTCCATCTCCCTAAGAAAACTATATAATTTGTTCTTGTCTATTTCTTTTAACTCAAATTCTGAAATCTTATTTTTAACTGGAACATCTTTTTTAAGTGTAACTAATTTTTTACTAATAATTGCTTTATTTTTATTTTTAATTAAAGTTTCTCTTCTTTTGTTTTGTTTTATTTTGTCGGCATTTTTTAGCAAGTTTTCCAAGTTTCCATATTGGTTAATAAGTTCTGCTGCAGTTTTTACTCCTATTCCGGGAACTCCAGGAACATTATCACTGCTATCTCCTGCTAAAGCTTGTACATCTATTACTTTGTCTGGTTTAACTCCAAATTTATTATTTACATCCTCATTTGAAATAAATTTATTTTTCATTGGATCGTAAATTCGAATGTTTTTCTTATATAGTTGCATTAAATCTTTATCAGATGAAACAATTGTTGCTTTTGCTCCTTCTTTTAAAATTTGTTCTACATAGGTCGCAATAAGGTCGTCAGCCTCATAATTGATTAATTCAATTGATGGTAAATTAAATGCTTTCACTGATTTTCTGATAAACTCAAATTGAGGTATAAGATCATCTGGTGCATCAGATCTATTTGCCTTGTAATCAGAATATATTTCATTTCTAAAATTTTTTCTTGCTGAATCAAAAATTACTGCAAAATGAGTTGGCTTGTGTTTGTTATAATTAGATTTAGAGTCTTCTAACAACTTAAATAGCATGCTGCAAAATCCACTTACAGCACCAGTGGGCATTCCATCACTTTTTCTAGAAAGTGGAGGAAGAGCATAGTATGCTCTGAATATATATCCAGAACCATCAATAAGATAAAAATGATCTGTATTTTTTATTTTATTCATAAAATAATGTTATCTTAATTTATTCTAATGTTATAAATGTATAACGATCGATGAACAAAAAAAATGTTTTATATGTAAAAGATTTAAACAAAACCTACTCTAAGAATAGTTCAAAATCAGTGCATGCTATTAAAAATTTAAACTTAGAAGTGAAAGAAGGAGAAATATTTGGTCTATTAGGGCCAAATGGAGCTGGAAAAAGTACATTTATAAATATTTTAGCTGGCACTACAATAAAGACCTCAGGAGAAGTAAATGTATGGGGATTTAATTTGGACGTAAATCCTAGGCAAGTTAGAGCTTCGATTGGTATCGTTCCTCAAGAAGTAAATGTAGATCCATTTTTCACTCCTTGGAATATTTTAGAACTTCAGGCGGGGATGTATGGAATTAAAAAAAAAGACAGGATTACAGAAACTATTTTAAAACTAGTTTCCCTGGATAAACAATCTAAAAGCTATACCAGAGCTTTATCTGGTGGTATGAAAAGGCGTTTACTAGTTGCAAAAGCATTAGTACACAAGCCACCAATAATTATATTGGATGAACCAACTGCAGGTGTTGATGTAGAATTAAGGAGCAATCTTTGGGATAATGTAAAACAGCTTAATAAACAAGGTGTAACAATAATTTTGACCACTCATTATTTGAATGAAGCCGAACAAATGTGTGATCGAATTGGAATATTAAACAAGGGAAGTATAGTTGCTTTAGATACAACAAAAAATTTATTAAAGAGAATTCAAACAAAAATTGTAAAATTTGCTGTGGATAAGAAAGTAAGTATAAGTAACGATTCTTTAAAATCTATAAATATATTATCCAATAAAATAGATGAACTTGTTGTATCTTATGAAAAAAATGCTCTAAATATAAGTGAAATAATAAAGTTTATTAGTCTTCAAAATATTAAATTATTAGATATTTCTACAGACGATGGTGATTTAGAAGATGTTTTTATAAGACTAACAAAAAACTAGATATTTTAACTTAACAATAGTAGAATAAATTTATGGAAGCGGTTAAATCACAAAATTTAAGAATACTAAAATATATTTTAATTATATTTTTAGGCTCAATTCTTTTAACTATATCATCTAAAATTAAAATTCCTTTTTATCCAGTTCCAATGACAATGCAAACTTTTGTGGTACTGTTTTTAGGAATGTCTTTTGGATATAAAATTGGTTTAGCAACTGTTGGCCTATATTTACTTGAAGGAATTATTGGGTTGCCAGTTTTTTCTAATTCACCTGAAAAAGGAGTTGGTTTAGTTTATTTTACAGGTCCAACTATGGGATATTTAATTGGTTTTTTACTTGCTACTTTCATAGCTGGATATTTTAAATTTAATGGTAATTTATTAAATAGTTTTATTAAATTATTAATTTCTGTTTCAACAATTTATATATTGGGAGTTTTTTGGTTAGGAACTTTAATAGGTTGGGATAAACCTATAATACAATTAGGTGTAACTCCTTTCTTGCTAGCAGAATTATTTAAAATTGTTATTTTAACTTTACTGGCCAAAAAAATTATAAAATTAAGAAAATTTATTTAGGAGATCTTTTAGAAAGAATTCTTTGCAAGGTTCTTCGGTGCATTTTTAATCTTCTTGCCGTTTCTGAAACATTTCTGTTACAAAGCTCAAACACACGATGAATATGTTCCCATTTTACTCTATCTGCTGACATTGGGTTTTCTGGGGGAGCAGCTTTTTTATTAGGATCGGCTAATAATGCTCTTTCAACATCATCTGCATCAGCCGGTTTTGATAAATAGTCAATTGCACCTTGTTTAATTGCGGCAACTGCTGTTGGGATATTTCCATAGCCTGTCAACATTACTACCCTGCTTTTCGAATTAGAGTTTTGAATTTCTTTTACAACCTCTAGTCCATTTCCATCGCCTAATCTAAGATCAACAACCGCAAACGCTGGGGCTTCTTTCTTTACAGTATCTATGCCTTTTTTTACACCTTCAGCTTGTGAAACTTTAAATCCTTTTTTTTCCATAGCCCTGGCTAGTCTTTCTCTAAATGGATTGTCATCATCAACTATTAGTAGTGAATTATCCTCGAAATCATTAATGTTTTTAATATTTTCTAAAACAGTCATACTTATCATATGGATATTAACAAATTAATTTCAATAGCATTATTTACTTTACTTTAGTGATCATATCCCATAAATGCTGAATTTATGAAAACTGCATAGCTGATATGCAGGTTTTTTTTGTTAAATTTTTTTTGAGGGGTTTATATGCAAAAATTTAAAACAGTTGAGAGATTGGTAAATCAGCTGAAACCAAATGAACCGATATATTGTATAAGAAAAAAATCTATACAATTAGCTTCAAAATTTTTTCTAAATAAATTTCCTGGAGATGTTTTGTACGCTGTAAAAACAAACCCTCATCCATTAGTTTTAAAAACTATTGTTGAAAGTGGTATTGATAATTTTGATGTAGCTTCAATTAATGAAATTAAAACTATAAAAAATATCAGTAAATCAGCCAAGTGCTCTTTTATGCATACGGTAAAAAGCAGAGAGAGTATAAAAGAATCATATTTTAAATATGGTGTAAGAGCATATTCACTAGACTCAAAAGATGAGTTAATCAAAATTATAGAAAGTACAAACAACGCAAAGGATCTTGAATTGTTTGTTAGAGTTTCAGTTTCTAATGAGCATGCCGAAATTGACTTATCTAAAAAATTTGGAGCTATGCAATCAGAAGCTAGTGGTTTGCTTAGATTAACAAAACAATATGCAAAAAAAATAGGATTAAGTTTTCATGTAGGGTCACAATGTATGCATCCTATTTCTTATTCAAAAGGAATATCTGAAATTGGAAATATAATTAAACGAACAAAAATAGTTCCAGACTTTATTAACGTAGGCGGTGGCTTCCCTACAATTTATCCAGATTTAATTCCACAATCTATTGAAAGTTATTTTAAAGAAATTAAAGTTGCCTTGGCAAATTTAAAATTAGAAAAATTACCAAAAATAATTTGTGAGCCAGGTAGGGCAATTGTTGCTGAAAGTGGATCTACAATAGTTAGAGTAAATTTAAGAAAAAAACAAAAACTTTATATAAATGATGGAACATATGGATCACTATTTGATGCAGGGTTTCCTAATATTGTTTATCCATCAAAATTAATTACTAACGGTAGAATTATTTCAAAAAAATTAACTTCGTTTGATTTTTATGGTCCTACCTGCGATAGTATGGATTATATGAAAGGACCTTTTATCTTGCCAAACAACATTAAGGAAAATGATTATATTGAGCTTGGACAGCTTGGTGCTTACGGTCTAACATTTAGAACGGATTTCAATGGCCTATATTCAGATAATATATTTGAAATAGAAGATAGCCCAATAATGACTATGTATAACAAAGAAATTGAAAAACAATTTCTTGTTGCTTAAATGTCAGATAAAAAAAATTTAGGACATAATAGTAAAAAAGATTTCCTAAACTCTCCAGTAGAGCACATTGATATAACCTCATTTGACTCTAGAAAAATAATTGCATCTATGGAAAAGATGTCATTTGTATCTAGAGAAACTGCAAATGCTGCACATATATTTAATGATATGATTAAAGATAAAGAGTGTACTATTTTTTTAACTCTAGCTGGATCTACTTCTGCCGCTGGATGCATGCATATTTACAGAGATATGATTAAATATAATATGGTTGATGCGATTGTAGCTACTGGTGCATCAATTATTGATATGGATTTTTTTGAAGCTCTTGGATTTAAACATTATCAAGGTTCGCAATTTCAAGATGATACTGAGCTAAGAAAAAATTATATTGATAGAATTTACGATACTTACATCGATGAAGATGAGCTACAAATGTGTGATAAAACAATATGTGAAATAGCAAATAATCTAGAACCAAGAAGTTATACTTCAAGAGAGTTTATTAATGAAATTGGAAAATATTTAAAAAATAATGCAAAAAAGAAAGGTTCATTGATTGAAACTGCGTATGATAATAATGTTCCAATTTTCTGCCCGGCTTTTACGGACTCAAGTGCTGGATTTGGATTAGTAATGCATCAAGAAAAAAATCCTAAAAAACATATTACAATAGATTCGGTTAGAGAATTTCGTGAACTAACCGAAATTAAAATTAGATCAAAAGGATCAGGATTGTTTATGATTGGTGGAGGTGTACCAAAAAACTTTATTCAAGACACAGTAATTTGTGCTGAACTTTTAGGAAAAGAAGTAGATATGCACAAGTATGCTGTTCAAATAACAGTTGCTGATTCAAGAGATGGGGCGTGCAGTAGTTCTACCTTAAAAGAAGCAAGTTCATGGGGTAAGGTTGATGTAACAAAAGAACAAATGGTTTTTGCTGAAGCTACTAGTGTTCTTCCTTTAATAGCAAGTGATGCTTATCACAATGGTGACTGGAAGAGTAGAACGAGGAAAAATTTTTCAAAAATATTCGGATAAAAATTGAATTTCTTATCAAACAAACAGGGCTTTCTTGGAATTGACAACAAGTTTAAAATTAAAGAAAAAGCTATTATTGTTCCATTTGGTTTGGAAAAAACAGTTAGTTACGGTGGTGGAACTAAAAATGGTCCAAAAGAAATTATTAAAGCCTCACATCAAGTTGAATTATATGATGAAGAATTAAACTGTGAACCTTACAAAAAAATTGGAATTAAAACATTAAAACCATTCAAAATAGATAAAAACATAAATAAAGCGTTAAACAAAATGTCAAAAATAAATCAAGAAATTTTAGGTAAGAAAATTTTTCCATTAACTCTTGGGGGCGAACATTCAATAACACCTGGTTGTATAGCTCCATTTGCAAAAAAATATAAAAAATTATGTTTATTACACTTTGATGCACATGCTGACTTAAGGGAAAGTTATAATGGAGAAAAATTTTCACATGCGTCAGCAATTAAAAGATGTTTGGATTATAAGAATGTTTCTGTAATTTCTTTTGGTATAAGAAATATATCCAGAAGTGAAATACCTTATTTGAAAAAAAATTCTTCTAGAATTAATATTTTTTGGGCAAAAGATAAGAAAAAATGGAATTTAAATAAATTCAAAAAAATGATTAAAAATAGAACAGTTTATTTAACTTTTGACGTAGATGGATTTGATTCAAGTATCATGCCTGCAACTGGCACACCTGAGCCAGGTGGTATTTTTTGGGACGAAACTTTAGAAATAATAAAGATAGCTATAAAAAATTCAAATATTGTTGGTGCAGATATAAATGAACTTGCTCCAATTAAAGGATTTAACTCATACAATTTTTTAGTAGCAAAATTAGCTTATAAGATTTTATCCTACAAATTTTTATTTAAATAATCGTTAAATTGCTTTAACTTGCCCTAGCATTAATCTAAATGGAATTAGCATTACTAAAGCAACAAAAATTTTAACTGCCAAATCTCCTAGTGATAAAGTAAACCAAGGTATTCCTGTTGCATAAAAAGATATTGAGAAGAATAAAAAAGTATCAACAATAGATCCAATTAAAGATGATGTTAGAGGGGCTACAAACCATTTTTTTCTTCTAAGTTGATCAAAAATTTTTACATCAAGCAATTGAGCGACTATAAAAGCTGTGCCTGAACCAATTGCAATTCTTATTGAAATTAAATCTGCAAAATTTGTAGAAAATAAAAGTGTAAAACAAATACCAAATGCAAAACCAATATATACAATTTTTTTTGCATATGTTTTTCCGTAAAATCTATTGGAAATATCAGTTATTAAAAAAGCTATAGGATAACTAAATGCCCCATAGGTTAATATCTCATTTAAACCAAAATAATTTATTGGAAACTGAACTAAATAATTGGATGTTAAAACAACCACTCCCATTAAAAATGAAAGTGTTATAAAAACTCTATTCATTAAGCAGATTTACTGAGTAATGATTTTTTTAATTTTTTTAATCTAGGAGATAAATTTCTTGATTTTGCACTTTCAATAAATTTGTCAAAACTACCTTTTTTATCTACAGTTCTAACTCCGGCATTAGATACCGTTAATTTTAAGCTTTTATTTAAAACAATACTCTTAAATCTTACTTTCTTAAGGTTGGGTAAAAATCTTCTTTTAGTCTTATTATTGGCATGACTAACCTTGTGCCCTTTAAGGGGAATTTTTCCAGTGAGTTCACATTTTTTAGACATAAAATTTATGACTGTATAGGTGTTCTAAAGTTGCCAGTCAAGATCAATTTTTGCTTCCTACTATATCAGATATATTTTGAACTCCTTCTTTATCTAAAATATTTATTAATTCTTCACTTATTTTTGAAGCAATATTCGGACCTTGATAAATCATACCGGTATAAAGTTGGATCAAACTAGCTCCACTAATTATTTTCTTATAAGCACTTTGGCCAGAATCAACTCCTCCTACACCGATGATTTTTACCTTGTTTTTTAAAATTTTGTAAAATTTATTAATTAATTCATTTGATCTTTTTTCTAAAGGTTTTCCTGACAAACCCCCTTTTTCTAATTTATTAATATTAGATAAATTTTCTCTGTTTTTATCAGTTGTATTTGAAACTATTAATGCCTCAACATTATGTTTCAAAAGTAAATCTGAAATTATATTAATATTTTGATCTTCTATATCTGGTGATATTTTTATTGTGATGGGTACTGTAGTTTTTAATATTTTTTTTTCTTTTTCAATTAAATTTAATAGTTCATTCAGCTCATCTTCATTATGAAAACTTCTCAAATTTTCAGTATTGGGGGAAGATATATTTATAGTCAAGTAATCTGCAAGATTATAAAATTTGCGCAAACCTATTAAATAATCTTCCATTCTATTATTTGTATCTTTATTTGGCCCTATGTTTATTCCAAATAAACCTTTAGGAGAATTTGAAATAATTCTAGATCTAACTTTTTCAGAACCTGAATTGTTAAATCCAAGTCTATTTATTAATGCCATGTCTTCTTCAAGACGAAATATTCTTGGTTTAGGGTTTCCATATTGACCAACTGGAGTCACTGTTCCAACTTCAACAAATCCAAAACCTAATTTAAATAAAGGATTATATACTTCAGCATCTTTATCAAATCCAGCTGCAATACCTATTGGATTTGGAATTGTTTTTCCAAAAATTTCTGTTTGAATTGATTTGTTATTTTTAATTTTATTTTGAGATACAAGGTTAAATTTGAGAGCCATGATGGCTAAATCGTGTGCTTTTTCCGGATCTAATTTAAATATTAATGACCTTATTTTTGAAAACATCAGTTAATTTTATCTTTTATTAATTGTTGTGTCTCCTTAACACCAAAAAAACTAATAAAAAAACCCATTCTTGGTCCATTTTCATCACCAAAAACTACCTCATAAATCAATCTAAACCAGTCTCTTAGATTCTCTTTATAACCATTTTCTTTTCCAACTGTATAAATTTCTGTTTGAATTTCTTCTGGTTGCATTTCATCATTACATTTTTCTAACATTATAATTAACGCCTCTAGTGCTTTTTTTTCATCAGAGTTAGGTTTTTTGTATTTTTTATTTTTTTTAATTACATCATTGAAATATTTAATTGCATACTCAATTAATTTGTCGAAAATTGGATGATCTTTTTCTAAAATATTTGGTTTATATTTTTTAACAAATTTCCATAAAAGTTCTTTTGAATTGGCGTTACTAGCTTCAACCAGGTTGAGAAGCATAGAAAAAGTCATAATTGTATTTTCTTTTGGGATCGTACCATTATGAACATGCCAAACAGGATTTAATAACATTTGTAGTTCATTTTGATTTTTTCCTTTCTCAATAAAATCTAAATACTCATCCACAGCTTTAGGAACAATTTCTCTATATAATTTTTTTGCTCTTTTTGGGTTTTGATACATAAATAAAGATAGGCTTTCTGGAGAAGCATATTTCAACCATTCATCAATTGTTATTCCATTACCTTTTGATTTAGAAATTTTTTCTCCTTTTTCATCAAGAAAGAGCTCATAAGCGAAACCTGAAGGGTTAGTTTTTCCTAATATTTTTATAATTTTTGTAGATAGTATGGAACTTTCAATTAAATCTTTACCATACATTTCAAAATCTACATCTAAAGCATACCACCTCATTGCCCAATCTACCTTCCATTGAAGCTTACAATTTCCATCCAATATACTCTTTTCTATTTTTTTTCCATTATTATCAAAAATAATTTTTGAATTTTTATTATCTATCTCTAAAACTGGAATTTCTAGAACAACACCAGAATCTGGGCAAATTGGTAAAAACGGGGAATAAGTTTTTTGCCTTGCTTTGCCTAATGTTGGAATAATTATATCCATTATATCGTTATATTTTTTTAGAATTACTTTTAATGTTTCGTTAAAAAAACCAGACTTATAAAGTTCTGTTGAACTTTTAAAAGTATACTTGAAGTTAAAGTTGTTTAAAAAGTTTTTTAACATTTCGTTGTTATGCTCTCCGAAACTATTAAACTTTTTAAAAGGATCTGGTACGACTGTTAAAGGTTTGTGTAAATTATTTTCCAAAAGATCCTTATTTGGAATATTTTCTGGAACCTTTCTAAGACCATCCATATCATCTGAAAATGTAATTATTTCTTTAGGTAGATCTGTTAAATTATTTAACGCATTAACAAGCATTGACGTTCTGGCAACTTCACCAAAAGTACCAATGTGAGGAAGGCCACTTGGCCCATAACCAGTTTGTAAAATTATTTTACCCTTTTGATCTATATATTTTTTTCTTTCGCGGAGAATTTTTTTAGCCTCAATAAAAGGCCAAGCATTAGTTTTTTCTATGTTTGCTTTATCAATCACAGTTTAAATACAAAAATAACTCATAAAATTCGTGGTTTTAATAATTCTTATAGAGTTGAAATTTATTTACCATAAAATAATGTCCATTCAAAATGTCGAATTATAAAACTGTGTTTTTTACACTTGGTGTATTACAAGTAATTTTGGGATTAGCCATGATTATCCCTGTAATTATTCAGTTTATATATAATGAGTTGGACTCTTCATTTATTAGCTCTGGAATTATTACGATTATTTTTGGTATTTTATTTTTTTTGTCAAACCTAGATCACGATAAAAAGTTAAATTTACCGCAAGCTTTTCTATTAACTGCACTTTCATGGTTAAGTATAGCTATTTTTGGCTCTCTTCCATTTGTATTTTCTGATTTAAATTTAAATATAACTGACGCTTTTTTTGAAAGTATGTCTGGTATTACAACCACTGGTTCGACTGTAATAGTTAATTTAGAAATTGCTCCAAAAAGTATATTGCTCTGGCGTGCCATTCTTCAATGGCTGGGTGGAATAGGAATAATTGTAATGGCAATTACACTTATGCCAATAATGAATGTTGGAGGAATGCAATTATTTAAAATATCAAGCAACGATAATGCTGAAAAAATCTTACCTAGATCTAAACAAATAAGTTTAAGATTGATCGTTATCTACTCAACTTTAACATTTTTATGTGCTTTATTTTATAAAATTTTTGGAATGAACTTTTTTGATAGCCTAACACATTCAATGACAACCATCGCTACAGGAGGTTTTTCTAATTACAACGAGTCTATAGGTCATTTTAATAGTTCTTTAATAGAAATTACCTCTATGATATTTATATTGTTAGGTAGTATACCTTTTATTGCTTATATAAAGTTTCTAAGTGGCGATAAAAGAATTTTTTTTTCTGATACTCAAATCAAAACTTTTTTTATAGTAGTAATATTTTCTATAATAATATTATTTATTTATTTAGCTGTTTTAAAACAAAGTTTATTTGAAATAAGCATAAGATCAGTTGCCTTCAATGTAATTTCTATTTTAACAGGAACTGGTTATGTTACAAAAGATTTTGATCAATGGGGAAATTTTCCATTAATATTTTTTTTAATATTAATGTTTATTGGTGGATGCGCGGGCTCAACCACTTGTGGAATAAAAATTTTTAGAATTCAATTATTATATCATTTCTTATCTAATCAATTAAAAAAAATAATCTATCCTAGGGGTATCTTTGTTGTTAAGTATGATAATAATAATATTGATGATAAGTTTATGTCATCAGTTATTTCATTCATATTCCTTTATATTATTATTTTTTTCTGTTTAGCAGCAATACTATCTTTGACAGGTTTAGATTTTGTTACTTCAATTTCTGGAGCTGCAACTTCTATTTCTAATGTAGGTCCTGGGTTGGGAGATATTATTGGACCTAATGGAAATTTCTCTTCATTATCTGATTCGTCTAAATGGGCTTTAAGTATGGGGATGATTTTAGGTAGACTTGAGTTGTTTGCTATATTAGTGTTGTTTATTCCATCTTTTTGGAGAAAATATTAAAGATATAAATGATAGAAAAAAAACAAAGCTGGGGCCAATCACTTTTAGTTTATAAAGATATAAGAATGCTAAGAATTTTACTTCTTGGTTCCATAAGTGGATTCCCTTGGGTTTTGATTGCAAGCAGTTTAAGCCTTTGGTTAAAAGAAGAGGGACTTAGTAGATCAACAATTGGATGGGCAGGTTTAATTTTTGGTGTTTATGCATTTAATTATTTGTGGGCACCAATAATAGATAGAATTCAAATACCTCTATTAACAAAAAAACTAGGTCATAGAAGAGGCTGGATAGTTTTAATGCAAATTGCAATTTTACTAAGTTTGTTAGTTTGGAGTTTTATAAACCCAACACAAAACTTAGTCCTATTAATTACCGTTGGATTAATTATTGCCATAGCGTCAGCTACACAAGACATAACTGTTGATGCATTAAGAATTGAGCAAATAAATGAAAATGAAGGAAAAGCTATGGCAGCTGGTGCTGCAATGGCAGTGGTTGGCTGGTGGACTGGTTATAAGCTGGGAGGAGTTATAGCTTTATTTACAGCAGAATATTTTGAAAACATGGGTATTGTTGATTACTGGCAAGCTACTTTTTTAGTTTTAGGAGTTGTAATAATTTTAATGAATATTGGTTTGATGTTTGTTCATGAACCAATTGAAACTGACAGACAAGCAAAACAAAGAGAAACTGATAAAATAATTGAGCAAAGACTTGGATCGAGCAATATTATAACTAATTTTATAGCTTATATTACAGGAACTATTGGTGGACCCATTATAAGTTTCTTTAAAAAAAATGGATTTGCTATTGCTGTAGGAATTTTAGGTTTTGTATTCTTATTTAAAATTGGTGAAGCGTTTCTTGGTCGTATGTCTATTGTTTTTTATAAAGAAATTGGGTTCTCTAAAGGGCAGATTGCAATTTACTCAAAAGGACTTGGTTGGATAACAACAGTAGTATTTACATTACTAGGTGGAGTGATGGCTATGAGAGCAGGGACAATAAAAACAATGTTCTTTGCTGGAGGATTAATGGCACTAACAAATTTACTATTTGCAGTTTTAGCTTGGACAGGTAAATCTGAATTATTATTCGCAATTGCAGTAATAGCTGATGATATTACAGCTGCATTTGCAACAGTAGCTTTTGTGGCCTTTATTTCTTTATTAGTTGATAGAACTTATACCGCTACTCAATACGCTCTGCTTGCCTCAATAGGAACTGCTGGCAGAACAACTCTCGCTTCCTCTTCTGGAGCTTTAGTTGATTGGCTTAATGGAGATTGGGGAACTTTTTTTGTTTTAACCACAATAATGGTCATTCCTTCTTTAATTTGTTTGTGGTTCATAAGAAATAAAATAAAAATTGGTGCAAAGTAATTATTACTCAACATATTCTTGTATCAATATATATGAACGACCATCAATAAATGCCAAAATTAGCTCACAAATCATTTATGGTGAAAAATTTAAAGTTTTAAAAAAAATAAAAAGTTTTCTTAAAATAAGAACATCTTACGATAGATATACTGGATATATAAAAAATAAAAAATTTATTAAAAAATTTAAACCTACACACAAAGTAAAAACTTTAAAAACTAGAATTTATAAATCAAATAGTTTTTTACCATTTTCAAGTGAAATTGAGATTATAAAGAAAGAAAAAAATTACGCTATGTTCGAAAAAAACAAATGGGTAAAGCAAAAAGATATAACTCATATAAATAAAAAGGAAAAAAATTTTGCTAAAATTTTTAAGTCATATTTAAATTGTAAATATAAATGGGGAGGAAAGACTCATCACGGCATTGATTGTTCAGCTCTAATTCAACTTTTTTATAAATTTAATAAAAAATTTTTTCCAAGAGATACTATTGATCAAATAAGCTACAAAAAGGGAAATAAAACAAAAAAAAAATTTAAACTTGGCAACATTATTTATTGGAAAGGACATGTAGCAGTATGCATTAATTCAAAAGAATTAATTCATGCTTATGGCCCAGAAAAAAAAGTTATTATAATGCCAATTAACGAAACAATAAAAAGAATAGAAAGAACTGCAAATTTAAAAGTCAAAAGAATTTGCAAAATATAAATTATTCTCTTCCAAAGTCTGGTTTTGACACATCTTGTTTTAATTGAACAATTTGTGTTCTTACTTTTTTTGAATTAGCTAATCTAGATAAAAGTTTTTTATTATTTTTATTTTGAATTATTTTTTTGAATGAGTTTAAATTTTTAGTAAATAAATTTATTGCTTTAATTATATCATCATTGTTAAAAAATATATCTCTCCACATAATCTCATTCGATGCTGCTATCCTTGAAAAATCTCTCAATCCTCCAGCGCTATATTGTATTAGATTTTTTCTTTGAATTTTTTGTGAGTCTTGTGCAGTTTTAATCAAGTTGTATGCAATTAAATGGGGCAAATGACTTGTGATAGAAAAAATTTTATCGTGGTTAACAGGATTCATTAAAACTACTTTAGAACCAATTTTTCTCCAAAATTTATTTAATAAATTAATTTTTTTTGAATTTTGCTTTTTTTCCTTAATAATTACGCACCATTTATTTAAAAACAAATTTTTATTTCCATATTCTGGACCACTAACCTCAGACCCAGCTATTGGATGACTAGATATCCAATTTAATTTTTTATTAAGTATTTTATTTTTTAATTTAATTATATTTTGTTTTGTAGAACCAACATCTGTAATCAAACAATTTGCTTTTAAAATTTTATTTAATTTTTCAATTATTTTTTTATATTCGCTCATAGGCGTACATAAAATAACTAAATCAACATCAGAAACTTCACTATCTATATTTTTAATAAACTTACAATTTGATTTGATCTTTTTTATTTTAGTTATATTGTTTTTTGATTTTTCTAATACTAAAATTTTTTTTGATAATTTTTTGCTATGTATAGCTCTTAATATTGATGAGCCTATTAAACCACATCCTATTATTAATACTTTTTTAAACATTTTTAAATATCCTATTTATACTTTTTAAAAATAACTTGTTTTCTGAGTTGTTTCCAATTGTTAGTCTTAAACAATTTTTTATCCCATAAGTTTTAGTATCTCTTAATATTAAACCTTGCTTTAATAATTTTTTTTCAACATTATTTGCATTTAATTTACACTTATCAAAATTAAGCAAAAGAAAATTTGCACTTACTTTATTACAAAAAATATTAAATTGTTCTAGGCGATTTTTAATTTTTTTACTCCAAAATAAATTATGCTTAACTGATTTACTGATAAATTTACTATCTTTTAAAGATTCAATTGCGCATAGTTGAGCAACTTTATTTACATTAAAGGGTGGTTTAATCATATTTAGTGCGTCAATTATTTTTTTATCACCATATCCCCAGCCAACTCTTAAAGAAGCAAGACCATATATTTTAGAAAAGGTTCTTAAAATAAATACATTTTTTTTATTTTTAAAAATATTTAAACCTGAAGAATAATTTTTATCTTTCATGTATTCATCATATGCATCATCTACAACTAATAAAATTTTTTTATTTAATTTTTTTCTTAAATTAATTAATTCTTTTTTTTCTAAATATGTACCAGTTGGATTATTTGGATTTGCTATAAAAATAATTTTAGTTTTTTTGTTAACTTTTTTAATTATATTTTCAACCGAAACCCTAAATTCTTTTTCTTTAGAAAAAATTACTTTTGCTCCAACAATTGATGCGTATATTCTATACATCAAAAAACTATATTGGGGGACGATTACTTCATCTCCAGATTTAAGAAAAAGTTGGCATATCATTTGAATCACCTCATCTGAGCCTGAACCACAGATAATTTTATTAAATTCACATTTAAATTTTGATGAAATTTGTTTTCTTAAATCTATTGCTTTGCTGTCTGGATATTTAGAAATTTTATAATTTCTACTTTGTAATATTTTCAACACTCTAGGACTCATGCCTAATGCTGATTCATTAGCTGATAATTTTATTACATTTTTCTTTTTTTTTAATATAGATCTTCCTGGCTTGTAAGCCTCTATATTTATTTTTCTAAAGTTAAGCGAAGTCATAATTTTTAATATTTTGTATCTTTATAGATAAAAAATTACTTATTTACATAAAATATTTAATATTTTAATAAATTTGACATATACAAATGTATCCTGTAAATAATTTATGCGCTGATTTAACTGAATTGCGAGCGCTATAAAAAAACCGCTAAATAAGTTTTTTTACCTCACAATTCACTAAAAAATATGAATGATATAGATAAAGTAAAAAAATTAATTATTGATAAGCCTTTGAAGCTTGATTGTGGGCAAACTATATCTAATTTTCCATTAGCATATGAAACTTATGGAAAACTTAATGATAAAAAAGATAATGCAATTTTAGCGTTTCATGCTCTAACTGGTGATCAATTTGCTTCAGGTTTAAATCCAATAACTAAAAAAGAAGGTTGGTGGAATTATCTTATAGGGCCTGGTAAAGCAATAGATACAAAAAAATATTTTGTAATTTGTGCAAATGTAATTGGAGGATGTATGGGTTCTTATGGTCCAAGTAACGTTAATCCAAAAACTAATAAAAATTTCGGAACAGAATTTCCAGTTATAACTATAAATGACATGGTTAACGCTCAGTATCACTTATTAGAATTTTTTAAGATTAAGAAATTATTTTCAGTTTTAGGTGGATCAATGGGTGGAATGCAGGTGCTACAATTTGTATCCAATTTTCCAGATAAATCTGAAACTGCTATCCCTATAGCATGTGCGCATAGTCATTCAGCGCAGAACATTGCTCTAAATGAACTTGGGAGACAATCAATTATGGCAGATCATAATTGGGAAAATGGATTTTATGTTGAAAATAATAAGTCTCCAGATAAAGGACTGGCTGTTGCTAGAATGGCAGCACATATCACATATTTATCTAAAAAAGGCTTACAAGAAAAATTTGGAAGAAAACTTCAGGAAAGAGACGATTTAAAATTTGGTTTTGATGCAGATTTTCAAATTGAAAGCTATCTTAGACATCAAGGTTCAGTTTTTGTAGATAGATTTGATGCAAATAGTTATCTTTATATAACGAGAGCTATGGACTATTTTGATCTTTCAAAACAATTTGATGGAAATCTCTCAAAAGCATTTGAAAAAACTAATACTAAATTTTTTATTATATCTTTTACTTCAGATTGGCTATATCCAACATCTGAAAATAGAGAGATAGTTATTGCATTAAATTCTATTGGAAAAAATGTTGGGTTTGCAGAAATAACATCTGATAAGGGTCATGATTCATTTCTATTAAATATTCCTGATTTTCTTAATACTATAAAAAATTTTTTAAACACATCATACTATAAACTGAATGAAAAAAGAATTTAATACAATAGCAAACTTAGTTGAAAAAAAATCAAAAGTTTTAGACGTTGGTTGTGGAGATGGCGAATTAATGAAATATATTAACGAAAATATTACAAATGATATAAGAGGTTTGGAAATATCAAAAAGTAATGTTCAAAAGTGTGTAGCTAAAGGATTAACAGTTATTGAGGGAGATGCTGAAAAAGATTTAAAACAATTTCCTAATTCATCATTCGATTATGTTATTTTAAGCCAAACGCTTCAAGCTTTCCTAGATCCGGAAAATGTAATTAGTGAATTATTAAGGGTTGGCAAAAAGGCAATTGTTACAATACCAAATTTTGGTTATTGGAAAGTAAGAATACATCTACTTTTTAAAGGAACAATGCCAATAACGAAAGATCTACCAAACGAGTGGTACAATACTCCTAATCTGCATATGTGCACTATTAAAGATTTTGTGAATTATTGTAATAAAAAAAATATAAAAATTAACAGTAAAAATTTAAGTTATAAAAATTTATTTTCTCAATTAGGTATTTTTGTAATAGAAAAATAGAATGAAAGTAGAAATTATAAAGTGTCTTAAAGATAATTTTTCATATCTTTTGATTAATGAAAAAAATCAAAATGCATGTGTTATAGATCCAAGTGAATCTGGGCCAATTATTGATTTTGTTGAAAAAAAAAATATTAATTTAAAATTTATTTTAAATACACATCATCATTATGATCACGTTGGTGGAAATAATGATTTAAAAAAAAAATATGGATCAAACATTGTTGGATTTAAAAGTGATAAAGATAGAATACCAGAAATAGATATACTTGTTGAGGATAACCAAATTTGGACTAATGAAGAATTTGAATCAAAAATTATTCATATTCCAGGACATACATCAGGACATATATGTTTTTATTTTGAAAAAGAAAAAATTGCTTTTACTGGAGATACTTTGTTTTCACTTGGTTGTGGCAGAATATTTGAGGGTACATACGAGCAAATGTTTGAGTCTTTAAATAAGTTAAAAAAACTTCCTATTGAAACTAAAATATATTGCGGACATGAGTATACACTTAAAAATTCAATATTCTGTAAAAAGTACGAAAAAGATAATAAAAATTTAAAAAAGAAAATTATTGAAATTGAGCATAAATTAAAAAATAATATACCTACAATTCCTTCAACAATTGAGGAAGAATTAGCTTGCAATATTTTTTTAAGAGCAAAAAATCTAAAAGACTTTTCAAAATTAAGAGATTTAAAGGATAATTTCTAATTTATTCAACTTGACTAAAAGAAGTCTAGAACTATATTGCCTCTTATAAAAATTTAGGATTTACAATGTCTTTTGCAGTTATACAAACAGGTGGAAAACAATACAAAGTTAAAGCTAGTGATATATTAAAAATTGAAAAAATTAAAAATAGCAAACCTGAAAGTAAAATAGAATTTAACGAAATCCTTGCATATGGAGATGATAAAAATTTAGAAGTAGGCTCACCACTTGTTAAGGGAGCAAAAGTAGAAGCTGAACTAGTAAAAAATAGTAAAAATAGAACTATTTTAATATTTAAAAAAAGAAGAAGACAAAATTCAAGAAGAAAAAATGGACATAGACAACAATATTCTCTAATAAAGATAAAAAAAATTTTTGCAAAAGATGGTGCTATACTTTCTGAAGCAAAAAAAGTAGAAAAAAAAGAGACAAAAAAAATAAAAGAAGAAAAAAGTAAGATTTAATTATGGCAACAAAAAAAGCAGGTGGATCATCTCGAAACGGACGTGATAGTGCTGGCCGTAGACTTGGTGTAAAAAAATACGGTGGTCAATACGTCATTCCAGGTAACATAATTGTTAGACAAAGAGGAACAAAAATTTTTCCTGGTGAACACGTTGGCATGGGTAGAGATCATTCTATATTTGCAAAAGTTAAAGGCAAGGTAGAATTTAAAAAAACTAAATCTGATAGAACATTCGTTTCTGTAAAACCCAATTAATCAATACAACTTAAAAAATCAAAAGGAGTTGTATTATGAAATTTTTAGATCAAGTCAAAATATTTATCAAAGCGGGTGATGGTGGTTCAGGATCGCCAAGTTTTAGAAGAGAAAAATTTATTGAATTTGGAGGACCAGATGGAGGAGATGGAGGAAAAGGTGGTTCAATAATTTTAAAATCAGAAAGAAATTTAAATACCCTTATTGACTTTAGATATCAACAACATTTTAAGTCAGAAAGAGGCAGTGATGGAAAAGGAAAAAATCAAACTGGCAGGGGTGGAAAAAATTTATATCTTAATGTCCCAGTTGGCACACAGGTATTTGAAGAAGATAATAAAACTTTAATTTTTGATTTTAAAAAAGAAAGCGAAGAATTTGTTGTAGCTGTTGGTGGAAGAGGAGGATTTGGTAACACTAGATTTAAATCTTCAACAAATAGAGCTCCAAAAAAGTTTACTAAAGGAACCAAGGGAGAAGAATTTTGGATTTGGCTTCAATTAAAAACAATAGCAGACATTGGTATCATTGGTTTACCAAACGCAGGCAAATCTAGTTTGTTAGCTGCAATAACAAGTGCAAGACCAAAAATTGCTAATTATAAATTTACTACACTAAATCCAAATCTTGGTGTTGCAGTTTATGATGATAAAGAAGTAACTTTAGCTGATATTCCAGGAATCATCGAGGGTGCACATGAAGGCATAGGTTTGGGTATAAAATTTCTCAAACATATTGAAAGATGTAAGTCTTTACTTCATTTAATTGATATAACGGAAGAGGATTTAAAAAAATCTTACACTCAAGTAAGAAAAGAGCTAAAAAACTATAGCAAAGATATGTTAAAAAAAGATGAATTAGTTGTTTTAAATAAAACAGATCTTTTGGAAGATAAAGAAGTAAAAAAAATTAAAAATGATTTTTTAAAAAAACATAAAGTAAATCTAATAACTCTCTCAACATTTGATAAAAAATCAATATCAAAAATTAAATCTAAATTAATTAAATATGTATCTTAAAAAATCTAAAACTATTGTAATAAAAATTGGATCTACAATTTTAATTGATGAAAAAAAAATAATTAGAAAAAAATGGTTAACAGAATTTGCAAAAGATATAAAAGACTTGTTAGATCAAAAAAAAAATATAATTCTAGTAAGCTCCGGTGCAATAGCTCTGGGTTGTAAAAAATTAAATTTAAACAAAAAAAATTTAAAAATTGATAAAAGTCAAGCCATAGCTTCTGTGGGTCAAATTGAACTAATGAATCTTTTTAATAAGATATTTAGCTCAAAAAAAATTAATCTTTCCCAAATTTTACTTACATTAGAAGATACAGAGCAAAGAAGAAGAGCAATAAATGCAAAAAGAACTTTTGAAAATTTATTTGAATTAGGTTTTATTCCTGTGGTAAATGAAAATGATAGCATTGCAACAACTGAAATAAAATATGGAGATAATGATAGGTTGGCTTCTCGAGTGGCGCAAATTTCAGGAGCTGATTGTTTAGTTTTGCTTTCAGATGTTGATGGATTATATACTCAAAATCCAAAATTATTTAAAAACTCAAAACTAATTAAAGAAATTAAAAGTATAGATACTAATATAGAAAAGATCGCTACAAAAAGTATAAGTGAACATGGAACTGGGGGAATGAAAACTAAGATCGAAGCTGCAAAAATTTGCCAGCTATCTGGGTGTATGATGGTTATAGCGAATGGTCTTTTAGAAAGACCTATTAAAAAAATTATAGACAAAAATAAGTGCACTTGGTTTTTACCTAAAGTGACAAAACTAGATGCTAGAAAAAAATGGATTATCAGTTCAGTATCACCAAAAGGAGAATTGATAATTGATGATGGAGCTATTAACGCGCTTAAAAAAGGTAAGAGCCTATTAGCAGCAGGAATTAAAAAAGTTGAGGGAAGATTTAATAAAGGTGATCATATAAAAATATTAGATAAAAATTTTAAAGAATATGCGAGAGGTTTAAGTTCTTTTTCTTCAGAAGAAATTAATAAAATTCAAGGAAAACATTCAAATAAAATTTATGAACTTTTAGGATATATTTCTAAATCGGAAGTAGTTCATAAAGATGATATGGTTGAAATATAAATGTTAAAAAAATTAATAAATATCGGAATAAAAGCAAAAAAAGCGTCTAAAAATAAAGTTGATAAGAAAAAAAAAAATAAAGTTTTAAAAAAATATTTGCAATTGATAAATAAAAATAAGAAAAATATTCTTAGAGAAAACAATAAAGATATAGAGTTTGCAATCAGAAATAATCTTCCTGAGAACTTAATAAGTAGACTGACCTTAAATGATAAAAAAATTATAGAAATAAAGGCTTCAATAAGTAAAATTATAAAATTAAACGACCCAACAAATAATATAATTGACAAATGGAAAAGACCAAATGGGTTAATTATTAAAAAAGTTTCAACTCCAATTGGGGTAATTGGTATTATTTATGAGAGTAGACCGAATGTTACATCAGATGTTGCAAGCCTATGCTTTAAATCAGGCAATGTAGTCATTCTTAGAGGTGGATCAGAGGCGTATAATTCAAACAGAATCCTCGCAAATTTATTTCGAGATGCTCTTAGAATAAACAATATTGATAAAAATTATGTTCAAATAATAAAAGATAAAAATAGAAAATCTGTAGACTACATGTTGTCAAAAATGAAAAATTTTATTGATGTTATAATTCCAAGAGGAGGAAAAAATTTGGTTAAAAAAGTACAAGACTTATCCTCAGTTCCAATAATTGGACATTTGGAAGGAATTTGTCATACTTATATTGATAAAGATGCAGATTTAAATATGGCAATTAATGTTGTTCACAACGCAAAACTGAGAAATACTAGTATATGTGGGGCTACAGAAACAATTTTGATACACAAAAAAATTGTAAAAAAATTTTGTAACCCAATATTAGAAAAATTAACAAATAATAATTGTAAAATATTCGCAGATAATATTATAAAAAAGAATTTTAATGGCAAATCTAAGTTGGCAAAAGAAAAGAATTGGTCAACAGAATATTTGTCTGCCAAGGTATCTGTAAAGTCAGTTAATAATATTTTAGATGCTATTAATCATATTAATAAATACGGAACAATGCATACAGATAGTATAATTACCAGAAACAAAAAAAATGCTAATCTTTTTTTAAAAAATATAAAAAGTTCAATAGCAATGCATAATACTTCAACTCAATTTGCTGATGGAGGTGAGTTTGGGTTTGGTGGTGAAGTTGGTATTTCAACTAACACTATGCCACCAAGAGGACCTGTGGGTTTAAATCAATTAATTTCATACAAATATGAAGTTCTAGGAAAAGGACAAATAAGAAATTAAATTGAAAAATAATAAAAAGAAAAAAATAGGAATTCTTGGAGGTTCATTTGATCCTGCTCATAAAGGACATATTAAAATTTCTGTTGAAGCAAAAAAACAATTTAAAATTGATAAAATAATTTGGGCAGTAACAAGAAAAAATCCTTTTAAATCCAAAAGTTTTTTTGAACTTAAAAAAAGAATAACATTTTCAAAAAAAATTACAAAAAAATATAATTTTATTTCAGTTAAATATTACGAAGATAAAATAAAATCAAATAAAACAATTAATTTAATAAATTATATAATTAGAAAAAATAATAGATCTGAAATATTTTTTTTAATGGGTGCTGATAATTTAATTGCTTTTCATAAATGGCATAAATGGAAAATAATTTCATCAAAATGTAATATTTTAGTTTTTGATAGAACAAATTATAAATCAAAATCACTTAAATCTATAGCTTTTAAGAAGCTTGGTGGTAAAGGATTAAAATTTATAAAATATAATAAAGTAAATATTTCATCTTCTAAATTAAGAAAAATTTGGTAAAATTTATTTAATTAATGGATAAAATAACGAATCTAAAAAAAATAATTATTAGCACTCTAGATTCAAATAAGGCTCTTGATATAGTATCCATAGATCTTAAAAATAAATCTTCAATGGCAGATTATATGATTATTGCAAGCGGAACATCATCTAGGCACATTCAAGCATTATCCGAGCAGGTTTTGGAAAAGTTCAAAGTTAATGGAATTACAAACTGTAAAATTGAAGGTAAGGATAGTAATGATTGGAAATTAATTGATGGAATAGATCTTGTCGTTCATATATTCAACCCTGAAAAAAGAAAATTTTATGAACTTGAAAAAATGTGGTCAGAATTAATTCCAAAAGAAAAAGTTATTATATGAAAAAAAAATTTATATTAATTTTACTATTTTTAATTTCATTAAACTTTTCAAAAATAAGTTTTGCTGCGAATGATGAAGATATTTACAATAAAATTGATTTATTTGGTGAAGTCTTAAACAAAATAAATAAAGAATATGTGGAAGAAATAAATCAAGGCGATGTAATGGATGCTGCTATTAATGGTGTCCTTCAATCTTTAGATCCTTATTCAGCCTATATGTCTCCAGAAACTTTTAAAGAAATGGAAACTGAAACCAGCGGTAAGTTTGGTGGTTTAGGAATAGAAGTTGGAATGGAGTTTGGTGTTGTAAAAGTAATAACACCAATGGATGGATCTCCAGCAGAAAAAGAAGGAGTAAAGGCTGGAGATTATATTGTACAAATAAATGGTGTACAGGTTCAAGGCAAAACTCTATCTGAAGCAGTTGAGCTTATGAGAGGTCCGGTAGGAACAAGTTTAGAATTAACAGTAAGAAGAAAAGGATTAAGAAAAGCGTTAGTTTTTGAAATTACAAGGGAGATTATTGAAGTAAAATCTGTAAAATCTAAAATTATTGATGATAGTGTTGGCTATATTAGACTTACAGCTTTTAATGAAAATAGTTCAAAACAAATAAAAAATAGAATAAAAAAATTTAAAAAAAATAATATCCATAAATTCATATTAGATTTAAGAAATAATCCTGGAGGATTACTGTCTCAGGCTGTTAAAATATCTGATTTTTTTCTTAATAATGGTGAAATTGTATCTACTAAAAGTAGAAAGTCTTCTGAGAATAGAAAATATTTTGCAAGAAAAGGAGATATAATTGATGGAGAAACTTTGGTAGTTTTAATTAATTATGGATCTGCATCAGCATCCGAAATTGTTGCAGGTGCCCTTAAGGATCATAAAAGAGCAATATTAATTGGAAATAATTCATATGGTAAAGGATCCGTTCAATCAATCATACCTTTAAAAAATAAAGGCGCTATAAGATTAACAATTTCCAAATATTATTTGCCTTCTGGAAAATCAATTTCTGGTACTGGTATAACGCCAGATATAGAAGTTGTTGAAAGCTCAGATGAGTTTAGAATTGATACAGAAACTGATAACCAGCTAGATTTTGCAATTACATTGCTAAATGGTTAGTAAATAAATGAAAAAAAATTTTTCTGAATTACCCTTAAGAAAAGGTGTTGGAATAATTTTGCTTAATGATAAAAACAAGGTTTTTGTTGCTAAAAGAATTGATAATCCTAAAAATTTTTGGCAGATGCCTCAAGGAGGTATTGATGAGGGAGAAGATTATTATGAAGCCGCCCTCAGAGAATTAAAAGAAGAAACTAGTGTAGTGAGTGTAGAACTTATCCAAGAAATTGATAAAAAGTTAACATACATATTACCCGACCATTTAATAGGAATTATTTGGAAAGGTAAGTTTAAAGGTCAAACACAAAAATGGTTTGTTATGAGGTTTACTGGAAATGAATCTGAAATTAATATAAATACAATAAAACCTGAATTCCTAGATTGGAAATGGATTAATTTGGATGATTTACCTAAAATAGCAGTAAAATTCAAACTTGAGGTATACAAAAGCCTTAAAAAAGAGGTATCAAAAATATTAAATTAATTTAGCATCAGATTTTTTAAAACTTCAATTTTTTGATCAATTAAATATCTTTTTTGATCATCAATATTATCTGTGCTAGACTCCTTTTCAGCATCTTTTACTATTTGATCTATTTTATTTCTATCTAAATCTGACATATTGTAAATTGAACTGGTTAAAATTGATAAATTATTATCTTTGAACTCTAATATTCCATCTTCAACAAAATATTTATTTTCTTCTGATTTTGAATAAACTTTTATTATACCTGGCTTTAAAAAGGAGATAATTGAAATATGATCCTTTAGGATTCCCATTTCTCCTTCAAAAGCAGGCACAACAACTTCAGTTACATTTTCTTTTGATAAAAAAGATTTTTCAGGGTTAACTATTTCAACTTTAAATTCTTCACTCATTATGCAACTTCTTTTGCCATCTTCTCTGCTTTTTCAACAGCTTCTTCGATTGTACCAACCATATAGAAAGCAGCTTCCGGTAAGTGATCATACTCACCCTTGCAAATAGCATCAAATCCTTTAATTGTAGATTCTAAATCAACTAGTTTTCCAGATGAGCCCGTAAAAACTTCAGCTACAAAAAATGGCTGGGATAAGAATCTTTGAATTTTTCTTGCTCTTGCAACAATTAGTTTATCCTCTTCAGATAATTCATCCATACCTAAAATTGCAATAATATCTTGTAAAGATTTATATGTTTGAAGAATTTTTTGAACTTCTCTTGCAACTCTATAATGTTCATCACCGACAATTCTTGGATCTAAAATTCTAGAAGTTGAGTCTAAAGGATCAACAGCTGGGTATATTCCAAGTTCTGCAATTTGTCTTGATAACACAGTTGTTGCATCTAAGTGAGCAAATGATGTTGCGGGAGCTGGATCAGTCAAGTCGTCAGCAGGAACGTAAATTGCCTGTACTGAAGTAATAGATCCTTTGTTAGTTGTGGTAATTCTTTCTTGTAAATTTCCCATATCAGTTGCTAGAGTAGGTTGATAACCAACTGCTGAAGGAATTCTTCCTAATAAGGCTGATACTTCAGAACCTGCTTGTGTAAATCTAAAAATATTATCTACGAAAAAAAGTACGTCCTGACCTTCTTGGTCTCTAAAATACTCTGCGACTGTTAATCCTGTAAGTGCAACTCTTGATCTTGCTCCAGGAGGCTCATTCATTTGACCATAAACTAATGCAGCTTTTGATCCAGGTCCTTCAGGTTTAATTACTCCTGACTCTATCATTTCATGATAAAGATCATTTCCTTCTCTAGTTCTTTCTCCAACTCCAGCAAATACAGAGAAACCACCATGTGCTTTTGCAATGTTATTAATTAATTCCATTATAATTACTGTTTTTCCAACTCCTGCACCGCCAAATAAACCAATTTTACCACCCTTTGCGTAAGGTGCTAATAAGTCTACTACTTTGATTCCAGTTACTAAAATTTCAGTTTCAGTTGATTGGTCGTTAAACTCTGGTGCTGCTCTGTGGATAGGCCAACTTTCTTTAGTTTTAACCTCACCTTTTTCATCAATTGGTTCGCCTATAACATTAACAATTCTTCCCAATGTTTCGGGACCTACTGGGACTTTGATAGGAGAACCAGTATCTGTAACTTCATCTCCTCTTTTTAATCCTTCAGTTGCATCCATAGCAATCGTTCGTACACTTGATTCTCCTAAATGCTGTGCAACTTCTAATACAAGTCTGTTGCCGGCATTATCACATTCCAATGCAGTTAAAATCTCTGGCAACTCTCCATCAAATTTAACATCTACTACTGCTCCAATAACCTGTGTAATTTTTCCTTTTCTCATAATTATAAACTTTCTGCTCCTGATATTATTTCGATTAGTTCTTTAGTGATTGCAGCTTGGCGACTTCTGTTATACTGAATTGTAAGCTTATCAACCATTTCTCCTGCATTTCTAGTTGCATTATCCATGGCACTCATTCTTGAACCTTGTTCGCTCGCTGAGTTCTCCAACATTGCTTTAAAAATCTGTGTAGAAATATTTTTAGGTAATAAATTACTCAAAATTTCATCTTCTTCTGGTTCAAACTCATAACTATCATTGGAACTAGCTTCTTTTTCTTCATTAGTTTTTAAAGGAATAATTTGTTGTTCTTGTGGTATTTGAGTAATAACATTTTTAAATTGATTATAAAAAATTGTACATACATCAAATTCTTTTTTTTCAAATCTATCAATTATAATTTTTCCAACTTTATCTGCATCAAAATAATTAATATTTTTAGAATCTTTAAATGAAATTTTTTCAATTATATTTTCTTTATATTGTCTTTTTAATTGATCATAACCTTTTGATCCAACAGTTATAATTTTTAATATTTTATTTTCTTTTAATATTTTTTGAAAATACTGCTTTGCTTTTTTAATAATATTTGTGTTAAAGCCCCCACACAAACCTCTATCCGATGTCATAACAACACATAAGTGAGTTTTTTCTTCTCCAGTTCCAGTAAGAAGTTTTGGTGCATTCTCTTTGTCAGATATTCCACTTGAAAGATTAAGAATAATATTATTCATTTTTTCAGAATAAGGTCTTCCTTTTTCAGCGTTCTCTTGGGCTCTTCTTAATTTTGCTGCTGCAACCATTTTCATAGCCTTCGTAATTTTCTGTGTAGATTTAACACTTGAAATTCTTTTTTTTAAATCATCTAAACTAGCCATATTTTTAATTATTAAAGTTTTGTTTTAGTTCTTTAATAGTTTCCACTAATAAATTTTCAGTATCTTCTTCTAATTTCCCAGATTTGGATATTGCTTCCAAAATTTCTGGTTTTTCAGATTTACATTTTTCAATAATTTTTCTTTCAAACGAAGATATATCTTTTAGATCTAAATCATCCAAATATCCTTTAACACCACAAAAAACTGAAATTACTTGTTCTGCGACTGTCATTGGTGAATATTGTTTTTGTTTCAAAAGCTCAGTTAACTTTGAGCCTCTATTTAATAATTTTTGAGTTGAAGCATCTAAATCTGATCCAAATTGAGCGAATGCAGCCATTTCTCTGTATTGAGCCAATTCTAATTTCATTGAACCAGAAACTTTTTTCATAGCTTTTGTTTGGGCCGAAGATCCAACTCTAGATACAGACAAACCAACGTTAATTGCTGGTCTAATCCCCTGGTTAAATAAGTTGGTTTCAAGAAATATTTGTCCATCTGTAATTGAAATAACATTAGTTGGAATAAAAGCAGATACGTCACCACCTTGTGTTTCAATAATTGGGAGTGCTGTTAAAGAGCCTCCTCCATGTTCGTCACTAAGTTTAGCTGCTCTTTCTAAAAGTCTACTATGTAAATAAAAAACATCTCCTGGATAAGCTTCCCTTCCAGGAGGTCTCCTTAACAATAATGACATTTGTCTATATGCTACTGCTTGTTTAGATAAATCATCATAAATAATTAAAGCATGCATTCCGTTGTCTCTAAAATATTCTCCCATAGCACACCCGGTATAAGGAGCTAAAAATTGAAGTGGTGCGGCATCTGATGCCGTCGCAGCAACTATAGTTGTATATTCCATAGCTCCAGCCTCTTCCAAAGATTTTTCTATTTGTCTTACAGTTGATCTTTTTTGACCAATTGCTACGTAAATACAATATAATTTTTGCTTTTCATCGTTAGACTCATTTATTTTTTTCTGATTAATTATTGTATCAATTGCAACTGCAGTTTTTCCTGTTTGTCTATCACCTATAATTAATTCTCTTTGACCTCTTCCAATTGGAACTAAACTATCAACTGATTTAAGTCCAGATTGCATTGGTTCACTTACAGATTTTCTTGGAATTATACCTGGAGCTTTAACTTCAACTCTGCTTCTTTTTATACCTTTGTCTAGCGCACCTTTACCGTCTATTGGATTTCCAAGTCCATCAACTACTCTTCCTAGTAATTCTTTTCCGACAGGGGTGTCTACTATTGCTCCTGTTCTTTTTACTGTATCGCCCTCTTTTACAGCTCTATCATCACCAAAAATTACAACACCAACATTGTCACTTTCTAAGTTTAAAGCCATACCTTTTGAACCATCAGAAAATTCAACCATCTCTCCTGCTTGAACGTTATCTAAACCATATATTCTCGCGATACCATCACCAA
The DNA here is from genome assembly GCA_902519625.1 of uncultured Pelagibacteraceae bacterium. Classification (GTDB taxonomy): domain Bacteria; phylum Pseudomonadota; class Alphaproteobacteria; order Pelagibacterales; family Pelagibacteraceae; genus Pelagibacter. The sequence continues at coordinate 15,536 of CABYKS010000003.1, read as the reverse complement.
CAGATAAAACCTGTCCAACTTCGGTTACTTCTGCCTTATCTCCAAATTTTTTAATCTGCTCTTTTAATATTTTTGTTACTTCTGAAGGATTTATTTCCATTTAAGCCTCTATCATTTTATTTTCAATTTGTTGCAATTTATTTTTGATAGATGTATCAATCATAACACTTTCTACTTGCATTATTAATCCACCTATTAAATTTGGATCATAATTATAGTTTAATTTTACATTTGATCCAAAATTTTGTGACAGCTCATCTTTTATTTTATTTATTTCATTTTCGTTTAATTCTTTAGCTACTGTTAATTTTGCAGAAATTTCTCCACGATTTTTTGAACAAGTCATTACAAAATCTTTTAAAATTTTTTCAACATAAAAAAATCTTCTTTTCATAACTAAAAAATTTAAAAATTTTTTTAATAAATTATTTAAACTAAATTTTTCAAAAATTAAATTTATAACATTCAGCTGATCTTCTTGCTTGTTCGTTGGGTCCTTAATTAGTGAATTGAAATCTTCACTTTGAGAAATCAGCTTAATAATTGAAATTGCATGTTCCTCAACGTCGTTTAATTTTTTTTCTTCACATGCAAGTTCATAAAGAGCTTGAGAATAGCTTTTTGCAGAAGTGTCCGAAAATCTATTTTTGTCGCTCAATTTTTTCCTTATTAGTTATGAGGTTTTTTAAAAGTTGAATTTAATTAGCATATGAAATTAATCTCTTCAAGCGACACATTGGTAAAAAAGCTTAATTAAAGGGCCTTAATTGAAGCTTATTGGGTCAACATCAACCGCTAGTTTTATTTCTTTATCATTTTTGAAATTACTTAAAATATTTGAGAGATGTTTTTGTATCTTTTGTGTTTTCTTCGACCTAATCAGGATTCTAAATCTAAAATTTTTGTTAATTTTAAATATCGGAGCAATTACAGGTCCTAGTATTTTAGCATTTAAATTCTTTTCTAATTTATCTTTCAGTTTATAAGCAAATGTTTCAATTTTTTTTTCACTTTTTCCACTTAATATAATAGATATAAATCTTTCAAATGGGGGTAAATTATTTGTTTTTCTCAGTATTAATTCTTTTTCTAAAAATATATCAGGATTTGCATTTGTAATTTGAGATACTATATTTGATTTACTATTATAAGTTTGAAAATATACTGTAGCTGGTTTTCCAGTCCTTCCAGCCCTTCCAGATAACTGATGATATAATTGCAAATTCTTTTCCGCAGCTTTTAAGTCATGTCCTTGTAAAGTTAAATCTATATCAATTACAACTATGCAATTTAAGTTTGGAAAATGAAATCCTTTAGAAATAAGCTGGGTACCAATTAAAATTTGAATTTTATTATTTTTTATTTTTTCTAAAATTTCTGAAGAAGACTTTTTATTCATGGTATCACTTGAAAAAATAGTAATTTTTTTATTTGGAAAAATCTTTTTTATTTCATCATAAATTCTTTCAACACCAGGTCCACTGAATACATATTCACAATTTTTATTATCATTACATCTTCTAATTAATTTTTTTTTGTAACCACAGTAGTGACAAATTAGATTTTCTTTTTTTTTATGATAAACCAAATTTATAGAGCAGTTAGGGCATGTATGTACCTTTAAACATTTTTTACAAAGAACATATGGAGCAAAACCTCTTCTATTAACAAAAAAAAGTACTTGGTCATTTTTATCTAAATGATTTTTTACTTTTCCAATAGTTTTATCAGATATCCATAAACTATTTTTCAAACTACTTTTATTTAAGTTAATAATTTCATGATTTGGAAGGTTGGCGTCCAAATATCTTTTATATAATCTTGAATGAAAATATTTTCCTTTTTTTATATTATCGAAAGTTTCTATGGAAGGTACAGCTGTTACTAAATTAATTGGTATATTTGCAAAAGAAGCTCTCGAAATAGCCATGTCTCTAGCGTTATAAATTACTCCCTCATCTTGCTTATAGGATTGATCATGTTCCTCATCTACTATAATAATTCCAAGATTAAAAAAAGGTAAGAATAAAGATGATCTTGCTCCAATTAATACTTTAATTTTTCCTGTAGCAACACCATTCCAAATGATCTTTTTATTTTTTTTTGTTATTGATGAATGCCAGATGGCAGCATCAAAGCCAAAAAATTCTTTGAATTTTTTTTGAAATTCTCCAGTTAAACCTATTTCAGGTAGTAAAATTAACCCCTGGAAACCTTCATTTAATTTTTTTTTTAAGCTATTAAAATATACAATTGTTTTTCCTGATCCTGTTGTTCCTTGAATTACATGTACTCTAAATTTATTATCATTTTTTATTATATCGTTTACTGAATTTAATTGTTCACTAGAAAGCTTTATTTTATTGGCTTTTTTATATTTATTATATTTTTCTAATTCTTCGTTATTTTGTATCTCGATAGCCTCATTGCTCAATAAATGTAATTTTAACGACATTCCTATTGGAACTATATTGTATTCTGAAAACCATTTTAGAAAATTAATTGTTTCCAAATTAAGAGGTGGAACTTGTAATTTTCTAATTACATTTTTTATTAAATATTGTTTGTTTTTATTTTTTTCAAATTCATCCCAAACAATTCCAATTTTTTTACTTTTTCCAAATGGTACTTCAACATAGTCTCCCAATTTTAGATTTGTTTCAGAAGACTTATAAGTAAATGGATGATCAAATATATTTGGTAATAAAATTGGAATTTTCATATTTTCATATGAAAATATACTACGAATGAATTTGTCTTTTTTCTACTGATAAAGCTGCTTCTTTCACAGCTTCAGAAAAAGTAGGATGAGCATGACAAGTTCTAGCAATATCTTCGGAGCTAGCTCCAAATTCCATTGCTATAGCCATTTCTGCAATCAATTCTCCTGCATGTGGGCCTATCAAATGAACTCCTAAAACTTTATCTGTGGTTGCATCAGCTAAAATTTTTACAAAACCATCTGGTTCATCAATTGCTTTTGCTCTTGAATTAGCCATAAAAGGAAATTTTCCGATTTTATATTTTTGATTTTTTTCTTTAAGTTGTTCTTCAGTTTTGCCAACTGAAGCTACTTCGGGTGTTGTATAAATAACACCAGGTATTACTTCATAATTAACATGACCTGATTGACCTGAAATTAATTCTGCAACAGCTATTCCTTCTTCTTCAGCTTTGTGTGCTAACATTGGACCCTCAATAACATCACCAATAGCATAAATATTTTTTATGTTTGTTTGATAGTTCTTACTGACTTTAATTCTTTTTTTTTCATCTAATTCTATACCTACTTTTTCTAAATTCAGATTTTTTGTATAAGGCTTTCTACCTACAGAAATCAAAACTACATCACTTTCAAATTTTATTTTTTTTCCTTCTTTGTTTGAAGTTTCAATTATAACCCCATTTTTTGATTTTGATATTTTTTCAACTTTTGTTTCTAAATGAAAATTTAAACCTTGCTTCTTCAAAATTTTCATAAATTCATTTGAAATTTCTTTATCCATCCCTGACGTGATATGATCTAGAAACTCAACAACATGCACTTCTGAGCCTAGTCGTGACCAAACAGATCCCATTTCTAAACCAATATAACCACCGCCTACAACTAACATTTTTTTTGGTACAGATTTTAATGACAACGCACCAGTAGAAGATATTATTTTTTCTTCATCAAATTCTATTCCTGGAAGAGGCATAGGTTCTGAACCAGTGCTTATAATTATATTATCAGATTGAATATTTGTTTCTTTATTTTTTTTATCTACAATTGTTATTTCAGTTGGTGATTTTAATTTACCAATTCCTTTAAAATAGGTTACCTTATTTTTTTTGAATAAAAATTCTACGCCTTTTGTCAAAGTCATTACAGCTTTATCCTTATTTTCCATAATTTTTTGAAGATTTAGCTTAACTTCACCTACTTCAATTCCGATTTTTGAGAAATTTTTAGCTTTATAAAAATTTTCTGAAAGATTTAGCAAATTTTTCGAAGGTATACATCCGATATTTAAGCAAGTCCCACCTAGAGTTCCTCTAGATTCAATACATGCAGTTTTAATACCTAATTGTGCCAACCTTATTGCACAAACATAACCTCCTGGACCACCTCCAATTATAGTTGCTTGAAATTTATCTGCCATTTTAAAGGTCTAAAAATAACTTTCCTGGATCCTCAAGATTTTCTTTTATTAACTTTAAAAAAGAAACTGAGTCTTTTCCATCTATTATTCTATGGTCATAAGATAAAGCCAAATACATAACTGGTCTAATTTCAATTTCTCCATCTATGGCAATTGGTCTTTCAACAATATTATGCATTCCAAGAACTCCTGATTGTGGTGGATTAAGAATTGGAGTTGAAAGCATAGAGCCATATACACCACCATTACTTATAGTAAATGTTCCACCTTGTAAGTCATCAATAGCTAATTTTCCCTCTCTAGCTTTTTCAGAAATTGTTTTTATATTTTTTTCTATTTCAGCAAATGATAGTTCATCTGCATTTCTTATTACTGGAACTACTAATCCTTTTTCAGTTCCGACAGCAAAACTTATATTATAATAATTTTTATATATAATTTCTTCACCTTCTATTTCGGCATTGATTGCTGGAAACGATTTTAATCCAAGTACACAAGCTTTAACAAAAAAAGACATAAAACCAAGTTTTATACCAAATCTTTTTTGAAAATCTTCTTGGTTATTTTTTCTCATTTCAATAATATTTTTCATATCAACCTCATTAAATGTGGTTAACATAGCTGCATTTTCTTGGGCTTCTTTTAATCTTTTTGCTATCGTTTGTCTTAGTCTGCTCATTTTAATTCTTTCCTCTTCACCATATTTTAATTTTCTTTCAGATGGCTGTGGGGCTGATCCCATTAAACTAATTAAATCACCTTTTAAAATTTGACCAGACTTACCTGTTCCTTTAATTGATTGTATATCGATCTTGTTTTCTTCTACAATTTTTCTTACCGCAGGAGATAATACTTTTTCACTAATTATTTTTTGTTTAACAGGTATCTCTTTTGTTAAAACTAATGGTTCTTCATTATTTGAAGTTAATGGTTTTTCTTCAGTTAAAACTAATGGTTCTTCCTTATCTTCATTTTCCCCATTTTCAAAAATTTTTGGATTTTGTTTTTTTTCTTTGTCAAAGTTAATTACATTATCTGATGTTTTTTTTTTAGGCTTTTCTACATTTTTATTATCTTCTTGTTTTTGATCTCCAGCTCCTTCTGATATTTCTCCCAAAACTGCACCAACTTCTACAGTGTCGCCATCTTTAAAATTAACTGCAGTTAGCGTTCCGTTAATAGGAGATGGAACCTCCAGATTAACTTTATCTGTCTCTAGTTCCACAATTGGTTCATCGGCATTAATATTATCACCTTTACTTTTCAACCATTTAGAAACAGTTGCTTCAGTAATACTCTCTCCTAAAACAGGTACTAAAATTTTTTCTGTCATTTTTTAATTAAAAACTATATCAATTATTTCTTTTTGTTCAGCTAAATGTCTTTTCGCATAACCTGTAGCCGGCGTTGCATCAGGATTTCTCCCAATATAAGAAATTTGTCTATTTTTAGCTTTTATATAATCTAATGTCCATTGTATATAATCTCTCACCAATAACCATGCACCCATATTTTTTGGCTCTTCCTGGCACCAATAAAATTTGGCATTTTGTGCAAATGGTTTAATTTCTTTTACTAAGCTTTTTGCTGGAAAAGGATAAAGTTGTTCAATTCTAAATAAAATAACATCATCTTTTTTTAGTTTTTCTCTAGCTGATAAAAGATCAAAATATATTTTTCCTGAACATAATATTACTTTTTTTATTTCATTATTTTTTTTTAATTTAATAAATCCCTTTGTTTTTGGATCCATTGAATGGTCCCATAAAACTCTATGAAAAGAATTTTTTTTACTAAAATCATCAATTTGTGAAACACAATATTTATTTCTTAGTAAAGATTTTGGTGTCATAATAATTAATGGCTTTCTAAAATCTCTATGCATTTGTCTTCTTAAAGCATGAAAATAATTTGCAGGAGTAGTACAATTCATTACTTGCATATTGTCATTTGAACATAACTGCAAAAATCTTTCTAGTCTTGCAGAAGAATGTTCTGGACCTTGACCTTCAAAACCGTGTGGTAATAATAATACTAAACCTGATGCTCTTAACCATTTTCTTTCTCCAGAAGAAATAAATTGGTCAATTATAACTTGAGCTCCATTTGCAAAATCACCAAATTGAGCTTCCCAAATAGTTAATGTGTTAGGTTCAACTAAACTATAACCATATTCAAAACCTAAAACTGCTAATTCAGATAAAAAGCTATCAACTATTTCAAAATTTTTTTGCTTTTCTGAAATATTATTTAATGGGATATATCTTGAATTATCAATTTGATTTCTTAATACTGAATGCCTCTGACTAAAAGTTCCTCTTCCAGAATCTTGTCCAACGAGTCTTACTGGATATCCTTCTTCTAATAATGAACCAAATGCAAGAGCCTCAGCTGTAGACCAGTCAATTTCTTTACCTTTATTTATAGAATTTTTTCTAGCTTCAAAAATTTTTACTATAGTCTTATGGATATTTAGCTCAGGTGAAAGCGAGTGTATTTTATCTGAAATTTCTAAAAGTTTAGTAGTTGAATAGCCTGTATCTCCTCTTTTATCTTGTCCTCTTCTTGGCTTATATCTTGACCATGTTCCTTCAAACCACTCAATTTTTGGCTTATAATTTTTTGCATTTTTGTATTGATCATCAAGAAGATCTTTAAATTTTTTAATCTGATTATTTAAATCTTCAGATGAAATAGTTTTTTCATTAACTAATTTATTTCCATATATTTTTACTGTGGATAGATGGGATTTAATTTTTTTATACATTAATGGTTGAGTAAATGAAGGTTCGTCTCCTTCGTTGTGACCAAATCTTCTATAGCAAACTAAATCAACTACTACGTCTCTATTAAATTTAAGCCTAAACTCAGCAGCTATTCTAGCTGCATATACAACTGATTCAGGATCATCACCGTTAGCGTGTATAATTGGCGAGTCTACCATTTTTGCTACATCAGAAGGATGTGGAGATGAACGGGCAAATCTTGGACTTGTTGTAAATCCTATTTGATTATTAATTATAAAATGAATCGTCCCACCAGTATTATGACCAGGCAATCCAGACATCGCAAAGCACTCGGCAACAATACCTTGACCAGCAAATGAAGCATCACCATGAATTAATATAGGAATTACTTTTTTTCTCTCTTTATCGTTATGAAAAAATTGCTTTGCTCTTGTTTGCCCCAAAACTACAGGGTTTACAGCTTCCAAATGAGATGGATTATCTGTAAGACTTACATGGACTGAATTTCCATCAAATACTCTATCTGATGATGCTCCTAAATGGTATTTAACATCACCAGCACTGTCGTCGTCTGAGGAAGAGTCTATTTCTCCAGCGAACTCATTAAATATTCTTTTATATGATTTTTGTAAAACATTTGCCAAAACATTCAGTCTCCCTCTATGAGACATTCCAATTTTGACTTCTTTTACTTTATTTTGACCACCAATTTTTATTACTTGCTCTAATGCAGGAATTAAGCTTTCCGCCCCATCTAAACCAAATCTTTTGGTCCCGACATATTTTGTATTTAAAAATTTTTCAAATCCTTCTGCTTGAATGATTTTATTTAAAATAGCTTCCTTACCATTTTTTGTAAATTGTAAAGCATTTTCATCTTTTTCAACTCTATCTCTGAACCATTTTCTTTCCGTTGGATTTGAAATATGCATGTATTCATAGCCAATTTTTCCACAATAAGTTTTTCTTAAGAAAGATAAAATTTCTTTTATAGTTGAGTAATTTCTATTCGCTATTCCATCTAAGTAAATTTTTTTATTATAGTCTGATTTATTAAATCCATAACTTTCTGGATGTAATTCATCTAAATATTCAATTTTTCTTAATTCTAACGGATCAAGATTTGCGATTAAATGTCCTCTTTGTCTATAAGACCTGACTAGAGATACTGCTCTAATTGATCTCCTATTCTCTTCAGAAAGTTCTTTTTTATTAATTGTACTTTTTATATTACCTTTAGATAAATTATTTTGATCTTTACCAAAATTTTCTTGTATTATGTCTAAATTAACTTTTTTCTTAATTGGATTCCAAGAAGGTCCGTTTATTTCTTTTGCAACAACTTCAAATTCTTCTCCAATTTCTATAAAATATTTTTTCCAGCTTTCTGGTAAATTAGAATCTCTATTGATAAATTTTAGATACATCTGTTCTATAAAAGCACTATTGCTTTTAGATAAAAAAGACGTTTTTTTATACTCTAAATTTTTTGATGAAGACATTTAATGATTTAGTATAATACTTAAAGAGTATATTTCAATTAGACAATTTATTTAATAGTGTTTTGCCAATTTCTGCAGGTGATTTTGCAATCGTTATGCCACAATCTTCCATTTTTTTTATTTTGTCTTCTGCTCCACCTTTTCCTCCAGAAATTATAGCTCCCGCATGGCCCATTCTTCTTCCTGGTGGAGCTGTAATTCCAGCTATAAATCCAACAATAGGTTTTTTTATTTTGTGATTTTTAAAAAATTCTGCTGCTTCCTCCTCCGCTGTTCCGCCTATTTCGCCTATTATTAATATAGATTTCGTTTCTTCATCATTTAAAAACAAATCTAAACAATCTATAAAGTTTGTCCCATTGATAGGATCCCCGCCAATCCCAATACAAGTTGACTGGCCCATTCCATTATCTGTAGTTTGTGCTACAGCTTCATAAGTTAAGGTTCCAGATCTCGATACAATTCCAACAGAACCTTTTTTGTGAATATTCCCAGGCATTATTCCAATTTTACACTCTCCTGGAGTAATAATTCCGGGGCAATTTGGGCCAATTAATCTTGAATTAGAATTGCTTAATTTTTTTTTAACTTTTAACATGTCTAAAACTGGTATTCCTTCAGTAATACATGCTATTAATTCTATAGAAGCATCTATAGCCTCTATAATAGCAGAAGCGGCAAACTTAGCAGGAACATAAATCATAGAAGCGTTTGCACCAGTTTTTTCTTTAGCTTCTTTAACAGAGTTAAAAACTGGTTTTGATAGATGCATTTGACCACCTTTTTTGGGTGTTACGCCTCCAACTAAATTGGTTCCATATTTAATTGCTTGTTCAGAGTGAAACGTACCATGTTTTCCTGTAAAACCCTGGCAAATTACTTTTGTATTTTTATTAACTAAAATTGACATTTTATTTAATCGAATTAACAACTTTTTTTGCTGCATCAGACAAATCCGATGCAGATATAATTTCTAAACCTGAATTATCCAATATTTTTTTTCCTTCTTCAAATTTTGTTCCTGCCAATCTCACAACTAAAGGAACTTCAATTTTAATTTCTTTAGCAGCATCTACAACCCCTTGTGCAAGAACATCGCATCTCATTATACCACCAAAAATATTTATCAAAATTCCTTTTACATTTTTATCAGATAATATTATTTTAAACGCCGCTGAAACTTTTTCTTTGGATGCTCCTCCTCCAACATCTAAAAAATTTGCTGGCTCTTCTCCATGTAATTTAATTATATCCATTGTTGCCATTGCTAAACCTGCTCCATTAACCATACATCCTATGCTACCTTCTAATTTTATATAAGATAAACCATGTTTACTTGCTTCTATCTCAATCTTTTCTTCCTCATTTAAGTCTCTTAAATTTAAAATTTCTGGATTTCTAAATAATGCATTATCATCGAAGCTCATTTTTGCATCCAGACAAATAATTTTATTTTCTTTAGTTAAAATCAATGGATTTATTTCAACAAGATTAGCATCTATATCAATAAACATTTTGTATATTGATTTAATCAAATTTATAGCTTGCTTTTTTGCATCTAGACTTAAATTAAATATTTCTACAATTTTTTTACAATCTTGATCTGATATTTTGTCGTCTAAATTAATTTTCGTGGTTATAATTTTTTTTGGGTTATTTTTTGCAACATCCTCAATATCCATTCCACCTTGATCGCTTGAAATAAATGCTATCTTAGAACTTGCCCTATCAACTAAACATGAAAGATAAAATTCTTTTTCAATTTCTGAAGATGATTCAACATATAGTCTTTTAACTTCTCTTCCTTGAGATCCCGTCTGATGAGTTATCAATTTTTTTCCTAACATTTCTTTAGCTGCTGTATTTAACTCTTCTATTGTATTTACAATTTTTATCCCTCCTGCCTTTCCACGTCCACCAGCATGAATCTGTGCTTTTAAAACAAACTTTTCAGTTTTTAATGATTTTGCCTTTTGTAATAATTCTTCAACTGAGTGAGAAAAAACACCCTCTGGCACAATTGCACCATATTTTTTTAAAATTTCTTTAGCTTGATGCTCGTGAATATTCATTGTTATTTAGAAAGATCTTTATCTATTGTCGAAGCTGCTTCCCATAATTTTTTAACTGCATCTATTGAATGCATAAATTGACTTTTTTCTTTTTCATCTAAATTTATTTCTTCAATCTTCTCCACGCCATTCTTTCCAATTATGACTGGAACTCCTGCAAAAATATTTTTAACACCATACTCTCCATTAAGCTGTACAGCACATGGAAGTAATTTTTTTTCATCTTTTAAGTATGCTTCGGCCATTTGAACTCCTGATGCTGCTGGAGCATAAAATGCTGAACCTTTTTCTAAATATTTAACAATTTCAGCACCACCGTCTCTAGTTCTTTGATTGATTTCCTCTAATCTTTCTGATGATAATTTTCCCTCTTTAACTAAATCTAACAAAGGTTTACCTGAAACTTTTGTAAATCTTGGTAATGGAACCATTGTATCTCCATGGCCACCCATAACCATTGCTTCTATTTCTTTAACGGGAATTTTAAGCTCAAGTGACAAAAACAATTTGAATCTTGAGCTGTCCAATATTCCTGCCATACCAACGACTTTATTTGCTGGAAGTCCTGAGTATTTTTGAAACGCCATCACCATAACATCTAATGGATTGGTAATACATATTACAAATGCATTAGGTGCATTTTTTTTTATACCTTCTGCTACCTGTTTTATAATTTTTAAATTTATTTCTAATAAATCATCTCTACTCATGCCTGGTTTTCTTGGAACTCCTGCGGTTATAATAATAACATTGGAGTCTTTAATATCTTCGTAATTATCTGTTCCAGATAATTTAACATTAAAACCATCGACCGATGATGATTGGGCTATATCTAATGCTTTCCCTTTAGCAATACCGCTTGCAACATCAAACATTACAACTTCATCTGCTAGTTCTTTTAAACCAATTAAGTGTGCGAGTGTTCCACCAATTTGTCCAGTACCAATTAATGATATTTTTTTTGACATATTCTTACTTCATTGTAGGCATAACAAATTCAGGATCTGATCTTAATCCAGATGGCCATCTTGAAGTTATTGTTTTAAGTTTTGTATAAAATCTCACACCTTCTACTCCATGCATATGTTGATCTCCAAATAAAGATCGTTTCCAACCTCCAAAACTGTGGAATGCCACTGGCACAGGTATAGGTATATTTATACCAACCATTCCAATTTTAATATTGCTTGCAAAAGTTCTTCCAACATCTCCATCTCTAGTATAAATACTTGTTCCATTACCAAACTCATGATCGTTAATTAGCTTAGTAGCTTCATCAAAATCTTTTACTCTAACTACAGAAAGTACAGGTCCAAAAATTTCTTCTTTATAAATTCTCATATCTTTTTTAACATGATCAAATAAACATCCACCTATATAGTAACCGTTTTCATAGCCTTGTAGTTTAAGATTTCTTCCATCAACTACTAATTTTGCTCCTTCTTTAACACCTAGGTCGACGTAACCCTTAACTTTTTCCAAGTGTTCTTTTGTAACTAAGGGTCCCATTTCAGATTTTTTGTCCATACCTGGTCCAACTTTTAATGCTTCAACTTTTTTTGATAATTCATTAACTAAATTATCTCCAATATTTCCAACTGCCACTGCCACTGATTGAGCCATACACCTTTCACCAGCAGATCCATAAGCTGCACCCATCAATCCATTGACAGCCTGATCTAAATCACAATCAGGCATCACAACACAATGATTTTTTGCTCCTCCCAACGCTTGAACTCTCTTTTCATTTTTAGCTGCATTCTCATATATATATTTTGCAATTGGTGTTGATCCTACAAAGCTTACAGCTTTAATATCTTTGTTAATTAAAATTGCATCAACAACTTCCTTGTCACCATTTATTACATTAAACACTCCATCTGGAAGCCCGGCTTCTTGGAATAACTCTGCCAATTTAACTGAAATAGAAGGGTCCTTCTCTGATGGTTTTAGTACAAAAGTATTTCCACAAGCAATAGCCATTGGAAACATCCACATTGGAACCATTGCTGGAAAATTAAATGGGGTTATGCCTGCACAAACACCAAGTGGTTGTCTAATTGACCAACTATCAATATCTGTTCCAACATTTTCTGTAAATTCTCCTTTTAAAACTTGAGGAATTCCACAAGTAAACTCTACTACCTCGAGTCCTCTTATCAACGAACCTTTTGCATCTTCATATACCTTACCATGTTCAGAAACTATCATTTTGGTTAATTCATCAGAATTTTTTTCTATTAATTCTTTAAATTTAAACATAATTCTTGCTCTTTGAATTGGTGGTTTTAAAGACCATGTCTCAAAAGCTTTTTTTGCTACATCAACAGCTTCATCTAAATCTGATTTTAAACCTAATATTACTTCTGACTCTTGTTCGCCAATTGCTGGATTAAATACTTTTCCTCTTCTATCTGATTTTCCTGGAATTATTTTTCCATTTACGAAATGTTGAATTAAATTCATGGCCAAAATTATTTAATTAAGTAATTAACTTGTTGCAAGCATTTTCTTTATAGACGCTATTGCTTTTGCAGGATTTAAGCCTTTTGGGCATGCATTAGTACAATTCATAATAGTATGACATCTATAAAGCTTTAGTTCATCAGCAACTTTCTTTAATCTCTCTTTTCTATCTTCATCTCTACTGTCTATAATCCATCTATATGCTTGTAATAAAACTGCTGGACCTAAATATTTATCTCCATTCCACCAATAACTTGGACATGAAGTTGAGCAGCATGCACACATTATGCATTCATAAAGGCCATCTAATTTTGATCTTTCTTCTATAGATTGAAAGTTTTCTTTACCTTCATCTTTTTTTGAAACCTTCAACCATGGTTCAACTGACTCATATTGTTTATATAAAGTACTTAAATCTCCAATTAAATCTTTTTGAACTTTTAAATGAGGCAAAGGATAAATATTAATATCACCTTTAATTTCTTTATGGGGTTTTGTACATGCTAAACCATTTTTTCCATCCATATTCATTGCACAAGAACCACAAACACCATGAGCACAAGATCTTCTATATGCAATTGATGGGTCTATTTCATTTTTAATTTTATTTAAAAGATCTAATACTTTTGATGGACAATTATCCATATCAACTTCGTATGTATCTATTCGAGGATTTTCACCACTAGAAGGGTCCCATCTGTAAATATTTACTTTTCTAATATTTTTTGAACCTGTTTTATCTTTGTAAAATTTACCTTTTTTAACTTTAGAATTTTTAGGTAAGTTTATTTGTACCATTAGTAAACTCTTTCTTGAGGTGGAAAATATTGTACATCATTTGTTAACGTTGATCTATGTACATCTCTATAAGAAATTTTTGTTTCACTCCCTTTACACCAAGATAATGTGTGTTTCATAAAGTTATTATCATCTCTTTTAGGGTGATCTTCTCTTGCATGAGCTCCTCTACTTTCTTTTCTTTCGTATGCAGAATCTAGTGTAACTATTGCCTGCCTTATTAAGTTATCAAATTCTAAAGTTTCAACTAAATCAGTATTAAAAATTAAAGATTTATCTTTTACTGATATTGAGTCCATTCCTTCAAATGGTTTTCTTATTTCATTTACTCCTTCTTTTAAAGTTTTTTCAGTTCTAAAAACCGCACACTTTGATTGCATAGTTTTTTGCATAGCTAATCTTAGATCAGCAGTTCTATTTGTTCCATTTCCATTTCTCAATTTTTCAAATCTATCTAAACATTTTTCAGTTTCTGAATCTGAGATTTTCTCATGTGGAGTGCCCGGTTTAACTAGTTCTGCCGCCCTTTTTGCAGCAGCTCTTCCAAAAACTACTAAATCAATTAATGAATTTGATCCTAGTCTGTTAGCTCCATGAACTGAAACACATGCTGCTTCACCAATTGCCATAAGGCCAGGTACAATTTTTTCTGAACCATTTACAGTTAAAACTTCAGCTTTATAATTTGTTGGAATACCACCCATATTGTAATGAACTGTGGGAACAACTGGTATTGGTTCTTTAGTAACATCAACGTCAGCGAATAGTTTTGAAGACTCTGAAATTCCTGGAAGTCTCTTCTCAATTACTTCTGGATCTAAATGATCTAAATGAAGATGGACATGATCTTTTTCTTTTCCAACTCCTCTTCCTTCATTAATTTCAACCGCTATCGATCTACTTACAACATCTCTAGACGCGAGATCTTTAGCTTTTGGAGCATATCTTTCCATAAATCTTTCACCTTTTGAATTCAATAAGTATCCTCCTTCACCTCGAACTCCTTCAGATATTAAAGTTCCATGTCCATAGATTCCTGTAGGATGAAATTGTACAAATTCCATATCTTGTAAAGGTAAACCAGCTCTTAAAACCATAGCATTCCCATCACCTGTGCAAGTATGAGCTGATGTAGATGAATAGTATGTTTTTCCATATCCACCAGTTGCTATAATTGTTATATGGGATCTAAATCTATGAATAGTTCCGTCATTTAAATTCCAAGCTATTAAACCTTTGCACTCTTCATCTTTCATTAATAAATCTAAAGCAAAGTATTCAATAAAAAATTCTGTATTATGTTTTAATGCTTGGCCATACATGGTGTGTAAAATAGCATGACCAGTTCTATCTGCTGCTGCACAAGTTCTTTGAACAGTTTCATTTCCATAATTTTTAGTCATTCCACCAAAAGGCCTTTGATATATTTTTCCATCCTCAGTACGGCTAAATGGAACTCCATACCTTTCTAACTCTAAGACTGCTCGTGGAGCTTCTTTGCACAAATATTCTATACTGTCTTGATCGCCCAGCCAATCAGATCCTTTGACAGTATCATACATGTGCCATCTCCAATCATCTTCTCCCATATTCCCAAGAGCAGCCGATATACCTCCTTGAGCTGCTGAAGTGTGACTTCTGGTAGGGAAAACTTTTGATATACAAGCAGTTTTTAATCCAGCCTCACTAAGTCCAACTGCAGCTCTCAAACCTGCACCTCCAGCTCCAAGGACAACTACATCATATTCGTGTTCTATAATTTTATATGAACTCATAAACTCAATCTAAATAATATAAATAATGTTGATA
>CABYKS010000002.1 GCA_902519625.1 uncultured Pelagibacteraceae bacterium | reverse complement strand
GTCAGTTGGAATATATGTTCCATCCAATCTTCCATCAACGTTATTAATGAATGCTATTTTAGCAAAAAAAATTGCTGGGGTAAAAAGAGTTGTTCTTGCAAATCCAAGATTAAATGGAAAATTGAATCCTGCTGTAATGTACGCAGCAAAAAAATGTGGTATCTCAGAAGTAATAAGTGTCGGTGGAAGCCAAGCTATAGCTAGTTTAGCATATATACAAAAAGTAAATAAAATTGTTGGACCGGGAAACGATTATGTGGCAAGAGCTAAAAAAGAAGTTTTTGGAGATGTTGGAATTGAAGCAATGATAGCCGGACCGAGTGAAATTACTGTTGTGGCAGATAAAAACACAAATGTAAAAGAAGTAACAACATCTTTAATTGGTCAAGCAGAGCATGATACTAATTCACAGTGTATACTGTTAGTAAATAGTAAAAATTTTATAAAATCTTTAAAAATAGATTTAAAGGATGAATTAAATAAAATTTCAAGAAAAGATATTGCTAAAAAAAGTCTTTTGAAAAATGGATTAATTATTAGAGTGTATAATAGTAAACAAATTATTGATTCAATTAATGAAATTGCACCAGAACACTTAGAATTAAATTTGAAAAATTATAAAAAATTAATTAATAAAATAAAAAATGTAGGAAGTATTTGTATTGGAAAATACTCGGCAATGGCTGTTACAGATTATAATGCTGGAACTAATCATATTTTACCAACATTAGGATCTGCAAAATTTTCTTCAGGACTAAATGTTAGTGAATTTTATAAAAAAACCAGCTACATAAAATTATCAAAAAAAGGCATTGAAGTTATTGGTAAGAAAGCTATAACTCTTGCCGAGTATGAAGGTTTATTTGGTCATGCTCAAAGTATAAAATCTAGAATAAGGAGAAGTTAGATTTGGCAAAACAAGATACACTTGAATTCAAAGGAAAAGTTATTGACTTACTTCCTAATGCTATGTTCCGTGTTCAATTAGAAAATAACCACATAATTACCGCACACACAGCTGGAAAATTAAGAAAAAATAGAATTCGAGTATTGCAAGGAGACAATGTTACAGTTGAGGTTACTCCATATGATCTAACCAAAGGTAGAATAATTTTTAGATTTTAATGGCCTTGTAGCTCAGTAGTAGAGCAGTACCCTGAAAAGGTATGTGTCGTTAGTGCGATTCTAACCAAGGCCACCACTATTTACCTCAATTATTTATGATCTTATTGCTTGCATTAAATTTTAAAATCTAATAACTAATGTCCAAGCTAAATTTTAGCTTAAGTTAATAACAACAAAAGAAAGAGTAATATGAGTCTAAAAGGTAAAGTAAAATGGTTCAATGGTAAAAAAGGTTATGGTTTCATTGAACGTGAAGATAAAGAAAAAGATGTATTCGTACATGCTTCAGCTGTAAGAGAAGCTGGTTTAAGATTTTTAAACGAAGGTGACGAACTTACATTTGAAGTTGAAGACGGAGATAAAGGTCCTTCAGCAGTTAAGCTGCAAAAAACCTCTTAATTCTAATTCAAATAAATTGTATAGGAGTATTCTTAGTTTTAATCTAAGCTATTCCTATACAATTCTTCCTTGCATTTATATTTTTAAATGTTAATAAACCTCAATGTTTAAAAAAACTTACATATTTGCATCTACACACAGACATCATTTTCATGCTGGCTGCACGCTAGCTATTTAATCATTTAATAAATTTAAATTTAATAACAATTAGTATAAAACAACAATAGGCCCTGGTGGTGAAATGGTTATCACGAAAGTTTGTGGAACTTTAGTTTTTGGTTCAATTCCAAGCCAGGGTACCAAAAAATGAATATAGAAAATAAATTAATTCCTGGGTTGCCCTCGGGTTTTGAAGATAGATGGGACAAAAAATTATCTCTTAAAAAAAAATTAATAAGAACAATAGAGAATAATTTTGTAAAATATGGATTTGATCCATTAGAGACACCATCTTTTGAAATAAGTGAAAATATTGGATCATTTCTTGCAGATGATGATAGCAATCCTATGTCTGATGTTTTTTCTTTTAAGGATGGTGATAAAAATATTACTCTTCGATATGATCTATCAAGTCCATTAGCTAGATTTGTCGCACAAAACAATCAACAGCTTCCTTCCATTTACAAGCGTTACGCAATTCAAAATGTCTTTCGAAATGAAAAAGCTGGAAATGCTCGTTATAGAGAGTTTACCCAAGCTGACTGTGATATTATAGGAAACGTTAATCTCGCACAAGCAAATGCTGAACTTTGTAATTTAATCTCAAACACTATTTTGGCTTGTGGATTAAAAAAAGACCAGTTTGTTGTTAATATTAGTAATAGAAAAATTGTTAAAGGTTTAATTGAAGAACTTAAAATATCTGCTGAAAAGCAAGCAAAAGTTATGAGAGCTATAGATAAGTTGGATAAGCCTGGTTTTGGATTAAAAGGAGTTGAAGACTTATTAAAAAAAGAAAGAATAGATACTAGCGGAGCAGTTACAAAAGGAGCAGATTTAAGTGATGATCAATCATCAGCAATAATTAATTTTTTAAAAATAAAAAATTTAAAGGAATTAAAGGACAATTTAAAAAACCCACTGTCCCAAGAAGGAATTAAAGAATTAGAAGATTTATTAGAAGTAGCAAGCTATGGAGATTATTCAGACCAAATTAAAACTAATTTTACAATTGTTAGAGGTTTAGATTATTACGATGGTTTTTGTGTTGAAACGAATTTGAGATCCAAAATAACTAATAACAAAGGTAAAGAAATTGATATTGGAAGCATTTGTTCAGGGGGTCAATATAATAAATTGATTTCAAGATTTAAAGGTGTTGATATTCCAGGGACTGGAATAAGTATTGGGGTAGATCGGTTATTGTTTGTAATGATGCAATTAAATCAAATGAAAGTTGATGAAAAAAAACCAGTAATAGTATGTGTTATGGATGAAAAATATTTAAAAAATTATTATGAAATCTTAAAAGTATTAAGAGAAAACAATATTAATTCAGAAATATTTTTAGACAGTAAGAAAAATCTTGGAAAACAACTAACTTATGCAAATAAAAGAGAGTGTCCAGTGGCTGTTATTTGTGGAGAGAATGAATTTAAAGAAAATACAGTTACTCTAAAAAATCTTCTAGGCATTAAAGGAGATGACAATCAAAAGACAGTTAAAAAAGAAAATCTAGTTAATGAAATCAAAAAACTTATCTGAAAAAATCCTTAGATTGATAAAGTCTAAAGGGTTTAATAATATTGAATTAGACCCAGTATTAGAAACAAAATATATTTTGCAAAGATCGGGAGAGA
Source organism: uncultured Pelagibacteraceae bacterium (assembly GCA_902519625.1). Taxonomy (GTDB): domain Bacteria; phylum Pseudomonadota; class Alphaproteobacteria; order Pelagibacterales; family Pelagibacteraceae; genus Pelagibacter. Next base: position 61,329 of record CABYKS010000002.1, on the reverse strand, counting down.
ATTTTAAAAGATTATTGTTTTCATTTTACGATCTAAATGGAAAAGAGTTGTGTCTTAGGCCAGACCTAACAATTTCCTCTGTCTTAAGATTTGTTCAAAATAAATCAAATAAAAAACAAAAAGTTTTTTATAGTGGTGAAGCTTTTAGAAAAACTTACAGGAAACAAGATTCTATAATTAAAAACCAAATTGGCTTTGAGATATTAGGCTCAAAAGATAAACAAAAAGAAGACCGAGAAATTATAGACACATCAATAAAAATTTTAAAAAGCAGTGGTTTTAAAAAAGCAGTTTTAAAAATTGGAAATGTTCAATTATTTAGTCTTTTAATAAATAAACTTTCAATTCCAAGAAGATGGAAAAATAGACTAAAAAGACATTATTGGAATGAAAATTATTTCAATGAACTTTTAAAAAGATTAGAAACAAATTTAGACATAGATCCTGTTTATGTTGAAAATGATAAATCAAGATATTTAAAAATGAGAAAACTTGAAAATTCTAAAGAAGTTGCAGGAAGAAGTTACAAAGAAATATTAGATCGATTTGATATGAAGATAAATGATCCTAGAAGATCTTCATCAGGCAAAATTAATACAAAAATTATTAAAGAATATTTAAAAATAAAATGTGAATTAAAAAATGCACCAAAAATATTGAATAAATTTTTTCAAAAATATGGACTTAATATATTTGTTGGTAAAGAGTTTTTTCCACTAAACAAAATAAATAACAAGAATTTAAGAGTAGAATTTTCTGCATCAAGTGGAAGAGAAGTAGAATTTTATAGCTCAATGATTTTTTCTATAGAAGTAAAAAAAGGAAAGAAATTTAAAAATTTTGTTTCAGGTGGAAGATATGATGAATTAACAAGTAACTTAGGTTTCAGAAAAGTTTCAGCAGCTGGAGCAGCGGTCAATATGAGCGTTTATGAATAAGAATATTATCAATATAGGGATACCATCAAAGGGTAGATTAAAGAATGATACTCTAAATATCTTTAAGAAAAAGAAATTGAAAATTTATTCTGAAAGAGGAGAAAGAGATTTATTTGGCCATATAAAAAAATCTAATATAAAAATTATATATCTTCATGCAAGAGAATGTATTGAACAATTATCTTTAGGAAATATTGATGTTGGTTTTTCTGGTATAGATCTATTAAAAGAAAGTGAAATAAATATTCAAAATAAAATTAAAGTTATAAAAAAATATGAATTTGGCAAAGCAAACCTTGTTCTTGCTATACCAGACTTGTGGTTAGATGTTCAAACTTTATTAGATTTAGATGAGGTAGCGGATGAATTTAAAAAAAAGAAAAAAAAACTTTTAAGAGTTGCAACAAAATATCCTAATTTAACTAGACAATTTTTGTATTCAAAAGGCGTAACCCAATTTCAACTTGTCAAAAGTTTAGGAAGTACTGAGGTAGCCCCGTTTACAGGTACTGCAGAAATTATATCAGATATAACAAGCACAGGAGCAACATTGAAAGCAAATAATTTAAGAGTTTTAAAAGATGGTGAAATTTTAAAATCACAAGCATGCTTAATGATATCAAAATTATCTTTAAGAAAATTAGGAATTAAAAAGATTATAAACTTGCTTGGTAAATAAATTATCTTAGTATTACATTATCTATGCAAGATTCGTTACTATATATAATTTTAGTCCTAATAGGGGTTGTTATTTACCTTTTGGTTACTCAGCGTAAAAATAAAGAAGAGCCAAAAGACAACACTCAAGAACTTAATAATTTAAAAGAAAGTATCAACAATTCATTTAATAGTATGTCTACTTCTTTTAATAGTCTATCAAAAGATGTGACAAGAGACATGACACAAACTTTAACTTCAGTTAATGAAAAAGTTTCTGCATTTAATACCCAAGTTGAAAATTTAAATAAAAGCCAGGAGGGTATTACTAAGATTTTAGCAGGTGTTAAAAAATATGGTACTTTAGCAGAGTTTAGTTTGGCATCTTTATTAAAAGATTTATTGCCGGCTTCTCAATTTATCTCAAATGTTAAGATGAAAGAAGATACATCTGAAAATGTAGAATTTGCTATAAAACTTCAAGGAGATATTTTAGTTCCGGTAGATAGTCATTTTCCAGTAGAAAGATTTAAAGCAATAGATGATGCCCATCAAGAAGATGATAAAAAAGCAATGGCAGATGCCAGAACAAAATTAGCTAAAGTTTTTAAAGATAAAGCAAAAAGTGTGAATGAAAAATATATCGTTCCACCAAAAACTACAGATTTTGGAATTGTGTACGCGCCAACTGAGAGTTTATATAAAGAATTAACTGACTACCAAGATCCTAGTACTAAAGAATTATTAACTCAAGAATTAATGAAAAAGTATAAAATTGTAATCATGGGTCCAAATACTCTTTCAGCTTATCTGCAATCATTACATATGGGATTTCAGTCATTAAAAGTACAGAAGGGTGCAACAGAAATTTACAATCATTTAAAAACAATCAGCACAAGGTTTGCAAAGCATTTTGATAATGTAATTGTACTTCGAAAAAAATTAGAAGAAGCAATGAAAGTTGTAGATACATTTGGCACAGATGCGAGATCAATCACTAGAACTTTAGAAAATATAAAAGATCCCGAGCAAGTTGAAAAAGCTGTTAAAACTGAAAACGTAGAAAAATTTGTCGACCACTCAAAACAACTTAAAAATTAATTTCATTTTCAAATTAAATACATTTATAAGTGATACAATGAAGTGGAATAATAAATTTAATTATCCAAAATCATCAAGATCCATTGAAAATGGTATGAGAAAATATTTATTTGATGATGAAAAATTACCAAGTGTTACCTCTATTTTACAAGTAACCAAATCAGAAGAAGACAAAGCAGCATTAGAAAATTGGAAACATCGAGTAGGCCACAAAGAAGCTAATAAAATTAAAACTGAGGCATCCAGCAGGGGTACTTCAATGCATTCTTATATTGAGGATTTTTTAAGAGGACGAATTAATGAGAGTTTTTTTGAAAGTAATGAACAATATAAAAATATGGCTAAAGAAATAATAAACAAAGGCATTAAAGGAAAATTAGAAGAAATATTTGGAATGGAAACTACACTTCACTATCCAGAAAAATATGCCGGTACAGCAGATCTTGTAGGAGTTTATCAAGGAAAAGAAGCAATTATAGACTTTAAACAAGCAAATAAACCAAAAAAAGTTGATTATATTCAAGATTATTTTTTACAATTAGGCGCATATACCCTGGCACACAATGTTGTTTACAAAACAAATATTACTTCAGGAGTAATATTATTGTGTACTGTGGATAATTTATTTCAAGATTTTAAAATTGAAGGAGCAGAATTACTTATGTATCAAAACTTATTTTTAGGAAGAGTAAAAAAATTCAACGAAATGAATAATATAAGTTGACTTTAATTTATAAATGCTTACATAAGATATTACTAACTAAGAGCTACTTGTTTAGATGCGAATGGTTTAGTCCTCAAAAAAACAATCTAAACATCCATCAAAACATAGCTTTTTAAAGGATAATTAATATATGAATTTAGCTATTTGGGATATTGAGTCATCAAGCGCTAGCACCGATTTTGGAAGTATAATTGAAATTGGCGGAATATTAGTCGATGAAAATTTTAAAGAAAAAGAAAGATTTAATTTTAGATGTAGATTGCCAGAAGGTGAAATTCCTCAAGCAATGGCTTTAATAGTTAATAAAACAAGCGTTAAACAATTAACCCAAGGAAATTTAAGTCACTACCAAATGCTTGGTGAAGTTGAAAAAATTTTCAAGAAATGGAGTCCAGCAATCTTCTTAGGATGGTCAAATATAGGATTTGACGATGAAATGATAAGAAAGGAGTTTTTTAAAGGTATAAGGTATCCTTATATTACTAATGCATCTCCAAATAAAAGACATGATGGTATTAATATTGCAAGGGCTGCTTATGCAGTGGATTCCTCTGTTTTAGAAACAGAAATTAATGAAAAAAATAATCCAGTTTTTAAACTTGAATCTCTTTCTCGAATGCAAGGTTTAGATTCCAGTGATGCACATAGTGCATTAACAGATGCCACTTTAACTGCAAAAATTTTAAGCATAATTAAAAAAAGACAACCAAGTACTTGGGATATGTTTTTAAGAACGGCAAATAAATTAGATACCGAAACAATTTTTAAAAAAGAAGAAATATTTAGTTTAAATGAATATTTTTATGGAAAATCAAGATTATATCTATGTGCACCTCTGCATCAAAAACACTGTATACATCCTATTTATAATTGGGGTCAGGCTGTTGATCTTCGAGTTGATATTGAGCCAATTTTAAATATGTCCATCAATGAATTAAAAGTAGAGATGAAAAAATCTCCTAAATTTTTAAGAACTATTAGATCAAATAAAGCCCCTATTATACTTGATGCAGAATATGCAATGAAAGTTGAGCCTTACAATGCAATGGATCCAAGTTTGATTAAAAAAAGAGCAAAATTAGTTAGAGAAAATGAAAAATTTTCACAAAATATCCTTATGGCACTTAGAGAAACAGCAGAAGAAAAAGAACAATCAAAATCACAAGAAGATATTTATGCTGAAGAAAGTATCTATAATAAATTTACTTCAAATAAAGATACTGCGCTTTTTCCAGCTTGGCATGCTGCCTCATGGCAAGATAAATTAAAACTACTAGATAAATTTGATGATGAAAGACTTATAGGTTTTGGTAAAAAAATAATTTATCAAGAAGCACCGGAAGTATTACCTGCTGAAATGTTTAAATCGATAAAAAGATCTATATCAAAAAGAATTTTAAGTGAAAAATTTGAAAAATGGTGGACAGTTTCAGCATGCTACAACGAAATAGATACACTTAGAGACAAATATTCAAATGAAAATGATCAGGAGAAATTAAAATTTTTAGACGAACTTAATTCACATGTAATGTCAATACAAAAAAAATATGAAGATTCTTAGTGTGGATAATCTATTTTTTTTTTTTTTAAGTGTTGAATTACTGAAATAAAATTATATATACGTTTTATGGCAACAGTTAATGTAACAGATGAGAATTTTGAAACAGAGGTCATTAAAGCTAGTAAACCAGTAATAGTTGACTTTTGGGCTGAATGGTGCGGGCCCTGCAAACAAATTGCACCAACATTGGAAGAAATATCAAATGAAATGGTTAATGATGTTGTAATCGCAAAACACAACATTGATAATGAACCTAATACTCCTACAAAATATGGAATCCGTGGAATTCCTACAATGCTTCTTTTTTCAGGTGGTGAATTGAAAGCTACTAAAGTTGGAGCAACTACAAAATCGAATATTGTTTCTTGGATAAAAGAAAATATTTAATTTAGATTTAAAGCTTCTCCAGCGAGATATAAGGATCCTGTAATAATAATTATATCATTATCTTTTAAATCTATTGAATTAATAGCTTCCTTAATTGATTTTTTATATTGAATATTTTTTAAATTTTTTAATTTTTTCATTAAATCTTTCCCATTAATAGCATTAGGTTGGTTTGGAATATCTACAGTTGTAAAAGAAGTTATTTTATTTTTGAAATAATTAATATATTCAACATGATTTTTATTACTCATCATTCCTAAAATTATATGCTTGTTACATTCTAGTGAATTTAAATGTTTACACAAAACGCTAGCCCCGAGAGGGTTGTGTGATCCATCGATATAAATTTTATTTTTTTTTACTAAATCTTTTAATTTTCCTTTTTTTATTTCTGAAAATCTTGCAATGCTTTTAATTTTTTTTATTCCATTTATAATATTTTGATCGGAAATATTTATTTCCTCTATATTTCTAATAGTCGCTATTGCTGTTGATATATTAGATAATTGAAATTCACCCTCTAAATTTGGCAGCGGAAGCTTAAGACCTCCATATTTATCTTCATAATAAAAAAATCCATTTTCATTTAAAGAATAATTAAAATCACTACTAAACATTAATTTTTTTGAAGGATTTTCTTTAATTGAATCTTTTATTTTATTTAAAATTTCATTTGAACTTTGTTTTGAAATAATAATTTTTGAGGCTAGTAAGGATGAAGTCTTTTCAAATATTATTTGATCTACCGTTCGTTTATTTTTTGGTAGCCAGTCTAAGTGATCCAAACCAATAGCCGTGATAACACTTGCTAAATTTGATTTAATTATGGAACATGCATCTGCTCTGTGAAATAAACCACTTTCTAAAAGGTTAATATTATTTTTGAAGTTTTTAGCATTATAAAAATAAGCAGCTGTCAATATTTCAAAATAAGTAATAGGCTGACCGCCATTAATTTCTTCTACTTCAGTTAATAATTTTGAAAGATTTTCGTCTGAAATTTCTTGATCATTATATACAAATCTCTCATTAATTTTTTGTATATGAGGGCTTGTGTAGATATTGCAATTTATATTAGCATCTTTTAGAATAGCTCTAATTGCTTGAATTGTAGAATACTTTCCATTAGTTCCAACTACTGATATATATTTTAAATTATCCTGTGGATTTCCAAGCTTTTTACATAACTTCTTAATTCGATCTAAACTTAAATCTATTTCTTTAGGATGCAGCTTTTGAAGGCTGTTCAATATTTTTTGAAGTTTCATTTGATAATTCTGAATTTACCTCAGAATTTTTCTTTAGCAATATTTCTAATAATTTTCCAATTTCATTTGTTAAATCTTTTCTATTTACTACTTTGTCAACAAATCCATGTTTCTCAACAAATTCAGCTGTTTGAAAATCTGGACTTAACTCTTCTTTAACTGTTGCTTGAATTACTCTTTTACCAGCAAATGCTATTAAACAACCACTTTCTGCAAAGTGAACATCTCCTAACATGGCAAAAGACGCTGTTATTCCTCCAGCTGTTGGATCTGTAAAACACACTATATAGGGAAGATTAGTTTTTTTTAGCTCATTTATTGCAAGTGTAGTCCTGGTCATATTTGCTAAAGCAATTGGACTCTCAAACATTCTCTGTCCTCCTCCACAAGGAAAAAAAACATATGGAGTATTGTTATCTATTGCATGTTGCACTCCATATATGATTGCTTCTCCTTCTGCAGCACCTACTGATCCTCCTATAAAATCAAAATTTATTGCTCCTGCTGTAACTTGAATCCCATTAATTTGGCCTTTTGCAATCATTACTGCACAGTTTTGGCCAGTTTTTTTTTTAGCTAGCGCTAATCTTTCTTTATAAGACTTGGTATCTTTCCAATTCAAAGGATCTTCAGCTGGAACTGGTGTTTCAAGAATTTCATATCTACTTTTTCCAAAAAATATATCAAATCTTTGTTTACAGCTAATTCTATGATGCTTTCCACATGAATTACAAACCCATAAGTTTTCTTCTAAATCTTTTTTTAGAACTGGACCTTTACAACAGCTTGTCCAATCTGAATTTGCAATTTCTTCTTTAGTAGGAAATTTTTTTTGTAAATTTCTTTTTATTTTATCACCGAATGTTTTTATTTTTGTTAGCCAGTTCATAAAATTTTATTTTTTAGTCTTTTTACTATTTTACTTACATTTGTGACAGGATTTTGTCTATTATTCAAACTTCTAGTAATTTCTTTACAAATTTCACTTCCAACCACCACTCCATCTGAACTTTTGAAAGATTTAATTGATTTATTTGTAATTCCAAATCCTATTACACAATTTTTATTTTTATTAATTTTTTTAATTTTACTGTAATTTTCTAAAATTTTTTTAGGTGGAACTTTTAATTTTCCACCAGTAGTGGATAGCATGCTTATATAATAGATCATATCATGTGAATCTTTTATAATTTTTTTCATTCTTTCTTTGGACGTTGTAGGTGACAAAAGTTGAACAAAGTTTATTGATTTTTTCCTACATTTTTTTGCAAATTTTTTGTTTTCGGGCCATGGTAAATCAACAACAATTAATCCATCAACTTTAGAAAATTTACAGTTTTTTAAAAAATTATTTTCACCATTTTGATAAATCAAATTATAATAACCCATTAATATTAGAGGTTTGTTGGGATTATCATTTTTAAATTTTTTAGCAATTTGAAAAGTATCTTTTAATGTAGTCCCATTTTTTAATGATCTATAAGTACTATTTTGGATTTGACCTCCATCTGCAATAGGACAGTTATGCAAAAATGATAGCTCTAAAATATCAGCATATTTTGCGATTGAGTTTAATATTTTTAATGAATTTTTTTTGTTATTATCACCTGCTACAGTAAAAGTTATTAAAGCTGGTCTTTTTTCTTTTTTACAATTTTTAAATGCTAAACTAATTGAAGATATATTCATTAAAATTTTCCTAATCTTTGTCTTAAAATATCTCGATCTTTATGTGCATCACCACAAGAATTTACAATTATCACTGTATTCTTACTTAATTTTGGAGCCAATTTTATTGCTTCTGCAAATGCATGACTTGGTTCTAAACTTGGATTTAAATTTTCATACTTTGTTACTAGCTTATATGCATCTAAAGCTTCTTCATCAGTTGCAGCAGTATACCTTGCTCTTCTAGTATCCTTTAAAAAACAATGAATAGGAGAAACTCCTGGATAGTCTAATCCGGCACTAATAGATTCTGTTTCTTCTATCTGACCCTCGAAATCTTGGTTTACATATTGAGATGCTCCATGAAGAATTCCTATTTTTGAGCCATAAGTTAAAGGGGCTGCATGTCTTTTACTTTTTTTTGGGCCTCCAGCTTCAATGCCAATAAACTCAACTTGATTTTTATTATAATGCATAAATTCATTCCAAAAACCAAAGCTTGAAGATCCTCCGCCAACACAATTTAATAATTTTACTTTTTTTGGAATTCTTCCAAATTCTTTTTTTATTTGTACAAAAAGTTCTCTAGAAATTTGTGATGTACTCCATCCACAAATTTTGACAAAAATATTAGGTCCCACCGTTGAACCTACGCACATATGAGTGGTATCACAATTTGATACCCAGTATCTCATGCATTCGCTAACGGCATCCACAAGCGTTTGGCTACCAGTATAAACCGGAACTATTTCAGCACCATTTTTTTTTATTGCATCACAGTTGGGCTTTTGTCTTTTAATATCTTTTGCACCCATGAATATTTTACATTTTAAGCCAAATTTTTTTGCAGCCATGCTAAGCATTTTTCCTGCATATCCTGCTCCTGTATCGCCCACGATATATTTTTTCCCAGCTTTTTTTGCTATAAGACAATGAACAGTAGCATTATAAATTTTATGAGCGCCTCCGTTAGCTTCAGAAACAACTTTTGCCCATATTTGGGCCCCACCCAGATATTTTGTTAAATTATCTAATTTTATGAAAGAAGTTGGCGAACCTACCCAATTTTTAAAATGATAATCTCTTTCTTTAATAAACTTTTTATTTTTTCTTAGTTTTCCAAATAATATTGTAAGGTCTTCTACTGGTTTTTTTAAAGTTTCAGGGATAAAATTTCCTCCAAATTTACCCCCCCAAAAACCAAATTTATCGTGCTGGTCAATTAATGGAATATTTTTTCTAATTTTCATTTTTAATTTTATTAATATTTTCTAAAAAAATTTTTATCTTTGAAATATCCTTTTCTCCTGAAGTTTCTAAGCTTCCTGAAATATCAATAATATCTGTCATTTTAGAATATTTATCAAGCTTATCATCGTACTGAATATTGCCCGCTAGCATTTTATTTACCTTAGTTGATACATTATTTAAAAGCTGGTGGTTAAAACCAATTGATTTTTCATATCCTTTGCTATCAAATAAAATTATTTCAGAAATAGATTCAAATTTTTTATATTCCTCAACGTCATTTTTATTTTCGATTGTAAGTGCAGTTATAATTTTTACTTTATATTTTTCTTTTATTATTTTAGTTTTTTCAGGCCCTACATCATATAATTGATAGTAATCAAAATTTAAGCCTTTTATCTTGTCTAAAATCTCATCATTTGGATTTACAAGTACTGAAACAAAATTTATTTTTTTTTTATCTATATTAATTAATTTTTTAAGATCTTTATATTCAACATATCTATTAGATTTTGGATAATTAGTTATGAAACCAATAAATTTAGGAGGGTTTTTATGATTTATAATATATTTTAAAGTTTTGGAATCTTTGATACCACAAATCTTTGCATCCATTATTTATTAAGATGTTCAATTAATTTTTGAATATTTTTTTTTATATTTCCGTTTGTAATTGGCCTTCCTATTACAAGCCAATCACTGCCATTTTGAAATGCTTCTTTAGGTGTCATTACTCTTTTTTGATCATTTTTATTAGAGTTAAATCTAATTCCGGGAGTAATTATTTCTTTTTTAAAAACTTTTTTTACATATTTCACTTCTTGAGCACCACAAACAATTGCATCAAGTTTTGCTTTATTTGCTAGTTTGGCCTGATGTATTACAAGTTTTTTTAATTTTTTGTTGTATCCAATCTGTTTTAATGAATAATCATTTATCGATGTTAGCGTTGTAACGCCAACCAATTTTATTTTGCCAGAAACTCTTTTTGCAGCTTTTAACGCCTCCAAACCTGAACTTACATGTATAGTTAAATAATTAACTTTAAGATCTTTTACAGCTTTTACAGTAGAAGCACATGTATTAGGTATATCGTGAAGTTTTAAATCAGCAAAAATAAGCTTATTTCTTATTTTTGATATAAAAGTTCTTCCATTCTTAGAATTAATAAATTCTAAACCAAATTTATAGCCAATTTTTAATTTTTTTGTATTTGAATATTTGATTATTTTGCTAGCTATTGAGGTTTTATTTGTATCGCACGCAATAAATATATTTTTACTCATTATTTAAACTATTAAACCATTTTTTAGACATTTTAAAATGAACTGTTTTTTTTTTTGAAACTTCAACTTTTTCTTGAGTTTTTGGGTTTCTTGATATTCTTGCTTTCTGAATTCTAGTTTCCAAAGTGAAAATATCTCTTAATTCAACTCTTTCATTTTTTTCAAGGGAGTTTTCTATTTTAGATAGAGTGATTTCAATTAGTTTAGTTAAGTCTTTCTTTAAAAAATTAGGATAATTGTCTGATAAATGTTCTAATATTTTTGATTTTACTAATGCCAAATTTGCTAACTATTCTTCAGTTTCATTTTTATCTTTTTTTAACTTATCAGAAAGAGATGAAAATGGTAAATTTTTTCCCGAAAGAGGAGATGAAAATTTAGTAACAGCCTCTTTATTTTGTAGTTCTTCTAATAATTTTATACTAAGATTTATTTTTCTTTTGCTTAAATCAATTTCAGATATTGCAGCATCAATTCTTTCACCTCCAACAAATCTTGATGGTCTTGCGTCAGCTGAATTTATTGCTATTTGTGACTTTTTTATTAATATATTTAATTCTGACTCTTCTGGTTTAACAATTAATCCTTTGTTATCTGAAGATATGACTTTTACTGTTATTACATCATTAACTTTTTTATTATTAAAATAACTTAAAGGGTCAGTTTTTGTTTGTTTTAATCCGACTCTCACTTTTTGCTCATCTTTTTTTATTTCTAGAACTTTAACTTTTAGATTCTCTCCTTTTTTATATTTTTTTAATTCTTCTTCTGGATTTCCCGTATAAGAAAGATCATTTGCATGCAAGAATACATCTATGTCAAAATTATCAATATGTAAGTAAATTGCATACTCATTAATGCTAGATATTTTTCCTTCTATCTCAGATCCAACAGGATATTTTTTCTCTAAACTTTCATAAGGATTTTCTTTTGTTAGTCTGTGAGAGATTGCGACTCTTCTTTTTTCTTTGTCAATTTCTGTAATTACACAATCTATAACATCTCCAACTTTAAACATCTTTTTTGCACTTAAATTTCTTTTAGTCCAACTCAATTCACTTGAATGAAGAAGTGTACTTAAGCCAGGTTCTAATTCACAGAAACAACCATAGTCAGTTATTTTTACTACTTTTACTTTGTACAACTTATTTAATTCATAGTTTGAAATATGTTCAAATGGATCTGGAGATAGTTGTTTAATTGAACAACCAACTTGTAACTTTTCTTTGTCTACAGAAATAACAAGTAAATCATGCTTTTCACCAATATTAAAAACTTCATCTGGATGATTAATTCTAGAGTAAGAAATTTCTTGTAAATGTACAAGAACATCTAGTTCACCCTTATTCACTCCAAAGAAACAACCAAAAGAACTATAACCTTTAACAACTGCATCTTTAATTTTATCACCAACTTTATATTTTTCTATTATTTTTGCCTTGTCTTCTTTTTTACTTGAAGAAACTATTTGTCTTCGCGACACACAGGCATTACCTCTAATTTTATCTAGCTTTATCAAAGCAAATTTTTGGGGCTCATGCATCAGATGAGAGATATCTTTCAAAGGCTTATCTGATATTTGTGATCCAGGACAAAACATTAAAGAACCAGTATCAACATGCTCAACTATTACTCCACCTTTGCATTTTGAAGTAATTTTTCCTATTATAGGTTCATTTTTTTCGTAAGCTTTTTCCAACTCATACCACCCTTTAATTTTTTGAGCCTTTGTAGCTGAAACGACCACGTCTCCATTTTTATCTTCGATTTTTTCCAGAAGAACTGCAATTTTTGACCCTTCTTTAATTTTATCAATTAAATTTAAACTTTTTAACTCATTTATATCCAGAACAGGTTCAGATTTTAAACCTTCAACAAATAAAAAAACAAATTTATTTGTTATTTTGGTTACTAAACCGTCTATGATTTTTCCTTCTTCTATTTTGATTTTTGATAATTGAGAATTTAATAAACTTTCGAAATCTTTATTAGCTTGCGTGTTTAGATCCTTATATATTTCCATATTTGTTTTTTAATTCTCTTTGTACTAAATTAATTAAGCGAAGCTTCATTTGCTTTAAAGTTAATTTAGTGGTGTCAACTAATACAGCACCTTTAACAAAAAGCAAGGGGCTTTCTTTTCTATTTTTATCGCTAAAATCCCTTAATTTTAAAGATTTTTTGACATCTCTAAGAGTTATATTTTTATTTATCTTTTTATATTCTTTTAATCTTCTTTTCGCTTTTTCTTTTAGCGAACATTTAAAAAAAATTTTTAAATCTGCATTTGGCATAATCTTTGAAGCGATATCTCTCCCTTCAATAATAACTTTTTTATTTTTTTTTATAAAATCAATTTGAAACTTTTTAAGTTGATTTCTTATAAATTTTTTTTTTGCAATAATAGATGATAGTCTTGTTATTTGTGGGCTGTTTAATTTATTATTTTTTAATTTAAGTATTGTTATTTTTTTTGACTGATTTCTTATAAATTTTTTGTTATATTTATTTTTATTTTTTATAATTTGAGATGCTAAATATCTATATAGTTTTCCAGATGAAAGAAGTTTAAATTTAAAGTGTTTTGATATTATCTTACTTCCGGTTGTTTTGCCTGAAGCGCTACTTCCATCAATAGCAATTGAAAATTTTATATTTTTTTTAATCAATTAATTTTTGCCCCTAAATTTTTCAATAATGATATAAAGTTTGGAAATGATGTGTTTATTGAATCAATATCGTTGATTACCCATTTACCACCCAATGTAAGAGCAGCGATAAATGACAGCATACAAGCTCTATGATCTTTATCGAAATTTTTTATTTTATAAGTTTTGTTAAGCTTTAAATTCGGATTTCCATATATTTTGAAACTATCCCTAGTTACTTCTGTTTTAATTCCTATTTTATTTAAAAAGGTATTTGCAAATTTTAATCTATCTGTTTCTTTATTTCTAAGTTCACCAATCTTATTAAATTTTGATACACCTTTTGCCGAAGCACAAACTAAAAAAATTAATAAAAATTCATCAATAGATCGGCTATTCATTTCAACTGGGCAATTAATTGGTTTTAGTATTTTTGAACTTTTTACAAATATATCAGCGACGTATTCTCCATTATAATTTTTTTTATTTTTTAAAGATATTTTAGCTTTCATTATTTTTAGTATATCAATAATTCCAGTTCTTGATTTATTTACATTCACGTTTCTTATTATAATTTTGGAATTTTTGGACAATAATGTGAGCACTATAAAAAATGAGCTTGAGCTTATATCTCCGGGAACTACGTAGTTAAAGCCTTTATAATTTTTTACACCTTTATAACTTATTATATCTAGTTTTTTTTCTTTATAAGTTTTTATTGGTAATTTTAAATATTTGAATAATTTTTCAGTATGATCTCTTGATGGAATTGATTTTATTTTAGTTTTTCCAGGAGTTTTCATTGCCGCAAGTAAAATACAGCTTTTTATTTGAGCACTACCTTTTGTTTCATTATAACTAATAGGTCTTGGATAATTAGTTCCTTTAATTCTAATAGGTAATTTTTGGTTATTTGATCTAATGTTTTGGCCAAACATTTGCATGGGACTTATTACTCTTGAAAAATCTCTTTTTGATAAACTTTTGTCACCTTTTAAAATAATTTGATTTTTTGAGTTTATTAATAAACCAAAAATTAATCTTGCTAATGTTCCTGAGTTGCCAGCATTAATTATTGTATTATTTTTGAATCTAAACCCGTTAAGACCTTTTCCGTAAATTTTACAATTCTTTTTATTGATTTTAAAATCTATTCCTAATTTTTTTATTGTGTTTAGAGCGCTAAAGACATCTTCGGATCTAAGAAGGTTGTAAGCGATCGAAGTTCCTACCGCTTGTGATGCCATTAATATCCATCTTATAGATAAACTTTTATCTCCAGGTACATAAATTTTACTATCAAAACTATCTATTTTTTGATTTATATATGCAACTTTTTTCATCAGAAAGATTAGCTAATTTTAAATGCATCTCCAAAATAAAAGTTTTTTGCATTTTTATTATTTATCAACTCGGTTGGTGTACCCTGAGCTATAATTTTTTTATTTGCCAAAATAATTGCTCTATCACTTATTGCCAATAAATCTCTAGCCGCATGATCTGAAATAATACAGCATCTTTTGTTATCTTCGGTTTGAAGATTTACAATTGTTTCTTGAAGATCTCTCGTAGACATTATGTCTAGCCCCTGAAAAGGCTCATCCATTAAAATTATTTTTGGATCAGACATTAGCGACATAGCAATACTTACTTTTTTTCTTTGTCCACCCGAAAGATGTTTCGCTTTAGTATTTTTTACTGCATCTAACTCAAACTTCGATATCATTTTTTCAATTTTAAAATTTCTTTCTTCTTTTTTCTCAATTACTATTTCACTAATTGCTTTTAGATTTTCTATACATGTTAAATTTGAAAAAACACCACCTGTTTGAGGAACAATGCTTAGTCCAAAATCAATTGATCTTTTATAAATTGGAAGATCTGTAACAATTTTTTGATTTATATATATATCACCGTAGTTAGGTTTTACTAAGCCCACGATAATATTAAAAATAGTTGATTTTCCAACTCCATTTGGCCCAAGCAGTCCACAAATTTCTCCTTCTCGAATATTGAAGGAAACATCATCTAAAATTTGTCTTCTGTTATATGAAAGAGAAATTTTTTTTAGAGTAATTTTATTAATCTCTTTTTTAAATGTTGTTATTCTAAACTTTTTAATTATAGCCATATTTTTAATTTTTACTTATTTGAATTTTTTTCTTTTTATCAAACATTTTTATATTTACATCACCATTTAATAAATTAAACGATATTTCGTCGGCATTTGCTTTTGTATTTTTATCGAAATACTTAATATTATTATACATAATAGCTTTATTATTCTTAAAAAAAAAATCGAAATTATCTGAAGAAGCTTTACTTTCCTCAAAAAAACCTAGAACATTTTGATAAAATTTTGTATCAAAAGTTACAGCGTTGTATTTAGCAAAATCAGACTTTATTTCTATATTAGATTTATTTTTTAATTTTATTAATCCCACAACTTCTTCTAAAATTATTATATCTGGGTCCTCAGGGCTTTCTTTCCCATATTTTGCATTTAATATATATTCATTACCTTCGGCGTCAATTGATATATAATTTAAATTTTCAATAATATTAATTTCATCTTTTTCAATTTTTATTTCTTCCGTATTTTTGACTTCATTCTGATCTAAAATAACAATATTTTTTTGTTCTTTTAAGAATGTGTTTTTAATAAACAGATATATAAAGATTATTATTAAGAAAAAAATTAATAATTGAATGATTGTTTTAGCATTCATTTATCTAATATTTGCATTTAATATTTCGTGGATAGTTAGAATTCCTATTGTTTTATTTTTCATTTTTTTATTATGGATACATAAACATGTAACTTTTTTTGAATTCATTATAGATAAAGCTTCAGTTATCAGCATATCTTTATTGATACTTATAGGGTTTTTTTTCATAATATTTTTAGCAACAAGATTTTTAATATTAGTATTTTTTTCAGATATTCTTTTGATATCACCGTCACTTATAATACCAGAAGTTTTTTTAAAACTATTTCTTACAACCAACACTCCAAAATTAAATTTATTCATTGTTTTAAGAGCTTTTCCTAATAATATATTTTCATTAATAAATGGAATTTTTTTATCTTTAATCATTAAATCTTCAGCAGTTTTAAGTTTTGCTCCTAAACTTCCACTTGGATGAAACTTTTTAAAGTCAAGTTTTCCAAATTTTCTAAAATTCATAGTTGAAACTGCCAAGGCATCACCTATACTTAATTGAGTTATAGTAGAAGATGTTGGAACAATTTTTCCGGGGCCAGCTTCTGGAACATTTGGGATTAATAATTTTATATCTGAGGAATTATAAAGAATTGAATTTTTTTTTGAAACTATTCCAATTAAAGTAATTTTTTTATTCCTTTTTGCATGTTGAATGATATTTTTTAGCTCTACACTTTCACCGCTAAAGCTAATCAAAATTAATACATCGTTAGAACTTATTTGGCCTAAGTCACCATGAGAACATGCTGCTGCGTCAACAAAAAAAGAAGGTATACCGATCGAAGCGAGTGTTGATGATATTTTTTTACCTATAATACCAGACTTACCAATACCCGAAATAACTACTTTACCATTTTTACAATTAATTATTGCCTCTACTGCTTTATTAAAAGATTGATTAATACTTAATTTTAATTTTTTTAAAGATTTAATTTCTGTTTCTATAACTTCTCTTGCTATTGGAATAAAATTTTTTTTTTTCATCTTTAGTGTTCGAATATTAATGGTTTAAATCCTGATATTTCCATATCTACAAGTACTGGAATAACCTTCATACATTTTTCAAACAGATCAAATCTTTTTTCTCTTATCAACATTTTGGTTAATTTTTCTTTTATATCAAATAAATGTTCCGTATCTTGTGCAGCGTAACTAATTTGTTTTGGAGTAAGATTTGGATTCCCCCAATCACTTTGTTGTTCTTTTTTCGATATGTCTTTGCCACATAGTTCTTTAACTAAATCTTTATAGCCATGCATAGAAGAAGCAGTTCTGGCTAATTTAGACGCAATTTTTGTGCAAAAAATATTTTTTGGTTCAACTTTAAGATGATATTTTAGCCATAACAGATCTTGTCTTGCGTAGTGCATTATGAATTGAGTTTTATCATTTGATAAAATTTTAATTAAATTTGGTGCCTCATAAGTTTTTCTATTAAGTTTTATTAAATAAAATTGTTTTGATTCAAGACCTAATTGAACCAAGGTTAAAGGATCTCTTCCCAAAACTAATCCAAGTGCCTCATTATCAATCCCTATTATCTTTTCATTAGATAAATCAATCTCTGGAGGTAAATCGTCCTCGAAAATTTTGATATTATCCATTTAAATATATATATGTTATTTGTTTTTTATTTATATATATAAAGACACAACAATAATGTCTATTTTTAGATTATGAAAAAAGTATTAATATTTGGAGGTTCCGGAATGGTGGGCCGCCACCTGATTAGGAAATTAACAAAAAATAATCATTTGGTTACTGTAGTCACTAGAAATCTTCATAAAAAAGGAGCAATATTAAAAACACAAGGAAATCCTGGGTATATAGAAATAGTAGAAGCTAATGTCTTTGATGAAGAACAATTAAACAACTTATTTAAAGATAAAGACATATGCATAAATCTTGTTGGAATTCTTTTTGAGAATAAAAAAAATAGCTTTAAAAATATTCATACAAACTTCCCAGGTGTTCTTGCTAAAAAGTCAGAAGAATATAAATTAAAACAATTTATTCATATTTCAGCGCTAGGAATTGAAAAAGCTTTAGATAGCAAATATGCGGTAAGCAAACTAGAGGGAGAAAAAAAAATAATTAATAATTTTCCAAAATCTACAATTTTAAAACCATCAGTAATTTTTAGTGTAGATGATAATTTTTCACGTAGGCTTTTAAGTTTATTAAGCTTGATGCCAGCTTTTCCATTATATTATAATGGTAAAACTAAATTTTCTCCAATACATGTAACTGAAATATGTGAAATAATTTCTAGAGTAATAGATAAAAATATATGTTCAGATATTATTGAGTGTGTTGGTCCGGAGAAACTTTCGTTTAAGGAAATTTTAGAAAAATTATTAATTTCAATCAATAAAAAAAGATTACTAATTCCTTTACCGATACAAATTGCAAGATTTTTTGCATTCTTTTTTGAAAAATTTCCAGAACCTTTGATAACTAGAGATCAATTAAAAATATTAAAATATGATAACGTTCTTTCAGGAAAATATAAGTCAAACATAGATATAGGCCTTGAAGCAAAACTTAAATTTGACCATGAAGTACTAAAATATTCTTATATGTGGAAAGAAGGAGGAGAATACTCAAAATAATTAATTTAATTTTTAAGCTGACTTAATTTTTTTTTCTATAAATTGAGGTATTTCATCTTCACCAGTAAGATCTTCTTTCTTTCCTCTTGGTTGGAAGACTACAATCAGGTGCAAAGGACAGTAAGAAAATTTCTCAACATTTTTTCTACCACAAAATGATGATGAACTTTCGTTGGGGTGTCCCTCCATATACTTACATGTATTTTCAGTTAGTTGTTCTAAGCTTAAATTTTTTGCAGGCTCAAAATTCTTGTCTAAAAGTAATGATCTAAATTTAACTTTTCTACTTCTTTTTCGTACATTATTTGTTTCATCAAAATATGAGTTTACTGGAGAACTTGATCTAGGTCTTTTTATAATTTTTAAAGAGAGCTTTAATCGATGAGCTTTACCAATTACAGCATTCCTACTTATGCCTCCAATAATTTCAGCAATTTGACTTGCTGTATTTCCTTTACCCCAGAGTTCTTTTAATTTATTTACTTTTTCTTCAGTCCAGCTCATTTAATACTATATATTGTAGATCGTATTACTTTTATAACAATATAGAGATGTTCATACAACATAAATAAAGACAAGTATTTTTTTGGTTTTTTTAACAATATTCTAAAAAAAAGTTTATGAATACAGACTTATGGTTGAATTACATAAAAAATATCAAATAGGTGAAAGAAGATTTGGAATTAACTGGGTTGGTGCATACACTTTATATTTAAAAGAAACTTTAAGATTTTTATCCGTTTTAGGCCAAACAATTATAGGTCCAGTTGTAACTGCAATACTTTTCCTATTAGTAATTTCTCTAGCCATAGGAGAAGATAGACCCAATGTTTTAGGTGTAACATTTATTGAGTTTCTCGCACCAGGTCTTATTGCCATGCAAGTAATTCAACAAGCCTTTTCTCATTCGTCCTCATCACTTTTAATGGGAAAGGTGATGGGAAATATTGTTGATTTAATTGGAGCACCTTTATCAGCCGCAGAAGTCACGTTAGCTATAATATTCGCTTCGATAACAAGATCAGTGATTATCTCAATTATTTCGATAATTCTATTTTCATTATTCATTGAAATAGAAATAAAACATTATTTAATTTTTTTTACCTATCTATTTTTAAGCTCATTTATTATGGGTGCAGTTGGTTTCATTGCAGGATTGTGGGCAGATAAATTTGACAATATGGCAACCATTACAAATTTTATTATTGTACCATTATCTTTTCTGTCAGGAACCTTTTATTCTGTGGATAGACTACCAAATTTTTTAAATTTTTTAAGTCAATACAATCCTTTTTTTCATATGATTGATGGCTTTAGATATGCCTTTATAAATAATATGGATGGATCAATTAAATTTGGCTTAATATATTTAATTATACTTTCAATATTAACCTGGTTTATTTCATATATACTTTATAAAAAAGGTTATAAAATAAAATCATAATAATAAATTAATGAGTGCATTAGCAAAAAACTATAATAGAAGAAAAATTGCTTTTAAGAAAGGTAATGGAAGTTTTCTTTATGCTACTAACGGAAAAAAATATCTAGATTTTGTTCAAGGAATAGCAGTTAACTCACTAGGTCATGCAAATCCATATTTAATTAAAGCTATAAATAACCAGGCAAAGAAGGTTTGGCATGTATCAAATGCATTTATAATCCCAGAAGGCGAAAAGCTTGCTAAAAGACTTACTCAAAAAACTTTTGCTGATTATGTTATTTTTCAAAACTCTGGAACTGAAGCAACTGAAGCAGCAATAAAAGTTGCAAGAAGATATTTTTATTCTAAGGGCAAAACACATAAAAATAGAATTTTATGTGTAAAAAATTCATTTCATGGAAGAACAATTGCAGCAATTTTTGCAAGCGGATCAAAAAAAATGACAGAGGGTTTTGGTCCAAAAGTCGGAGGCTTCGACCATTTTAAATTTGGAGATCATCAATCTCTTAAAAAAGCTATTTCAAATAAAACAGCAGCAATTATGGTGGAACCTATAATGGGAGAAGGTGGTATTAAAGTTATTCCAGAATGGTGTTTGAAAGAACTAAGAAAAATTTGTAACAAGAAAAAAATACTATTAATATTAGACGAAGTGCAATGTGGCATAGGAAGAACTGGAAACTTCTTTGCATTTGAAAAATCTAAAGTTAAACCTGATATTGTTCCTATCGCAAAAGGAATAGGTGGTGGATTTCCAATTGGTGCAGTTTTAATGACAAAAAAAGTTGCATCTTCAGTGATCCCAGGGAGTCACGGATCAACTTTTGGAGGAAATCCATTGGCAATGAGTGTCGGAAATGCAGTTTTGGATCAAATTTTTAAAAAAGGATTTCTTAATAATTTAAAAAAAGTATCAAATTATTTTTATAAAGAATTAGATAAACTTAAAAAAGATTATCCAAATATAATTAAACAAATTAGAGGTGAAGGTTTATTAATTGGAGTACAATTACATTTTGATCAATCGAAGTTTATTAAATCTTTAGAAAAAAACTATTTATTAACAATTAGAGCGGCAGAGAACGTTATAAGAATTCTACCACCTTTAAATGTCAAAAAAAATGAAATTGATTTAGCATTAAAAATCTTAAAGAAGGTTTGTAGTGAATATAAAAAGTAATGAAAAACTTTATTAACCTCAAAGATATACCTGCGAAGGATTTAAGAAAAATCTTGGAAGATGCAAAAAAAAGAAAGAATAAAAGAAAAAAATTAAGCACCCTTGAAGTTGATAGAGATAAACCGCTAAAAGGAAAATTGATAATTCAAATGTATGAAAAACAAAGTTCTAGAACTCGTCTAAGCTTTTATCTTTCAATAGCTCAATTAGGTGGTGGATCAATAATTATTAAATCAAATGAATTACATTTAGGAAAAGGTGGAGAAACTTTAGCTGATACTGCAAAAATTTTGTCAACTTATGGTGATGGGTTTATGCTAAGAACTAGCAGTGATAAAAAAATTGAGGATTTCAGTAAAAATTCAACTATTCCTATAATAAACTTATTAAGCCCAAGCTCTCATCCATGTCAGGTTCTCTCCGATATATTTACTGTAGAGGAAATTAAAAAAAAACCTATATCAAAGTTAAATATTTGTTGGATTGGTGATACTAACAATGTTTTAAATAGCTTAATAGCCACATCAGTAAAATTTAAATTTAATTTAAATGTTGGCTGTCCTAAGAGTTATAGACCTCCAAAATTTGTTATGGATTGGGTTAAAAAAAATAAGAGAAAAATTAATTTTTTTGATGATCCCAAAAAAGCAGTTGAAAATGCAGATGTAATATTTTCTGATAAAGTAGTTTCATTGAATGATAAAATTAATAAAGTAAAAAAAATTAAAGATTTTAAAAATTATAGAATTGACTCAAATTTAATGAAAAAAACAAAAAAAAATTCAACTATATTCTTGCATTGTCTTCCAAGAGGAAATGAAGTTTCAGAAGAAGTTTTTTTAGGAAAACAATCTAAAGTTTGGCAGCAAGCTCTAAATAGAGTGCATGTTCAAAAAAGTATATTGTTGTATTGTTTTGGAAAATTACGGTAATGGTTTTGGATTGTCACTATTTTCGTTTAAATATAAAATTACTGAAGCTCTATCTTTTTCACTTTTAAGTCCTGCAAATCCCATTTTATTACCTTTAATCCATGTTGCGGGCTTAATTAAAAAACCATTCATTTCTTCCCAGCTCCATTCTTTTTCATATGAAGATAAAGCTTTAGAATACTTGTAATCAGTTATTGCTCCAACAGGTCTAAACATGATATTCCAGAGCTTAGGACCAATTTTATTTCCACCTCCTTGCTTGATACTGTGACACGCTTTACATTTTTTAAAAACTTTTTCTCCATGCGCAACGTCTCCCAACGCTAATAAAGCTGTTATATCCGTAGATGATTCAACACTTGCTTGTACCGCTGAACCTTCGGGAGCTTCTACTTTGTATGCAACAATATTTTTGTCATCTTTATCAAAAATTACATCTGATATTTTTCCAATACCAAAAACTACCAATATTGTTACTAAAATTGCTGTAATAATTTTATTTATTTCAAAAGAATTCATTTGTATTTATAATATTTAGTATCATTCATATAACATGTTAGTTATTAAAAAGCTTAAATATTTAATTATACAATTTGCGTCTCTTAGACGCATAATTTATCAGTAAATATAATGTCTAAAACAGTAATTTTAATACCATCAAGACTTTCTGCTACTAGGTTACCTGGAAAACCTCTTTTGAAAATTAATGGACTTTCTATAATTTCCAATGTTTTTAAAAAAGCCAAAGAAGCAGATATCGGAGAAGTATATGTTGCTACAGAAGATAAAGAAATTGTAGATGATGTTAATTTAAACGGAGGAAAAGCAATCTTAACGAGCAATAAACATAAAACTGGTTCTGATAGGATTTTTGAATGTTATGAAAAATTAGATTTGGTGGATATAGACTATATAATTAATCTCCAAGGAGATGAACCAAATATAGAAATAAATGACCTGAAGCATTTAAATAAATTGATTAAGCTTCACAAACCAGAGATAGGAACATTAGCTTCTGAAATTGATGATCAATCTAATTTAAATAACGAAAATATTGTTAAAGTTATTACAGATATCAAAGTTGATGATAAAAATTTTCCAATAGCATTGGATTTTAAAAGAAAAGTAAATAATATAAATTTAAATATTTATCATCATTTGGGAATATATGCATATAAACCAAATATTTTAAAAAAATTAGTTAATTTTGAACAAACAAATAATGAAATTAAAAATAAACTGGAACAGTTAAGGGCAATAGATAATAAAATAAAAATAAATGTAGGATTAGCAAAATTTTGTCCTATTGGAGTAGATACAATGGAAGATTATCTAGCTTTAAAAAAAAAATTAGAATATAACTCCTGAAATGAAAATCGCTTACCAAGGAATTGCTGGAAGTTATAGTGAAAGTTGTGCAAAGGAAAAGTATCCAAATTGTGAAACAATTCCATGTAAAACATTTGATGAATGTTTTGAAAAAGCAAACAATGATAACTCTGTAAAAGCAATCATACCAGAATCTAATAAAACAACTGGGAATATTGGAGTAGAATATTTAATTTTTAAATATAGATTAAATATTTTTGCTGAACATTTTTTTCCTATAAATCATAATCTTCTAGGTTTGCCTGGTGCAAAAATAAGCGATATAAAAGACATCTACTCTCATGCCCAAGCATTAAGTCAATCTTCGATATTTATTAAAAAAAATAAATTAAACGGAAATGTTAGAGCAGATACCGCAGGCTCTGCTAAATATATTTCTGAAGCCAAAGATAAATCAAAAGCAGCAATATCCTCTAGACTAAGTGCAGATATATATAATTTACAAATACTAGATTCAAATATTCAAGATGAAAAAGAAAATGTGACAAGATTCTTGATTATGCAAAAAGATATTTTTCAACCTGAATTTCAAAATAATAAATATATTACCTCATTGCTATTTAAGCTTAAAAGCAAAGCTGGCGCGCTTTATAGCGCATTAGGAAGTTTTACACTTAATGGTGTAAATTTAACAAAATTGCAAAGTTTTCCTGAAAAAAATTCATTTTCTTCTTATTTCTTTTTATGTGAACTTGATGGACATATTGAAGAAAAAAAAGTTAAAAATTCACTTGAAGAATTAGGTTTACACTGTGATGATATGCACGTTTTAGGTGTTTTTGAAGCTGACAAATATAGAGATAAATAAATAATTACTTTTCTTGTAGAATAAGAATCTTTACTGTTATAATACATTTTGGAGGCTAGAGGTGGGTGCTGCTTGAACCCGACCAGATCCTAACGGAAGCAATCGTAAAGACAGTTTCTCAGGTTCTAGTCTCCTTAAATAGTTAGTTTTATGAATAATAACTCAAAAGTTTTAGCATTAAAATATCGTCCAAAAACATTTAAGGATTTAATTGGTCAAGAAGTAGTTGCAGATGTTATCTATAACTCAATTCTAAATAATAGATCAGCTAATGCTTATTTATTTACTGGCATAAGAGGAGTTGGAAAAACAACGATTGCTAGGATTGTTGCAAAGTCTTTAAACTGTCTAAATGGAGTTGATAAATTGTGCTCCGAAAAATTTTGTGAAAACTGTGAAGCGATTAGCAATTCAAATCATATTGATGTTTTAGAAATGGATGCTGCAAGCAAAACAGGCGTTGATGATGTGAGAGACCTAATTGAATTTTCTAGATATGGACCCACGTCAGCAAGATATAAAATATTTATAATCGATGAAGTTCACATGCTAAGCAAACAAGCTTTTAATGCACTTTTAAAAACTCTCGAAGAACCTCCAGAATATTTAAAATTTATTTTTGCTACAACAGAGATTAAAAAAATTCCAGTTACAGTAATTTCAAGATGTCAAAGGTTTGATTTATCTAGAATAGATTCTTCAAATTTATTAAATTTTATAAAAGAAGTAAAAGATAAAGAAAAAGGAAAAATAAAAGATGAAGCTTTAAAATTAATTGTGAAAATATCCGAAGGCTCTGTAAGAGACGCACTTTCGCTTCTAGATAGAGCCCTACTAAGTAATAATGAAAAAACTGAGATTAATTTAAAGGAAGCTCAAAAGATATTTGGATTTTTTGACAAAAGTTATCTTATTAACTTATTTAAATTTTTGTTTAAAGGAGATGAGAAAGAAGTAATAAATATTTATAGATCAATATATAACCAAGGAGTAGAGCCAAAAGTTTTTTTAAATGATTTTTTAGAAATATTATATTTCATTAAAAATATTTCATCTATAAAGCTAGATGGTCAAAACTTTACTCTTAATGATGAGGAGTTTAGAGAAATAGAGTTGATTTCTAAAGAAGTTAGTTCAGAAATTTTATTATTATTTTGGCAATTTACGATTAAAACCCTCAGCGAACTAGACATAGTATCAAATCAAAACTTATCTATGGAAATGTTTTTAATAAGACTTTTATATCTTAAAGAAGATAGA
The DNA here is from genome assembly GCA_902519625.1 of uncultured Pelagibacteraceae bacterium. Lineage (GTDB taxonomy): Bacteria > Pseudomonadota > Alphaproteobacteria > Pelagibacterales > Pelagibacteraceae > Pelagibacter. Next base: position 35,492 of record CABYKS010000002.1, on the reverse strand, counting down.
ATTCTTGATGACGAAGACACAGTAGAACATAGTAGTGAAAAATATTCTAATAACAACATTCGCAAAACAGAACAGATTAATTTAAGCAAAAATGAAGATAATTTAGAAATGAAAAATAAAACAATTAGTCAAATAAAAAATTTTTCTCAGGAAGAAAGCTCTAGACCAGAAAAAAAAATTGAACCAAGAGTAACAAAAATTGAAATAAAAAATTTTGAAGAATTAATAAAACTATGTAATGAAAAAAAAGAATTAAAATTAAAATATGAATTAGAAACCAATGTTAATTTAGTAAGTTTTACAGATCAAAGAATTGAAATTTCATTCAACGAAAATTTAGATAAAGATTTTTTAAAGGAACTAACTTTCAAATTATATGAATGGACTGGGCAAAGATGGATTATTGCACTATCAAAAAAAATTGGTCAACTATCAAAAAAGCAAAATATAAAAATTGAAAAATCAAAAATTATCGAAGATATAAAAAATCAAGATGATTACAAAAAAATATTGGAATTATTTCCTGATGCAGAACTAGTTGATATAAAATTAAAAGATGACAAATAATGACTGACTTTAGTAAAATTTTAGACAAGGCCAAAGAAATTGAAAGCAAGATGAAAGAAAGCCAAGAAAAAATAAAAAATATAAGTGCAACAGGTGTTTCAGGAGGAGACTCTGTAAAAATAACTCTTAATGGAGAAGGTGAAATAATAAATTTAGACATATCTTCTAATATTTTAAAAGAGGACAAAACAATAATTGAAGATTTAATTAAAGCGGCGCATAGTAACGCAAAATCTCAATTAAAATCCAAAACATCTGAGGAAATTTCCAAAACAGCTGGAGGGTTTGGAATACCAGGCTTTAAGTGGCCTTTATAATTTAAATGCAAAACATAGTAGAAATTGATGAGCTAATAAAATTAATATCTAAACTACCAGGTTTGGGACCAAAATCCGCAAAGAGAATAGTCTTAAAATTAATTAATAATAGGGAAGAATTAATTAAACCCATGGCAAAAACTTTAGCGGAAGTTTATAAAAACATATTTAGATGTAAAATTTGTGGATCTTTAAAATCTAATACAAATGGTTGTAATAATTGTGAAAATAATAAAAATAAGTTTAATAAAATTTGTGTTGTAGAAAATATAGCCGATCAATGGAGTATTGAAACTTCTAGTATATATCAAGGTTATTTTCATATTCTTGGAGGAACAATATCATCTTCAAATAATCAAAAAAAAGAAGATCTATTAATTAATTCTTTAGTTGAAAGAGTCAAAAAAGATAATATAGAAGAAGTAATTTTAGCGACAAGTGCAACAGTAGAAGGCCAAACAACCGCATTTTATATTCAAGATAGCTTGAGAAATACTAATGTAAAAATTTCTAAACTTGCACAAGGGTTGCCAGTCGGTGGAGAGATAGAAAATTTAGATGATGGCACTTTAATATCAGCTTTTAAAAATAGGCAAAGTTTTGAAAAGTAAAAAGATTAATTTTTTTTAAGTAATCTATTAAGATGGAGTATTGGCTCAGTATAACCTGATGGTTGAGTTTTTCCATGAAATACAAGTTCGCAGGCCGCTTTAAAAGCTGTTGATTTATCAAAATTATCTGACATTGCAATGTAAGGAGAACTTCCTTTCATACTTGGATCTTTTAAATTTTGATTGTCAACTACTCTTGCCATTTTTTTCATAATTTCTAAAACATGTTTTTTACTACATATACCGTGGTGTAGCCAATTAGCAATGTGTTGACTGCTTATTCGACAGGTAGCTCTATCTTCCATTAAACCTATTCCATTAATATCTGGTACTTTAGAACAACCAACAGATTGGTCTACCCACCTAACCACATAACCCAAAATTCCTTGTGAATTATTTTTTAATTCTTTAGTAATTTCTTCAATAGACCAGCTATGTTTTTTTGCTATTGGGATAGTTAAAAGATCAGATAAATTTGCAGACTTTCTTTTTAATAATTCTTTTTGTTTAGCAAATACATCAATCTCATGGTAATGAAGAGCGTGTAAGGCTGCAGCAGTTGGCGATGGTACCCATGCACAGTTAGCCCCCGCCATGGGGTGAGCAATTTTTTGTTTCATCATCTCATTCATTAAATCTGGTGCAGGATACATACCTTTTCCTATCTGGCATTTACCTGAAAAACCACATGCCAAACCAATGTTAACATTATTATTTTCATAAGCTTTTATCCATTTTGAGGATTTCATATCATTTTTTTTCATCATAGGACCAGCTTCCATTGATGTATGAATTTCGTCACCAGTTCTATCTAAAAAACCAGTATTAATAAAAAACACTCTATTTTTTAAAGCCCTAATACATTCCTTTAAATTAATCGATGTTCTTCTTTCTTCATCCATAATGCCACATAGAATTTGATTTTTTTTTAAATTTAAAACTTTTTCAACATTTTGAAAAATTAAATTTGTAAATTTACACTCTTCTGGACCATGCATTTTTGGCTTAACTATATAAATAGAATTGTTTCTAGAATTTCCTTTTTTTTTAAAATCATGTAGGCAAGCAAGAGAAGTTATAAAAGCATCGAGTATTCCTTCTGGACATTCAGATCCATCTTTTAATAGAATAGAGGGATTCGTCATAAGATGGCCTACATTTCTATTTAACAGTAAAGATCTTCCATGTAGTTTAATTTTTTTTCCTTTTGCAGAAATGTAGTCTCGATCTGGATTTAACCTTCTTATAATTTTTTTTCGATTTTTTACAAACTCTACTTTCAAATCTCCTTTCATTAAGCCAAGCCAATTTCTATATCCTAAAATTTTATCTTCAGCATCTACTGCAGCTACACTATCTTCATGATCACAAATAGTAGATATCGCAGATTCTAAATAAATATCGTGTATTTTAATTTTATCTTGATTTCCTTCAGGATTATTAATTTCCATTTTTCCATCTAGATCAAACAAAACATCTATATGTAGATTGTTATTAATAAATAAAAGGGAGTTAAGTTTATTAAATTTTTTACTATAGCCCACAAATTGATTAGGATTTTTAAGTTTTAAATCAATTTTATTTTTTAAAATTTCTGGAATCTTTGTTAAATCATTCCAACTTTTGTCATACAAAGGTACAAATTTATCTAATAAATTACGGGCGTATTCGATTACCTTTTTCCCCCTTATTGGGTTATAAGTTTTTCCTCTTACAGCGCCATAAGTTTCTGGAATTATATCTGTTCCATATAAACTATCGTACAAACTTACCCATCTTGCATTTGCTGCATTCAATAAAAATCTTGCATTTGAAACCGGACAAACCAATTGTGGACCACATATATTTGATATTTCTAAATCAACATTTTTAGTTTTAACTTTAAAATTTGGGCCAGCTTTTTTTAAGTATCCAATTTTTTTTAAAAATTTTGTATATTTTTTTAAGGTTAATTGATTATCATTTTCATCTATATGAAATGCATCAATAGCTTTTTGTAATCTTTCTCTTTTTTGAAGAAGTTTTTTATTTTTTGGAGCAAGTTCATGAAAGCATTTATCAAAAGCTTTCCAAAATTTTTCTTTATTAACTCTAGTTCCTGGTAATAACTCTTTATTTATAAAATTTGCTAGATCTTTAGAAACTGATAAGTTTTTAATTTTTAAGTATTTTTCTTTCATTTTTGCAATTAAAAAAAATTTTTAATAAGTGTTTAATATAACTTTTTGGTTATAAAATAGTCAATTTATAATTAATAATTCTAAAATTAACCATTTTCTTGCCTTTTTTTGCTTTATAAACATTATAAGAAAAATATGAAAAATTATTTAAATTTTGAATCTGAAATTAAAAATTTAGAAGTAGAGCTCGATAAACTTAAAGATCCTTATAATCAAGAAGGTTTATCAGAGGTTGATACGCAAAATATTTCAAAGTTACAAAGCGAAATAGATTCTAAACTTAAAGATATTTATTCAAACCTAAACCCGTGGCAAACAACTCTTGTTGCAAGGCATGAAGATAGACCAAAAGCAAAACACTTTATTGATAATCTTTTTGATGATTTTATTTCTCTTTCTGGCGATAGATTTTATGGTGAAGATCAATCTGTAATATGTGGGTTTGCAAAATTTGAAAATAAATCAGTTTTGGTAATTGGACAAGAAAAAGGAGAAGATCTTGAAACAAGAATTGAAAGAAATTTTGGAATGATGAGGCCAGAAGGTTATAGAAAAACAATAAGATTAATGAAACTTGCAAATAAATTTAAAATTCCCGTAATATCTTTTATAGATACTCCCGGAGCATATCCAGGTGTTGGAGCTGAAGAGAGAGGCCAAGCTGAAGCAATAGCAAGATCAATAGAATGTTGTATGGAATTAACTGTTCCAACAATATCCATAATTATTGGAGAAGGTGGATCAGGAGGGGCAATAGCTCTAGCATCTTCCAATAAAGTTTTAATGTTAGAAAATGCAATTTATTCAGTAATATCACCAGAAGGATGTGCAACAATACTATGGAGAGATCCTAAAAAAACATTAGAAGCCTCTAAAGCTATGAAACTATCCTCAAAAGATCTTTTTGAGTTAAAAATAATTGATGAAATTATTTTAGAGCCTTTAGGAGGTGCTCATAGAGATAAAGATTTAATTTTAGATAATGTAAGAAATTCAATTAATAAAAATTTAAATTTTTTTTCCAATATGGATAAAGAGGAGATTTTATTACAAAGAAAAAATAAATTTTTATCCATTGGTAGAAATCAAGGTTTTACACCTAAGTCAAAAATATCAGACAATTTATTAATGAAAATGAATTTTATAGATAAATTATTTAATAAAATTTTTTATTACAAAAAATATTTAATCTATCTTTTACTTTTTACGATATTAGTTTTTGTTTTTTTTATTATTTCATAAAGAACCATGGCAGTGCTTATATTTTTTTCCTGAATTACAAGGACATGGTTCATTTCTTCCAATTTTTTTAAAAGAAATATCCTTGCTTTTATTATTTTCTACTGGATCTTCTTTTTGTTTAATGACTTCAAGATTTAACAAAACAGTGACTAATTCAGATTTTAGTTTATATAATAAATTTTCAAATAAAGTATAAGCTTCTTTTTTATATTCCACCAAAGGATCTCTTTGACCATATGATCTTAAACCCACAACCCCTCTTAATTGTTCTAAGTATTGAATATGTGATTTCCAATTCTGATCAATAAGTTGTAATAAGATTCTCTTTTCCAATTCTAAAGCTTGATCTTTTCCTAGTATCTTTTCTCTTTCTGATCTTTTATAAAAAAATTTATTTTTAATTTCTTTTTCAAAGCTATTTTCATTTAGATCTAGAATTGAGTTAATTTCACTGTCATTAAAAGATTTTCCCAAAATAGACTTTATTTGAATTGAATTTTCACTATTTTTATCCTTTGTTAAATTTAATTTTTTTAATTCTTTTAATTTAATTATAATTTCATCCATAAATTCATCTGTATAATCAAATGAATTTTTATTATTAATTATATTATTTCTTTGATTGAATATCACTTTTCTTTGGTCATTAAGAACATTATCAAATTTTAACAAAGTTTTTCTAATATCAAAATTTCTTGCCTCAACTTTTTGTTGTGCTCTTTCTAATGCTTTATTAATCCAAGGATGATCGATACTTTCGCCATCTTTTAATCCAAGTTTTTCCAGAATACTATTCATAGAATCAGAACCAAAGATTCTCATCAAATCATCCTGAAGACTCACATAGAAAATTGAATTTCCCTCATCTCCTTGCCTTCCAGAACGTCCTCTTGCTTGGTTATCAACTCTTCTACTTTCCATTCTTTCTGTTCCAATTACATACAGACCACCTAATCTTTTAATTTCTTGTTTTTCATTAATGTTTTTTGAGGATTTTCCTCCTAATTTTATATCCACACCTCTTCCTGAAATACTAGTCGTTATTATTACTGAACTTTTTTTACCCGCATTTGCAATAATTTCTGCTTCACTTTCATGATTTTTTGCATTTAGCACTGTGTGATTTATTTTTTCTTTATTTAACAAATTGGAATAATGCTCAGATTTATTTATATTTGCTGTAAAAACTAGTAAAGGTTGTCCTGTTTTATTACATTCAAGTATTTTTTTTATAATTGCATCATCCTTTTCTTTTGCTGATCTAAAAATTTGATCATTCCAATCTTTTCTTATCATTTTTTTATTTGTTGGGATTGTAATTACTGGAAGTTTATAAATTTCAAAAAACTCTTCCGACTCGGTTGCTGCAGTCCCTGTACAACCTGCAATTTTTGAATAAAGTTTAAAATAATTTTGATAAGTTATTGATGCGAGCGTTTGGTTTTCATTTTGGATTTCAACCCTTTCTTTTGCCTCAATACTTTGATGAAGACCATCACCAAATCTTCTTCCTGGTAATTGTCTTCCAGTTTGTTCATCAATTATAACAACTTGTCTATCTTTAATTATATAGTCTCTTCCATTTTCGTATAAATGATTGGCTCTCAGAGCTTGATTTACATGATGCACCAAATGCAAATTATCTGGGTCATAAAAATTATTATTTTTTAAAATTCCAGCATTTGATAAAATTTTTTCTATATTGTCTATTCCTTGATTGGTTAATAAAACATTTTTATCTTTTTCATCGATTTCAAAATCTTCTTTCTTTAAAATTTTAATTAGTTTATCCACTACAAGATATTGGTTTGTTTTATCTTCTGCTCCTCCTGAAATAATTAAAGGTGTTCTTGCTTCATCGATTAAGCAAGAATCTATCTCATCTACGATTGCATAGTTGTGTCCCCTTTGAACCATTGACTCAAAAGAAAATTTCATATTATCTCTTAGATAATCAAAACCTAATTCACTATTTGTTGCATAAGTAATATCGCAATTATAATTTAATTTTCTTTCCTCATCATTTTGATCATTATTAATATATCCGGCTGTTAAACCTAAAAAATTATAAATTTTTTTCATATTTTCGCAGTCTCTTTTTGCTAGATAATCATTAACTGTTACTATATGTACGCCTTTTTCTGATAATGCATTTAAATATGCAGCTAATGCAATAGTTAAAGTTTTTCCTTCTCCAGTTTTCATTTCAGCAATTTTATTTTCGTGAAGAACAATTCCCCCGATGATTTGAACATCAAAGTGTCTTTCATTAGTTGTTCTTTTTGAAGCTTCTCTTACCAAAGCAAATGCCTGTGGCAATATGTTATTCAAAGAAGTTCCATTTTTGATTTGATCAATTAATTCTTTAGTCTTTTTTGGAAAAGATTGGTCGTCCAACTTACTTATTTCTTCTTCTAAATCATTAACTTTCTTTGAAGTTTTTTTTAATTTATCTAGCTCCTTTTGGTTACTAGATTTAATAATTTTTGATAAAAAATTTAGTGGATTAAGCATTTAATAAATATATTGTTTTATAATTTAAATATAGAGTTTAATATAGTAACTAAATTTAATTTTTAAATACTATGCCAATTAATATAAATAATTTATTTAATTCAATAAATAAAAACTCAAAAATGGGTGATTTTCAAGATCTTGATCATATTGATGGTTTGTCAATATCAGTCACTAGCGCTAATTTATATTCAAAACAAAGAGATGATTTAGTTTTGTTTTATTTTAGAAATGGAGTCAACCACGCATCGGTTTACACACAATCAAAATTAATTTCAGAAAATATTAAGTGGAACTTAAAAATTAATAAAAAAAAGATTAAAGCTTTATTAATTAATACAAGAAATGCAAATGCTTTTACAGGCAAAGAAGGTTTCAAAGGATTAAAAATTTTAGCTGATAGTCTATCGCAAGAACTTACTCAAAAACAAAAAAGTGACGAAGAAAAACCAATAAAAGTTGAATCAGATGAGATTTTATTTGGATGTACAGGAACGATAGGAGAAATTTTTCCTACAGAAAAAATTAAAAAAAGTATTCCAGATTTAATTAAAAAAATTAAATACACCCAAAATAAATATCTTTGGATAAAAGCATCAATGGGAATTTTGACAACAGATCTAAAACCTAAACTTGCAATGGAAGAATGTTATATTGGAAATAAATTAGTAAAAATTTATGGAATTGCAAAAGGTTCGGGAATGATTTATCCAAATATGGCAACAACATTGGGATATATATTTACAGATGCAACAATTTCTTCATCAATTTTAAAACAACTTTTAAAACAAAATATTCATAAAACATTTAACGCAATTTCTTGTGATGGAGATACTAGTACGAATGACATGGTTTCTATATTTGCAACAGGAGAAGTGGAAAATTCAAACTTAAAAAGCGTTAAGGATAAAAAATTAACTGAGTTTAATTTGTCTTTACACAATGTTCTACTTAATCTTGCAAAAAGAATTGCTGCAGATGGAGAAGGAGCTTCGAAATTTATTTCAATAAAGGTAAAAAATTGCAGAACAGATGAAGATGCAAGAAAAATATCTTTTTCAATTGCAAACTCTCCATTAGTAAAGACAGCTATTGCTGGAGAAGATCCTAACTGGGGAAGGATTATTATGGCTATTGGAAAAGCTAATGTAAATATAATACCTAATAAAATATCAATTAAATTTGGAAATATAACAGTTATTGAAAATGGTAAATTGTCAAATTCATACAACGAAAGCGAAGCAGCCAATTATATGAAAGAAGAAAAAATTGAATTATTGGTAAATTTAAATTTAGGAAAAAAAGAATTTACTTCTTATACGATGGATTTAACAAAAAAATATATTGAAATTAATTCAGATTATAGAACCTAAGAGACTTGAAATATTAATTCAATATTTTAAATATTAAACAATGATAAAATATAAATTGTCATGTGAAAATTGTTCTAATGATTTTGATAGCTGGTTTGCATCATCTAAGGAATTTGAAAAACTTAAAAAATCAAAATTTCTAAGCTGTCCAAATTGTAATTCTTATAAGATTAAAAAGTCATTAATGGCACCTTCAGTAATTAATAATCAAAAAGAAAGCAATAATATAAATCTAAAAAAACATTTGGAAGTTAAAAATAAATTAAAAGAATATAAAAATTTTATTAAAAAAAATTTTGAATATGTTGGGGATAATTTTACTTATGAGGCAAGATCAATTCATTATAATAATAAAAAAAAAAACAAAGGTATTTATGGAAATGCATCGGTGGAAGATATCAAAGAATTGTCAGAAGAGGGAATTGAGACTGAAACCATACCTTGGGTAAAAGATAATGAAAATTAAATTTTTTTAAACTTTGTTATATAGTTTACAGAATCATCATTGGAAATAATCCATTCGTTTTTTAAAAGATTGAAATTAACTCCATTAATTTCAGCTAGTTTTAAATTATTTTTTTTTCCAATTTTAATTAATTCTTCAGGTTTAACGAATTTATTCCATTCATGTGTTCCAATTGGCAACCATTTTAAAATATATTCTGCTCCAACTATGGCAAAAATATATGATTTAAGAGTTTTGTTTATTGTGGCTACGAACATCAATCCATTTTTTTTTAAGAGTAATGAACTTTTTTTTAAAAAAAGATCTAAATCCTCAACATGTTCAACAATTTCCATATTTAAAATTACATCAAATTTTTTTTTTAAACTTATATTCTCTGGTGATGAACATAAATAATTAATTCTCAAACCATTTTTCTTTGAATGAAATGAGGCAACATTTATATTCTTTTGAGAAGCGTCAATTGCGGTAACTTTTGCACCCAATCTACACATTGGTTCAGATAATAAGCCTCCTCCACAACCAATATCTAATATCTCAATATTTTTTAATGGTAGGAACTTTGAACTAATATTAAAGTGAGAAATAATATTTTTCTTTATATAATTTATCCTTAAAGGATTAAATTTGTGTAATGGCTTAAACTTACCTTCGGTATCCCACCATTCATCAGCCATTTTTGAAAATTTTTCAATTTCTTTTTTATTTATAGTGCTCATAATTGATTGATTGTTGACATTACAATTAAGATGTATTTTATCAACATAATTTATTTAAAAAAAAAAATTAAGGTCAATGAAAATTATAGTATTAAAATTTGGAGGAACATCTGTAGGCTCAACAGATAGAATAAAAAAAGTAGCAAATATAATTATTTCATTCATTAAAAAAAAATATAAAGTAATTGTTACCTCTTCTGCGATGAGCGGGGTAACTAATGATTTAGTAAAAAAATCTAAAAGTATTTCTAATGAATTTATCCCCGAGGAGTATGATGTTTTAGTTTCTTCAGGAGAACAAATGTCGTGCTCGCTAATTGCTGGAAGGCTTAATCACCTAGGATACAAATCTAGATCTTGGATGGGATGGCAGATACCAATTCTTACAGAAGGAAGGCATTCATCATCAAGAATAGAAAAAATATATAAAAAAAACATTATAAAATATTTAGAATCAGGAGGAATACCCATTGTTGCGGGTTTTCAGGGAATTAATTCTGCAAATAGAATAACTACTATAGGCAGAGGAGGAACAGATGCTAGCGCAATAATGCTTTCAAGATTCTTTAATGCAATAAAATGTATTATATATACCGATGTAGATGGAGTTTATACTACTGACCCAAATACAATTACAAAAGCAAAAAAAATAAAAGTAATTTCATATGAGGAAATGCTTGAGATGGCTTCGCTAGGAGCAAAAGTTATGCAACCACACTCAATCCAAGATGCAAGATTAAATAGAATTGATATTGATGTAAGATCATCATTTAAAAAATCTTTAGGCACTTTAATTACTAAAAGAAAAAATATAGTTAGTAATAAAATTATACGTGGAGTGTCTTTTACGAAAAATGACGCAAAAGTAACTTTAATAGGTGTAAAAGATAAACCTGGGATTGCAGCTGCTATATTTGAACCACTTTATAAAAATTCTATTAATGTTGATATGGTTGTTCAAAATATATCTTCTAATGGAAGAGAAACAGACTTAACTTTTACAATTAAATCTGAAAATTTATCTAAAACAGAAAAACTATTGAAAAAAAATAAAAAAATTAGTTTTAGAAAGATTATAGTAGATAATAAAGTATCAAAAGTATCTATAATTGGGGTTGGAATGATTACTACTCCCGGTGTAACCTATAGAATGTTTAATGCTCTAGCAAAAAAAAACATAAATATTATTGTAATTTCTACATCAGAAATTAAAATATCAGTATTAGTGAATAGAAAAAATATAAATAAAGCAATATCAGCTTTGCACAAAGAATTTAAATTAGAAAACTAAAATATAATCATGAGCATTAGACCTTTCAGGGATATTAAACGTAGAGTCACAAAAGTTATAAATGTAGGACAAGTGAAAATCGGAGGAGACAATCCAATTTCAGTCCAGTCTATGACAAATACATTAACAAAAAATGTCAAAGAAACTTTAAATCAAATTAATAAAATTTCTGAAGCTGGAGGCGATATCGTAAGAGTTTCTTGTCCCGATGAAGAATCTACTCATGCCTTAAAAGAAATAAAAAAACATTCACCAATACCTGTTGTTGCTGATATTCATTTTCATTTTAAAAGAGCTATAGAAGCCGCAGAAAATGGTGCGGACTGTTTAAGAATTAACCCAGGAAATATTGGTGATAAAAATAAAATTGCACAAGTTATTTCTGCTGCAAAAAATAATAAATGCTCAATAAGAATAGGAGTAAACTCTGGATCACTAGAAAAAGATATATTAGAAAAATTTAAAGAACCTTGTCCAGAAGCTCTAGCAGAAAGTGCAATTAGAAACATAAAAATTTTAGAAGATTTAGATTTTTTTAATTTTAAAATAAGTGTTAAATCCTCAGACGTATTTCTATCTATAAAAGCATATAGAGAGCTTTCAAAAGTTACAAATTATCCATTACATCTAGGCATTACCGAGGCAGGAAGCTTCATTCCCGGCAGTATAAAATCATCTATAGGTTTGGGAAATTTATTACTAGATGGCATTGGTGATACGATTAGAGTTTCACTTTCGGATGATCCAGTTCAAGAAATCAAAGTAGCTAATGAAATTTTAAAATCATTAAATCTAAGGAATAGAGGAGTTAAAATAATATCATGCCCCTCTTGTGCAAGACAAGGTTTTGAGGTTATAGACACTGTTAGAATTTTAGAAGAGAAACTAGCCCATATTAAAACTCCGATAACACTCTCAATTATTGGATGTGTAGTAAATGGCCCCGGCGAAGCAGCACTAACTGATATCGGCATAACTGGCGGTGGTCAAAATAGCAACATGTTATATTTAAAAGGTGTTCAAACTGAAAAGTTAGGTAATCAAGATATTATTTCAAAAGTAGTTGAGTTAGTGGAAAAAAAAGCTGAAGAAATTGAAATAAAATAAAAATGATTCCATCAAAAAAAGTTGAAGAATTAATAATGAGGCACAAAAGCCTTGAAAGCGAGCTGTCCTCAGGAAATGTAGACAAAAAATTATTTGCTACAAAATCAAAAGAATATTCTGATATTAACGAAATAATAGACCAAGCCAAAAAATATCTCAATTTTGAAAAAAGTAAAAAAGAATTAGAAAAAATAATTGACGATATTAATAACGACAAAGAAATAAAAGAAATGGCTAAAATAGAGTTAGATCAATTAATTAAAAATAATGAATTAAATGAAAAAAAAATTAAACTATTTTTACTTCCTAAAGATGATGCAGATTCAAAAAATGCAATTATCGAAATAAGAGCTGGAACAGGTGGCTTAGAGGCAAGTTTATTCGCATCAGATTTATTTAAAATGTATGAAAAGATTTCACATAAAAAAAAATGGAATTTAGAAATAATAAGTATTTCAAAAAGTGAAGCTGGAGGTTTAAAAGAAGTAATAGCAAATATAAAAGGAAAAAATATTTATTCTCTATTAAAATATGAAAGTGGAGTTCATAGAGTTCAAAGAGTACCCGATACAGAAACGCAAGGAAGAGTTCACACATCAGCAGCAACAGTTGCTGTAATGCCCGAAGCAGAGGAAGTCGATGTTAAGGTTGAAGAAAAAGATTTAAGAATTGATGTTTTTAGAAGTAGTGGGCCGGGAGGACAAAGTGTAAACACTACAGACTCAGCCGTTAGGATAACCCACATTCCAACAGGCATTGTTGTTAGTCAACAGGATGAAAAATCACAAATTAGAAATAGAGAAAAAGGATTAAAAATTCTTAGATCTAGAATATATGAATGGGAACGACAAAAGATAGATGAGGCAAGATCAAAAGATAGAAGAAGTAAAATAGGAACAGGTGATAGATCGGAAAGAATAAGAACCTATAACTTTCCCCAAGGAAGAGTTACCGATCATAGAATAAATCTTACTTTACATAAACTCGAAGAATTTATGCAAGGAGAAATATTTGAAGAAATGATTGAAAGTTTAACTCTACAAGCACAAGAAGAAGAACTAAGTAAATTAAATTAAAAAGAAATGAAATATCACGAAATTCTTAATCAAGGATCTAAAATATTAAAATTAAATGATGTAAAATCTTATAATTTAGATAGTGAAATTCTATTATCTTCAACGCTAAAATTAGATAGGTCTCAATTACTTTTAAACTTAGATAAAATAATAGAAAATAAAGAAAAAGAAATTTTTTTTAATTTTATTAATAGAAGAAGTAGAAATGAACCCGTAGCCTACATTACTGGATATAAAGAATTTTGGAAAAGCACATTTAAAGTTGATAAAAATGTATTAATACCCAGACCAGATACAGAAGCTTTAATTGAACAAGTTTTAAATGAATTAAATATTAATTCTTCTAAAAAAATTTTAGATATTGGTACAGGATCTGGATGTATTATAATTTCAATACTTAAAGAAAGAAAAAAATGTCATGGAGTTGGTATAGATATTTCAAAAAATGCAGTAAAATTAGCAAAATATAATGCAAAAATACAACACATTGATAATAGAATTAAATTTTTAAACTCTGATATTGACAATTTTTGTGTAGATAAATATGATCTAATTATATCCAATCCTCCTTATATTAAGCAATGTGAAATTAATAATTTGGAAAAAGATATTAAAAAACATGAGCCTAGAGTTGCTCTTGATGGAGGAATTGACGGTTATAAAAAAATTAGGCTTATAATTGAGAAAAGCTCAACTTTGATAAAAAAAAGAGGCAAGTTATTTTTGGAAATAGGAAAAAATCAAACAAGAGAAACTATAAAAATTTTAAATTTGAATGGTTTCAACAAAACTAGGATCGTTAAAGATTTGTCCGGTAAAAACAGATGTATAATATCTACAAAAATTTAGAAATTAAGTCCAATTAATGAGGAATTTTAAGAACAATTTCAGAAGAAATAGATATAAAAATCATTTAGATAGAAATAATCACAGAAGCGATAATGGAAAGATTTCAAGTGATCTGCAAAATGGTTCAAATTTCTTTAGAAAAAATGCTGGAAGGAACAACCACAACGCATCTAAACTTATAGAAAAATACTCTAACCTAGCAAGAGAAGCTCTATCAAATGGTGATAAAATTTTATCAGAAAACTATTTTCAACACGCTGAACATTTTATAAGAGTACTTGAAGAAAGAGACGCCCAATTTAATAAAGGACAACCGCCTAAAGAATTAGTTAGTGACAAAAAGGATCAAGCTCAAAATAATACAAATGGTAAAGATCCAGAATTATTAAAAACAACAGCTTCTACTGAGAGCTAATTAATTTCGATTTCAATACGTTCAATTTAATTTTATTTATTTCAAAAAGTTCTCTTTCTTTTTTCTTAAGAACTTTACCTGATGGTAATTTTAGTTTTTGTGAATTTACTTTTTTACCATTAATAATTACTTCGTAGTGCAGATGGGGTCCAGTTGACATTCCTGTGGATCCTACATATCCAATTGTCTGTCCTTGTTTAACTCTTGCTCCTTCCCTTATTCCCCTTGCAAAATTTTTTAAGTGTGCATAAACCGTTGAGTAAGTTGAATTATGTCTAATTTTTATACAATTTCCTCCACCTCCACACCATCTAGCTCTTACAATTTTTCCATCTCCGGATGCCATAACAGGAGTTCCTTCAGGTGCAGCAAAATCTGTTCCTCGATGCATTTTATTATATCCAAGTATTGGGTGTTTACGCATACCAAAACTTGACGAAAGTCTTGCTCCGTTAATAGGAGTTTTCATTAAACTTTTTTTTATACTTTTTCCAGCATGGTCAAAGTGTTCAAAACCATCTTTTGTTTTAAAAATATATAAATCATTTTCCTTACCTTGCAAAATTAAATTAGCATATAAAATTTTACCAGTATCCAAAACTTTATTGTTTGAATCTAAAAAAGTTTCATAAACGATTTGAAAACTATCATTTTTCCAAATATCCCTTTGAAAATCAATTTGAAACCCATATATTCTTGCGAATTCAATTATAACATTTGGCTCTATTCCAACATTAATTGCACTTGAATATAAACTATTTGTGATTATTGCTTCTTTATAAACAACTACTTGATCTAAATTTTTGTTTATTTCTTTTTGTTCAAATTTATTTAAACCATCTTTTCGATCGAAAATAATAGTTTTTGTTTTTGATTGTTCAATTGATATTTCAACAACTCTAATTGGTCTAGAATTGTTTAATTTAAATGATATTTTTTGGCCTCTATATAAATTGTTGATAAATTTAAATTTTGATATTTTTTTTATCACCAATTCTCTTTCTACCAAAGGTAAATTTAATTGTTTTACAATTTTTGCAAATGTATCTCCTTTTTGCACTTCAAAATCTAAATAACTAAATTTAGGTGTTAAGTTATAAACAATTAAGTTTAATGATTTTTTTAAATAAGAATTATTTAAAAAATTTAACAAATCGTTTTCATTTTTTTTTTTATTTATTGAGTAAAAATTTGTTATTAAGACTGTAAAAAATAATAAAATAATTAATAAAGCTATATAAACATTATTTTTTACTATCTTGTATAAATATAAATTAGTTTTTTGCATTTGATTAAAAGTAGCAAAAAAACATTGATTTTTGTATGTTTTTTGCCTTTTTTTTTTAAATCTAATTACTTGATTTCCTTTTAATTTACACTATAAGCGTCACACTCAACATTGAAAAGTTGTTTATTATTAGGCTTTATAAGCCTAATTAGCTATTTTATTAGTAAAAATTTAAGAAGAGAAGTGTGGACGGTTAAGGTTACCAAATTTGTCGTACACACTTCAACATTATATAAATTTTATTCTTAGAATTTATATAGAAGCTAGTGTGCGCCGTTTTTAAACTTGAGAGTTTGATCATGGCTCAGAACGTACGCTGGCGGCACGCCTAATACATGCAAGTCGAACGGAGTAGCAATACTTAGTGGCAGACGGGTGAGTAACATGTGGGTATCTTCCCTTTGGTGAGGAATAACACGAGGAAACTTGTGCTAATACCTCATAAGTCTTTACGGAGAAAGCTTTATGCGCCGATGGATGAGCCCGCACTTGATTAGTTTGTTGGTAGGGTAATGGCCTACCAAGACTGTGATCAATAGCTGATTTGAGAGGATGATCAGCCACATTGGGACTGAGACACGGCCCAAACTCCTACGGGAGGCAGCAGTAGGGAATCTTGCACAATGGAGGAAACTCTGATGCAGCGATGCCGCGTGAGTGAAGAAGGCCCTTGGGTTGTAAAGCTCTTTCGTCGGGGAAGAAAATGACTGTACCCGAATAAGAAGGTCCGGCTAACTTCGTGCCAGCAGCCGCGGTAATACGAAGGGACCTAGCGTAGTTCGGAATTACTGGGCTTAAAGAGTTCGTAGGTGGTTAAAAAAGTTGGTGGTGAAAGCCCAGAGCTTAACTCTGGAACTGCCATCAAAACTTTTTAGCTAGAGTTTGATAGAGGAAAGCAGAATTTCTAGTGTAGAGGTGAAATTCGTAGATATTAGAAAGAATACCGATTGCGAAGGCAGCTTTCTGGATCATTACTGACACTGAGGAACGAAAGCATGGGTAGCGAAGAGGATTAGATACCCTCGTAGTCCATGCCGTAAACGATGTGTGTTAGATGTTGGAAATTTATTTTCAGTATCACAGCGAAAGCAATAAACACACCGCCTGGGGAGTACGACCGCAAGGTTAAAACTCAAATGAATTGACGGGGACCCGCACAAGTAGTGGAGCATGTGGTTTAATTCGAAGATACGCGCAGAACCTTACCAACACTTGACATGTTCGTCGCGACTCTAAGAGATTAGAGTTTTCGGTTCGGCCGGACGAAACACAGGTGCTGCATGGCTGTCGTCAGCTCGTGTCGTGAGATGTTGGGTTAAGTCCCGCAACGAGCGCAACCCTTACTTTTAGTTGCCATCATTTAGTTGGGCACTCTGAAAGAACTGCCAGTGATAAGCTGGAGGAAGGTGGGGATGACGTCAAGTCCTCATGGCCCTTACGTGTTGGGCTACACACGTGCTACAATGGCATTTACAATAGGAAGCAAGATGGCGACATCAAGCAAATCCTAAAAAAATGCCTCAGTTCGGATTGTACTCTGCAACTCGAGTACATGAAGCTGGAATTACTAGTAATCGCGGATCAGCGCGCCGCGGTGAATGCGTTCCCGGGTCTTGTACACACCGCCCGTCACACCATGGGAGTTGGTTCTACCTTAAGGCAAAGCTTAAAACCTTTGACCACGGTATAGTCAGCGACTGGGGTGAAGTCGTAACAAGGTAGCCGTAGGGGAACCTGCGGCTGGATTACCTCCTTTCTAAGGATGATTAAGGATTTTTTCTTAATCTAAATATTTAACAGGTTAATGTTGACCGTCCTCATTTCTCTTCTTAAAGTAGTGTTACTCTTTTCTGCATAGGGGCCGGTAGCTCAGTTGGTTAGAGCACACCCTTGATAAGGGTGGGGTCGAAAGTTCGAGTCTTTCTCGGCCCACCAATTTATGGGGGATTAGCTCAGCTGGGAGAGCGCCTGATTTGCATTCAGGAGGTCAGCGGTTCGATCCCGCTATCCTCCACCAAGAAACACTTAGTTATTTTATTTGTGAATATTTTTATAATTATTATCAATATCTATATCCGATTGTTCGAATAGATGAACAATCAAAGAATATTCGAATAGATGAATATTCCAACAAAATTTGATTCAACACAGAATTTTTTTCTGTGCATAAATCAAGCGTTTAAGGGCGTGTGGCGGATGCCTTGGCACTGAAAGCCGATGAAGGACGTGGTATACTGCGATAAGTTACGGGGAGCTGTATGCAAGTTTTGATCCGTAAATTTCCGAATGGGGAAACCCACCACTTTATGTGGTACTTTAAATTAAATACATAGATTTAAAGAGACAACCTGGAGAACTGAAACATCTAAGTAACCAGAGGAAAAGAAATCAATTGAGATTCCGTTAGTAGTGGCGAGCGAAAGCGGATTAGGCCTGTAGATTTGTTAAAAAAATTTGAATAGTTTGGAAAAGCTAACCATAGAGGGTGATAGTCCCGTATAAGTAATGTTTAATAAATTTCTTGAGTAAAGCGGGACACGTGAAATCCTGCTCGAATATAGGGGGACCACCCTCTAAGCCTAAATACTCTTCAGTGACCGATAGTGAACTAGTACCGTGAGGGAAAGGTGAAAAGAACCCCTATTAGGGGAGTGAAATAGAACCTGAAACCGCATGCCTACAATCAGTCGAAGCTCTTTTTAGAGTGACGGCGTACCTTTTGTATAATGGGTCAGTGACTTAATTTATTAAGCAAGCTTAAGCCATCTAGGTGTAGGCGAAGCGAAAGCAAGTCTTAATAGGGCGTTTAGTTTAATGAATTAGACCCGAAAACGAATGAGCTTACCATGAGCAGGTTGAACGCAAGGTAACACTTGCCGGAGGACCGAACCAGTTGACGTTGAAAAGTCTTTGGATGACTTGTGGTAAGGGGTGAAAGGCCAACCAAATTCGTAGATAGCTGGTTTTCCGCGAAAACTATTTAGGTAGTGCGATGAATAAATATGCGTTTAGAGGTAGAGCACTAAATGGGCTAGGGGGAAGAGATTCTTACCAAACCTAATAAAACTCCGAATGCTAAACGTAGTTCTTCATCAGACAGACTGTGGGTGCTAAGGTCCATGGTCGAGAGGGAAAGAGCCCAGACCACCAGATAAGGTCCCAAAATTGTGATTAAGTGTGAAAGGATGTGGAAATTCCTTAACAGCCGGGAGGTTGGCTTAGAAGCAGCCATCCTTTAAAGATAGCGTAACAGCTCACCGGTCTAATAGAGTTTCTGCGCCGAAGATGTAACGGGGCTAAAATCACATACCGAATCTGTGGGTTTATAAAACTTTCGAGTTTTATAAGCGGTAGCGGAACGTTCTGTAAGCCTGTGAAGGGATACCCGTGAGGGATCCTGGAGGTATCAGAAGTGCGAATGCTGACATGAGTAACGATAAACGAAGTGAAAAACTTCGTCGCCGAAAATCCAAGGGTTTCTGCGCAAGGCTAATCCGCGCAGAGTTAGTCGGCACCTAAGGCGAGGGCGAAAGCCGTAGTCGATGGAAATAAGGTTAATATTCCTTAACCAGATGGAAGTGACGGATTTTGTAAGTTGTGAGTTCTTAATGGATTGAACTTGCCGCGAAAAAGTCCCAGGAAATAGCTCCATCATTAGACCGTACCCTAAACCGACACAGGTGGATTAATAGAGTATATTTAGGCGCTTGAGAGAATGATGTTGAAGGAACTCGGCAAAATGCTTCTGTAACTTCGGAATAAAGAAGACCTTTTTTTGGGCAACCATTAAAAGGTGGCACAAGCCAGGGAGAAGCGACTGTTTATCAAAAACACAGGGCTCTGCTAACACGTAAGTGGATGTATAGGGTCTGACGCCTGCCCGGTGCTGGAAGGTTAATGCGATGGGTGCAAGCTCATTTCTGAAGCCCCAGTAAACGGCGGCCGTAACTATAACGGTCCTAAGGTAGCGAAATTCCTTGTCGGGTAAGTTCCGACCTGCATGAATGGCGTAACGATTTCTCCGCTGTCTCCAACATCAACTCAGTGAAATTGAATTCTCCGTGAAGATGCGGAGTTCGCGTAGTTAGACGGAAAGACCCCGTGCACCTTTACTGCAACTTTACATTGGTGTTAGGAAAAACATATTTAGCATAGGAGGGAGACATTGAAGCAAAGGCGTCAGCTTTTGTGGAGTCACCAGTGAAATACCTCTTTTGTTTTTCTTGGCATCTAACTGATTACCGTTATCCGGTATCAAGACATTGTATGGTGGGTAGTTTGACTGGGGCGGTCGCCTCCCAAATAGTAACGGAGGCGTGCGAAGGTAAGCTCAGAACGGTCAGAAATCGTTCGTAGAGTGCAATGGCATAAGCTTGCCTGACTGTGAGACTGACAAGTCAAGCAGAGTCGAAAGACGGTCATAGTGATCCGGTGGTTCTGAGTGGAAGGGCCATCGCTCAACGGATAAAAGGTACGCCGGGGATAACAGGCTGATACTGCCCAAGAGCTCATATCGACGGCAGTGTTTGGCACCTCGATGTCGGCTCATCACATCCTGGGGCTGGAGCAGGTCCCAAGGGTTTGGCTGTTCGCCAATTAAAGTGGTACGTGAGCTGGGTTCAGAACGTCGTGAGACAGTTCGGTCCCTATCTGCTATGCGTGTAGAAGAATTGAGAGGAGCTGTCCCTAGTACGAGAGGACCGGGATGGACGTACCACTGGTGGACCGGTTGTAGCGCCAGCTGCAGTGCCGGGTAGCTAAGTACGGACGAGATAACTGCTGAAAGCATCTAAGCGGGAAACTCACCTCAAAACTAGTTCTTCCTATAGAGCCGTGGTAGACCACCACGTTGATAGGCTGGATGTGGAAGCGCAGTAATGCGTGCAGCTGACCAGTACTAATAGCTCAATTGGCTTGATTTATGCACTGAAAAAAATTTTTTTAAGATTTTGATAAAAACTTTGCTGTTATTGAATTTTTTTTTAGAAAAATTAAATTCTAAGATACTATTAACTGAGAATAATCGTTAATATGCTCTTTAGATGAGCAACCAATAACGGTTGATAATTTTGATTTTACGTTCAAGCTATGAATGTATTCAATTGCCTGATTAAAATTCAAATGTCCAGAGGCCAAAACACTCATACAAATAATGTTGTATGATGAATTTCTAATTCTATCCTCAACAATTTTTTGATTAGGGTTCATTTCATAGCCAATCTTATTTACATGGGTTAATATACTTGTATCCTTATAAGAATTTTCACCTATTAAATCTAAAAATTGTGGTAAATTTTTTGTAGCAAAGCCACTTCTACAATTAAATTTTGTTTTTATATATTCGTCATAAAAATCAAGTACATCTTTTTTTTTTAGAGCTACAAGTATATCGGTAAGTGAGTCATGCAATATGATACATTTAATATTATTATTTACAAAAGGTTTAATTTCGAAATCAATTAAATTTGAAACTATTTTTTTATAGTCTGCAGATGATATAAAGCTTAAAGCATCCATTCCAAGTTTAAGAATATTTTGATTGCTTATTGTTTCTTTTAATACACCTATAATTCCCAGTTCATTTGTTTTTCTCACATACTTATTGATATATGGCAACAAAACAAAAAAATTTAGATTGTTTTTTAAATCTTGATCATTATTTATTTCTCCAATTAAATTTTTACTTTCATCTACTGTAGAAATCATAAAATTGTTAAGTTTTCTTTCTACAGAATAATTTAAAATTTCAATTATATTTTTACTTCCCCCAAATTTTTTAATTAGTTTTTGTCTACCAGTTTCATTATCTAAATGATTTATTCCAAAAAAAGAATTGTGCCCTAAGATTATTTCCTTTATTTTATTCATTTATAAACCTCATCAATAATCTTATTAACTAACACACTTAAATTAAGATTATAATTTATATGATTTTTTTCTCTAATGAGCTTTACAAAATGATTAGCCTGGTGTGCGTAATGGTTTCCAGCTACATTAAAGTAAGAATTTTTATATAAATCCATTTTACTTATTATATTCATTCCTTTTTTATAATTATTGAAACTATCAGTGAGATATAATTCAATTTTATCCTCTGTTACAGCAATGTTGCCTTTTGAACCTTCAATAAAAAGCTTTAATGACGGTACACGATAATTTAAAGCTGACCAACTTGCATCTATTGTGCTAATAACTTTATCTTTTGAAGTTAAAACAATATGAGCATAATCTTCATTTTCATCACTAAAAATTTTTTTTGTTACACCAAAACACATTTGATATTCACCAATAAATTTTTGAATTAAGTAAATTAGATGACTTGTTTGTGTAATAAGAACTCCACCTCCAGATTTTTTTTTAATAAATCTCCAATTAGTTTTTTTTGGTGTGCTCATAATTTGAGAAACATACATTTCTCCTTTGCAAAATAAAAAACTTCCAATAATTTTATTTTTAACAACTAATTCAAATGCTTTTTCAAATGTTTCAAAAAATTCATACATATATCCCACGTAAAGTAATGTTGAATTTTTTTCGGAAAGTTCTTTTAATTTATTAGCTTCATTATAATTTAATGCCAAAGGTTTTTCAGAAAAAACAGGAATTTTTTTTTTTAGAAAAAATTCAATTACTTCATAATGAGAACCTGTGGGAGTGGAAACCACTGCAAAATCGATATTGTCAGTTGGTATTTGTGATAACTGATCATAAATCTTTAATTTATTAAAATTTTTTCTTAATAATTTTGAAACAATCTTATCACTTTCACATATTCCATAAACGTTTACATCGGGGTGTGCATTAAATTGTGAAAAATGAAGTAGGCCAAGCTTTCCAAATCCAACAATAACAGTATTAAATATTTTTTTATCTATACTCATAGTTCCTTTTAAAAATAAATTTTCCCATTTTTTTAAATGTATATTTTTTAAAATGAGAGTATTTAGCTATTTCTTTTTTTTTTATAAATGATGTGGGTGAAAAATAATGACAGTCCATTGTTTTGCTAAAGTTTAAGTTTTCATAAATTGAGATAATTGTTTCTGATACCTTAAGTTTATTATCACATAAAGTTAGTTTTTTATAATGTTTAATATTTTTTTTTACTTTTTTTCTTGTAATTAAAAAATATTTTGAAAAATAAATAATAAAATTGTTTATCAATTTTATATAAGAAAAATAAGATAAAAGGTTAATGTAATTAAATACTTTTTCTTTTAAAAAATTAACTTTCGAGAATGAGGAAGTGATATAAACAAATTTATCATCAAAACTTATTTTTTCTAAAATTATTGGCACAAATACTGATTTATTAATTTTCAATGTATCACTAAAAACTATTTTTTTTATATTTTTGCTTTCAAATTCAAAGAAATTACAATTTTTTTTATACAAAGTTAATTTGAGATTTTTATTTGCTAGTTTTATGATTTCTTTAAAATTTATTTTAATTTTATTCTTGGGAATATTTTTTGGTTTTTTAATTAAGGTTTTATTGGTTTTATATATTAGATAAATATCAGTTGAATAAAAAAAAGATAAGTATCTAAAGTCATTGTCTTGTAAAAAAAAATCTATGCTTTTTTTATATTCATCGAAAATATTTTGAAATTCCTTTTGGGTAATTAAGCCTAATTTTAAACTAATATAAAATCCAGAAATTAAAATAACTCTGGAAGATCTCGCAAAAATGAAATTAGAAATTGAATTAAAACCAAAAGTAACCTTTTTAAAAACTAGTACTAAATGTCTTAAATTATTAAGATTTAAATTTGTTGGGGACTCAGTATAAATTTTTGCAGCTAGCGAAATGGTTATAGTCAAATAACCTAAATCAATACCTCCATATTCATAATCATAACTATTAAAAATTTTATTTTTAATATATTTTTCAAAATGAAAGATTTCTTTTTTTACAACTGTTTTATTTTTTAATTCAATAATTTTATTTAAATTTTGCAAGAAAGATAATTTAGCAAAATTTTGATTTAAAATTAATTTGTTTTGTTTTTTTTTTAAAAATTCAAAAGATCTTAATAATGAATTATATATTTTATCAAATGTTTCATGTGTAATCTTTTTTTTATTGTTAATTAAAAATTCGCTCAGTATGAAAGATGTATAAGATGTTGAACAAAAACTTCGTTCAAATCTATACCATTCATCAAAAGATCCATCTTTATTTTGAAATTTTAATAGATTGTCTATGATCATATTAATGTTTCCAGCAATATAATTATTTCTATCTTTATAAATTTCTTCAAAAAAGTTCAGTGAATAATATTGATAAGGTGGGGAAACAAAAAATTTTTTTCCCTTATTATATTCTATATCAAAAGAACCTTGAGAAAATTTCTTTTTTGCAATTTTATCAATTAATTTTAAATTTTTTTTAAAATAATTTTTGTTAAACATTTTGATTAAACCATTCACTCAATATTAGTATTGAGGATAATTTTTTTTCAAGGAGTAATTCAGGAGATTTTTGATAATTTGAAATTAATGTTTCAGTATCATCATAATTAATTAGATCGAATAAACTATTATTTTTATTTAATTTATCTTTCATTAAATTAATAAAAACATTCATATTTTCTTCATCCATGTAATTCTGTAAAGCAATTTTCTTTCTTTGTTTTAATTTTATTTTTGTGGCATAATTTTTAAGCAATAATTTGTCTTCATAAAAGTTTTTTTGTAAATTTTTTGAAATAAATTGGAATATATCATAAAAAGTATTGTTTAAATATGGGACTCTTATTTCTAGACCATTATTCATGCTCATCTGATCTGTTTTATATAAATTATAGTTTGGTAACCACTCATTGAAGTTTTTTTGAATTGTAAGTTTTTTTGATAATCTATCATCTGAATTATAATTAGATATTTTAATTTTGTTTGAAAAAATTTTATTTTGATCATCTCTAGAAAAAATGGAAATAAGATTTTCAAAATCATTTTGTGTATTAAATCCATTTTTAAGAGAATTAACTAATCTTTCTTTTCCAAATCTTCCAAGTTTCCCTTGGTAAGAAAAAAATATATTCATGAAACTTGGAGGCATTAATTTCAATAAGTACGATAAAGGTATAGATAATTTTAACTTATCTATTGTACTTATTTTATTAAGTAGCTTAAAGTAGTAATATCCTCCAAAAATTTCATCAGCTCCTTCCCCGCTAAAAGCTACTTTTTTCTTTTGTGCAATTTTTTTCATTAAAAAATTTGTAGGAAAAATTACTGAGTCAGTTATTGGGTTATCAAAGCATTTAATTGTATCTTCAAATATTTCGTTAAAATTCTTACTATTAAACTTACAAATTTCTAAATTATTCTGATTATGTAAATTTTTTTTTACCTCTAAACTCTCGTTAAATGCTGTATTGCCAAAATCTAAAGTAAAAGCTTCTAAATTTTTATTTTTTAATGAATTATAAATTAATGATGAGTCCAAGCCACTTGATAGCATAATACCAATTGGAACATCACTTAAACAAAAACTATTAATTTTGTCAGAAAAAAAATTTTCTATCTCAAAATTAAGCTCATCTATTTTATTGTAGTTTTTAAGTTTTATATGACTCAAAAAATTTGATTTCTTTACTATATTATTTTGTACAAATAATATTTCACCCGGAGCAACTTGTGAGACTTCTTCAAATATATGTTCATTTTTTGAAACATATCTTTTTGATAAAATTGTACAAAAATTTTGTAAATTTATCTTTTTATTAAAAAATTTAAGATTAAATATAGATTTTGCTGAAGATGAAAAATAAAAATTATCTTTAATATTTGAATAATATAACGGCTTAATTCCAAATCTATCTCTACAAAGTAAAGTTTTATTATTTTTTTCATCAAATATTGCAAAAGCAAACATGCCATCAATTAATGAAAAAAACTTTTCACCAAAATAATAATAACCAGGGGCTAATAATTCTGTGTCACAAAGAGTTTTAAAACTATAGCCTTTTTCCTCAATTATTTTTTTTAATTCATTATAGTTATAAATTTCCCCATTAAATACTGTAATTAATTTCAAGTCTTTATGAATGAATGGCTGAGTTCCATTCTTAATATCTCTTATAGCGAGTCTCGTTGCTGCTAAATTAATATTTTTATTACTATATTTCCCTTCACTATCCGGACCTCTTGGTCTGATATATTTGATCATATCGTCCAAAATAGAAGCTTCATTTTCACCTACAAATCCACAGATTCCACACATAAAATAATTGAAATAAATAATTTATTTTTTTAATCCTCTTAAATAGAAAATCAAATTCTTATACTGCTCAATACTATATCCAAAGAATATTAATAAAAATGAAAAATTAAGTAATAATAAAGGAAATACTATATCTGGAACAGTATTATAAAATAACAAAAATATTAGTGAAAGAAAAAATAAAAAAGCAGATAAAGGATAAAATATTATTTTGTGAAGATTGCATCTAATAAATAGGATTGGAAAAACATTAATAATATAACGTATTTTTGATCTTACGACTTTAGATAATCCAGCTTTTCTCTCAAGCCAAATTGATGGAATCTCTTTTACTTTAAAACCATTTTCAACTGCATCTACAATTGTTTCTTGGACATAAGTATGATCTCCCATCATTTTAAGTTTTTTTGCTACTCCAGATTTCATTATTCTAATACCACCATGAGAGTCTGTAATATTTAATTTCGTTTTAAAATTTATAAAAAATCTTAATAATTTGGTTCCAAAATTATTCAAAAATTTATAATTATATTTAATCAAATTTCTTTCTAAAAATCTGGATCCGAGTATTAAATCATTTTCATTTTTTTCAATTTCTTTAAAAAATTTTAATATTTCCTGTAAATCAACTTGTCCATCACTATCTAAGGAACAAATATATTTTGAATTTGTTTCTGATGCTTTTTTTAAACCATAGTACATTGCCTCACCTAGTCCATTATTTTGCCCCTCTTCTAAAATTACATTTTCATACTTTTCACAAATGGCGTTAGTTTGATCAGTAGAGTCACTAACTACAATTATCTTTGGTGTTTCAGGCTGTATTTCTTTTGAAATATCTATCACTTGATCAAGAACGTTTTTTATTGTTGACTCCTCATTTTTAGCAGGTAATACAAAACAAATTTTATGATTGTTCATAAGATTTTTATTTTTTTTATTTATTAATTAGATATCAATAACATAACACGTTATTAAAAAAAAATATATATATATGAAAATAGGTATAATTGGACTTGGAGTTGTTGGAAAAACAATTTTAAAAGCCTTTAAAAAATTAAAAAATAATTGTTTTGGTTTGGATGTTCATAATTTAGATGAGTTTGAAAATTTATTAAAAGTCGAAATAATTTATATATGCTTGCCTACAAGTCATACAAAAAAAGGATTAAATATATCAATTATTCGAAATTATTTATCCAAACTTGATCAAAATAACTACAAGGGAACCATTGTAATTAAGTCCACATTAAATCCAGGTGACATTTCAAAATTTGAGAAACAATTCAAAAAACTTGGAAAAAGAATATGTCATGTTCCAGAATTTTTAAGAGAAAGATGTGCATATAAAGATTTTACCCAAAATCATGATTTATTACTTATTGGAAGTAGAGATAGGATGTCTATAAAAAGAATAATTAAAAATCACGGAAAATTCCCTAAAAAAATTAAAATTGTAAATCCAGCTGAAGCAGAATTAATTAAGATTTACTCCAATGCTTACAATGCTGCAAGAGTTGTATTTGCAAATTCATTTTTTGAAATTTGTAAAACTTTAAAAGTAAATTATAAAAATGTTCTAGAAGCATACTTATTAAGAGATTTGTCAACTGGGAATTATTTAAGTTGCAATGAAACATTGAGAGGCTTCGGAGGAAAATGTTTGCCTAAAGATTTATATGCACTTGATTTAATTGCAAAAAAAAAATCAAAAAAAGTCCGTTTTTTTGAAAATATTTTAAAACAAAATAATGTATTTAAAACAACAGTTATGAAATGAATGGAATATCCATAATAATTCCTTACTATAACGATTTAAGAATAAAAGACTGCTTAAAAACACTTTCAACTGAATTTGAGAATTTAAAAAGATTAAGTAAAAAAAAAATTGAAATAATCATAATAAATGATGGATCTAAAAAATTAAAAATAAGATCTAAAATATTACCAATTAGGCTAATTAATAAAAAAATAAATGAGGGAGTAGGAAAAGCAAGAAACATTGGATTAAAGTATTCTAAAAAAAAATATGTTCTTTTTTTAGACTCAGATGTAATAATTCCAAAAAATTTTTTAAATCAAATTCTGAGAATAATTAAAAATAAAAGTAAGAAAATTTTTTATTTTCCACAGAGCCATATACCAGCTGATAAAAATCCAAGTTTATTTCAAAAATATTTATCTATTTCTTGGCATTTAAATCAAACTAAAGATTTCCAATCTAAAGAAATGCTAACTTCTTTTTGTTTGTTGGTGGAAAAGAATTATTTAATCAAAATTGGAGCTTTTAGTGAAAAATATAAAAAGGCAGGTGGTGAAGAGTTCGAGTTACTATCTAGAATTAATAAAAAATTCATAAAAGTTTGTGAAAAAATAAATCCTTTTCACTTTCAAGATTCATTTATAATAAGAATTAAAAAATTATTTTATAGATCAAAAAATTTTAAAAATGTAATTGTTGAAAATAAGCAAATTCCAACTAAGACCAAATTTTTTTATTCTTTTAAATTATTAAGTTCTCTTTTACTTATTTGCAGTTTTATTTATTTTATATTTTTTAAAAAATACTTATTTTTAATTTTTATATTTTTATTTATTCATATAATGAATGAACACAATTTTTTTTCTTTTCTCATAAAATTAAAAAAAGTTAGATTATTGTTTGTATCTTTGATATTTAAATTAATAGAAAATATAATAATTGCTATAGGATTAATTATAAGTTATATCAGTATCAATGTATAAAGATTTTAAGTTTTTATTTCAAAAAAAACCATCTTATATAATTTTTTGGATAGAACAGTTGTGCAATTTTACTTGTGAGCATTGTTTTAATTATTTAGAAAATAAAAAAAAAAGAAATAATTTAACACTCGATGAAATAGAAAAAATATCCAAGAACCTAGATCATTTAAAATATGTAACTCTTGCAGGCGGGGAACCCATGATAAGAAATGATGTATTTGATATAATCAAAATTTTTCATAAGAATAATGGTCTACAAATGTTAAATATTGTTACAAATGGATGGTTTATTGAAAAAATTAAAAATTTAGCAAATAAAGTTATTAAAGAATTACCAGACCTTCACATAAATTTTGGAATTTCAATTGATGGCCTTGAGGAAAAACATGATTTTATTCGACAAAAAAAAGGTAGTTTTAAAAAATGTTGTGAAACTCTGAATGAACTAAAAAAGATTTCAACCGAAAATAAAAATAGTAAATTAACTTTTAATGTAAACGGCGTTTATACTTCTGAGAATGCAGACAGTATTATAGAAACATCTGATTTTTTTATAGAAAAATATCAAGTTCCATATACCCTTTGCTTGGTAAGGGGTGAAGATATTCAAAATAATGATTATAAAAAAGTTGATGTGGATCATTACTATAAAACATACAGTCAAATAACTGATAAGAATGACAAAATCTTTTCAAAAAATTATCCATATAAAAGAGTAAGATTAGCTGTTGAAGATGTAATGACAGAAATAAATTATAATAGTGCAAAACTTAATAAAGCAACATTAAAATGTAAAGCAGGACAAAAAGGATTTGTAATTAATTCATCTGGAGAAATGTTGTTATGTGAATTGTTAAATATCAACCTGGGTAATGTTAGAGATTTTGATTTCAATCCAATAAAAGTCTTAGAAACTCACAACTCTAAGAATGAAATTAAAAAAATACAAGATGAAAACTGTCATTGTACCTGGGAATGTTTTCAAAGAATGAATGTAGTACATTCGCCTAAAATTTATCCAAAAATTGTATCTAATTTAATAAAAAGATTATAATGAATGTTGTAGGATCAATCAAAATATCACTTTCAATTAATAACAAAATTTAGAAATTATTTTATTTTTACAAATTTTTGTTTTCTAAAATAAGCAACATAAATTAGAAATAATAAGGAAATTATCGTGATTGTTTTAACAATTATAAAATAGCCACTAGAATAGTTCACAATAACTTGATTATTTTTCTTAATATTTTTTATCTTAAATTTTTTATAAAAAAAATTTCTATTATCTTTTTTAAGACTATAATCAATAAATGGTAATACTATATTTACATCATTTTTATTTAAATTCACAACTTCTATTTTACTATCTGAAATTTTATTAATAGTAATTTTGTTATTAATTTTAAGTTCATTCTTATTTTGTATTAAGCAACTAATTAAGGAATATTCTTTGCAAGTTTTTAAATTATTTAAATTAATTAAAGTATATTGATTTCCAAAATATAGATTTTCAAAAACTACAAGTGATTTGTTATCAAAATTGATGCTTTTAATTTTTTTAAAATTAGATAAATCAATTCCTGAAATTTCTTTTTCATAAATGAATAAGTATTTTATTTGATAAAAATTCATTAGAAATTTATTTTCTATTTCATTATTTAATGGAAATAACTCTTCATGAAATTTTAGATTGGGTTTTCTAATACTGTTATTTGGGTTATTTTTGAGATGAACATTAAATACAGCTAATTCATATTTAGTAAAATCTTTTGGTGAAAAGATGCCATTTTTTTTATAAAATAAACTTTGTTTATTTTTTATATCTTTGTATATATTTTCACTCAAATAAATTCTAAAAAATCTTTTATTTTTTGAAATAGAAATTAAATAATCTTTTAGATCTGTTGAATATTCTTTGTCTACATTCTTTGAATTAAGCATTACATCATTTGCCTTTATAAACCTATAAGACTCTACAAGCATCATTAGATTTGAAATCAATAATAATACCAAGCAAATATTTACAAACTTAGAAAAAATATTTTTGTTTAAAATTAATAAAAAAATAAACAAAAAAATTATATTCATATAATCTCTCAAAAAAATTGCATAATTGCCTATATGTATTGAATTGATAAATACCAAAATAATAAAGCTCAAAATATAAATTTTATCTAAGTTAAAAATATATTTAGATTTTTTTTTAAAAAATAAAATCAGTGAGAAAAAAAGACCTAATATGAGCTGAGGTCCATATCCTAGAATTTTGCTATGAAAAAATAGGTCATAATTTGTCATGCTAAAATTAAAAAAATGATCAAAGATTCTTAGTACAAAATTTATTGGGTACCATAAAGATTGTGTTATATCTTCATAAATTGGTTTTGCCATTTCTAAATCAGGATAAGTTAAATAAATGTTGGTTAAATTAAAAATATTTGGAGCACAAACAATAAGACTTATTAAGAAAGGGATGATAAGAACTTTAATATTAAGTCTAAAACAATTAAAATTAAATAAAATTATAAAAAATAAAAAAATAGCTGAAAAAAAAACATAAGCTAAATGCCCATTTAAAAAGCCAATTAAAAAGAAAATAACCAACTTATTTAGTGAACTAGTTGATTTTTTTAATCCAAATTTTATTACATAAAATAACTCTGCAAAAAAAATTGAATATGAAGCATGTAATGAAATCCAATCATCTGTATAATTATAAACAAAATTAGCTAAGCTAATAATAAGTATTATGTTTATAAAAAAATTATATCTATATTTATCAGAAATTTTTAATATTTTTGAAATTCTTAAAAAAAAATAATATTGAATTGATATATTAAGAATAAAACTGCTAATGATAAAAAGTTCATAGTTAAATGAAAATATGCTAGTAGGATAGAAAAATAACCCTTGACCAATTGGCATAACTGCGCCGAGACCAATTTTATTATCATAATTTGAAAAAAAATTTATTAAATTAGAGTAAAGATATTTTACACTATAAAACCCTTGATTATATTCTTCATAATCATTTACATCATAAATTAAGATTGGAAAACTTATAATAATTAACCAAAAAAAATAAGAAAGATGTCTTTTAAAAAATTCATTATAAATTGTCATTATTTATTTTTCTTAATTCATCGAAAGTATTAATCCCAAAAGAAATTTTATTTTTGTATGTTTTGATTAATTTACTTTTAATCTTATTTTTATAGGCTATTTTCAAAAGATCAGTAATTAAAAATTCATTTAATTTTTTATTTTTTTTAATTTGATTAATAAGTTTTAGGTATTCTTTTTGAACTCCAAAAATCCCAGTGTTATAAAAATGACTATTAGAATCTTTTTTATTATTTAATTTAAACTCTTTTATTTCTTTGATAAAATTATCTTTTAAAATAATTAATCCATTTCCTAAGTTTTTTTTCATTTTTGACCCAAGAACAACTAATGCATTATTTTTTAATTGTTTCAAAACTTTTTTTATATCTATAATTGATATGAAAGGTGCATCACCCATCATAATTAAAATATTACTCAATTTCTTAGCTTGTTGTAAATAAACTTTAACTGCATGGCCAGTGCCTTGTGCTTTATTTTGTTTAATAAATTTTATTTGTTTATATTTTTTTTTTAGTATTTCTAAGTCTTTATTAATAATAATATTAATTTTTGCATTTTTAATTTTTTGTGCATTATTTATAGTGTGCTCAATTAAAGATTTTCCATTAATTTTGTTTAAGAGTTTTGGAGTCTTAGTCTTCATTCTGGATCCCTTTCCAGCAGCTAAAATTACAATTTCAAGTTCTTTCATTTTTTTAAGTCAGATAATCTTAAAAGTTCTCCAGAAAGTTTATTTTTTCTAAGTCTTTTATTGTAAATTTTGTTTACTTCAAATGGACTAATGCCAATTGCGGGCCTTAACATGATTAAATCATCTCTTCTTATTTTTTGATTTTTTTTTAAATCTTTATTAAAAAAAATACTTCTACGAGCATTTTTTCT
Source organism: uncultured Pelagibacteraceae bacterium (assembly GCA_902519625.1). Lineage (GTDB taxonomy): Bacteria > Pseudomonadota > Alphaproteobacteria > Pelagibacterales > Pelagibacteraceae > Pelagibacter. The sequence continues at coordinate 2,490 of CABYKS010000002.1, read as the reverse complement.
TGAAATAATTTCAGATTTTAAAAATGTTTTAAATTTTTTACCAAGTATTATTTTTAAATCATTTAAATTTTAAAAAAAAATCTTTAAATTTTTTTTATCAAAATAATGAAAATGGTCGTTTCCTTTTTTTTTTTTATTAACTGTGAAATGTTTTTCTATAAACCTTACTCCTAACAAATAGGAATAAATTAAAATTTTATGACTATCAATCGGAATAGAATGATCTGATAATCCCACTTCCTTGTAATCTTTTTTTAAATCTAAAATCATGTTTAAATTTGCATTCTCTTTCTTTGTAGGATAATTCAAAATGCAGTGTAAGATTATTATTTTTTTTGATTTTTTTCTTAAAATATTAAATGCTCTTTTAATCTCAATTTTAGTAGAGGCCCCTGTTGATAGTATTACTGGTTTTTTGGTATTAGCAATTTTTTTTATTAATGGCAGATTTGTAATATCCGATGATGAGATCTTGAAATATTTTACTCTTGTTTTAAAAAAATCAATTGTATCAGTATCAAAAGGTGTAATAATAAAATCAATTTTAATTTTTTTACAATATTGGATTATTTTCTCATAATGTTTAAATTCAAATTTATCAAATTTTTTATAAAGTTTTAACTGACTATTTTCTTTTTCCTCTTTTTTGTCCCAGTACGCACCGGCATATTTGGAAGCAATTTTTTCAGCTTTATAACATTGTAATTTTACAGCTTGTGCTCCGCCATCCTTAGCGTCTTTAATACATTTAAATGCTTTTTTTAAGTCAGCTTCGTGGTTTACACCAATCTCTGCTATGAAGTACATTTTAACTCCTTACTTTTTTTGAAAATTTTTTTACTAATTTTGAGTTTCTAGATCTATTATTTTGATGTTTACGATATCTATATAAACTTAATGGTATTCTCGTAATAGAAAATTTTTTTGTAAATTTATTTCTAAATTCCTCCTCTTCTGCATAAATAAAATCTTCATTATAAAGACCTATATCAAGCAAATGTTGCATCCTAAACATGATTCCACAACCTATGGGTTTTTTAGAACAATCTTCTACTCTTATATTATTCTCTTTGTCGTCTGCTATTGTATAGTCACATGCTACAGCGTCTATTTTTTTGTTTATGTAAAGGAATGTTGACATAATATTTAAAAAATCTTCTTGAACCCAATCATCAGAGTCGACTCTAACAACAAATGATCCTTTAGCCGCTCTAATTCCAATATTTAATGATTTTGGAAGCCCCATATTTTTTTTATTTCTTATAATCTTAATTTGGGATGTTTTTTGTTTTTTTATTTCATTTAAACTATTGTCGCTAGAGCAATCATCTACAATAATTATTTCAAAAAGATTTTTTGAAATAGATTGATTTTTGAGAGATCTCAAACATCTTCCCACATACTTTACATTATTATAGACTGGAATTATTATTGATATAAAAAAATTTTTTTGCATGATATGACATATCATAAAAAATAATTTAAATGAAAAAAAATATACTTATTACAGGAGGTAGTGGTTTTATAGGAAGCAATTTAGCGAATTATTTAGCAAAAAAAAAATTTAAAGTCATAGTTATAGATGATTTATCTGTAGGAGATAAAAGAAATTTAAATAAAAATCGAAATATAAAATTTTTGAAAAAAAATATTAATCAAATTAATTCAATTAAAATAAAAGAAAAAATTGATTGTTGTATTCATCTGGCAGCAAAAGCCCAAATATTAATAAATACAAAAGATGAAAATCAATATTTCGAAGATAACGTAACTGGTCTTCAAAAGACATTAAATTTTTGTAAAAAGAAAGGTATTAAAAAATTTATATTTGCATCTTCAGCATCTGTATATGGTGATACAAAAAATAAAAAAGTTACTGAAAATATGATTTTATCTCCTTTACATTACTATGCTTTCTCAAAATATATAGGCGAAAAAATAATAAAAAAATACTGTAAATTAAATAAGATGAACTTTTATATTCTGAGATTATTTAACATTTATGGTGAAAAATCAAATGCTGTAGTAGCAAAATTCATAGCACAATATTTACAAAATAAAACAATCACAATTTATGGTAATGGCAAACAAAGTAGAGATTTTGTTCATGTAGACGATGTAATAGATATTATAAATAAATTGATCGTTAAAAATTTAACTTCAAACATTTTTAACGTAGGATCCTCTAAATCAACCAAAATTAATCAATTAAAATCATATATATCAAATTCTCATAAAAGTATAAAGTTAGATAAAAGATTTGATGATATTGAAAAATCTATAGCAGATATCTCAAAAGCTAAAAAAATTTTAAAGTGGTCTCCTAAAAAAAAAATCGAAAATGGAGTTAAAGATATGATAGAAAAAGATTATTTAAGATTAACCAAAATTAAATTAGATACTATAGAAAGTCAAAAAAAATTAATTAAATCTTTTAATAAAAAAAAATGAAAATTTTTGGTGATGATGGCTTTAGAGATGTTTACTCTA
>CABYKS010000001.1 GCA_902519625.1 uncultured Pelagibacteraceae bacterium | reverse complement strand
AAGAGCTTTGATAGTATGCAATTAATAGAAAATATTTCAAATTCTGAAAATGGTAAAAATTTTTTTGATATTTTTGATAATTTAAATTCAAAAATAAAAATTGATATAACCGAAGTTAAATTAGACGATACAAGTACTGTTAATGATTTGAAGGGTAATTTAGAAATTAAAAAAAGTAAAATTTTTTATTTAGATTTAAATTCTAATTTTATTGATAGTGAAAAACTATTTGTTTCGATCAAAACTCAAAACGATAATAGCACTGTAACAACTTTTTATTCTGATAGAGCAAAACCTTTTGTTAAAAAATATAAATTTATTAAAGGTTTTGAAGATGGAAATTTAGATTTTAATTCTACAAAAAAAAATAATATTTCCAGATCTAAGTTAATAATTGATAATTTTAAAGTTCAAGAGGTCCCCGTATTGGCTAAAATTTTAACCTTGGCATCACTTCAAGGTATAGCAGATCTTTTAACAGGTGAAGGTGTAAGATTTACTGATTTCGAAATGGTTTATTCGAATAAAGATGGCTTAATGACGATTCATGAAATTTATGCAATAGGGCCCGCTATATCAATAATGATGGAAGGTTACGTAGAAAGTAAAAAATGGATAAGTTTAAAAGGAACATTAGTGCCTGCCACCACTATTAACAGATCAATATCCTCTATTCCACTACTTGGGGACTTGTTGGTAGGAAAAAAAGTTGGGGAAGGTGTATTTGGAGTTAGTTTTAAAATTAAAGGACCACCTAAAAATTTAAAAACAAAAGTAAATCCAATTAAAACTTTAACACCCAGATTTATTACTAGAACTTTAGAAAAAATAAAAAAAAATTAAGCTAGTTTTATTTTTATATGCTTCTTTTTACCAATTGATAATTTAAGAAAATTTTTCTTATCAAAGGATTTTTTTTCAATTAAAAATTTTTCGTCTACAATTATCTCATTATTTATTCTAATACCTTTGCCTTTAATAAGTCTTCTTATCTCACTTTTTGAACTTTCAATCTTAGACAAAATAACCAAATCAACTATATTGATATTTCCTTTTTCAATTTTTATATCTACCGAAGGTAAATTTTCTCCTAGTGAATTTTCCTCAAAAGTTTTTTTTGCAGTTTTCTCAGCAGACAATGCTTCATCTTTACCATGCAACATAGCTGTGGCTTGACTTGCTAATTTGATTTTAAGTTGATTAATGTCATCACCTTTTATTTTATTTATTTCATCGATATTTAAATCTGTAAACATTTTTAAAAATTTAACTACATCTCTGTCATCAATATTTCTCCAAAATTGCCAATAGTCATATGGCGATAACAATTTCTTATCTAACCAAACTGCTCCAGTTTCAGTTTTTCCCATTTTAGCTCCTGATGCCAACGTAATAAGAGGAGTGGTTAAACCATATGCTTGTTTATTGGAATATCTTTTTATTAATTCAGTTCCATTAACAATGTTTCCCCATTGATCTGATCCACCGATTTGTAAAGTACAGTTTTCCTTTTTATTTAATTCCAAAAAATCATAAGCTTGTAAAATCATATAATTAAATTCCATATAACTTAATGATTGTTCTCTATCCAATCTAGTTTTAACACTCTCAAAAGTAAGCATTTTATTTATTGTAAAATGTTTTCCAATATCTCTTAAGAAAGAAATATAATTTAAACCTTTAAGCCAAGAATAATTATTTACAAATATAGGCTTAGTTTTCGGATCATTATTATCCAAGTAGGTTTTTAATATTTTTTCAATATTTTTAATATTTTTTTCTATCTCTTCTTCAGTTAAAATTTTTCTTGTTTTGTCTTTACCTGACGGGTCGCCAATTCTAGTTGTTCCACCTCCAATAAGTACAATCGGTCTATGACCGTGCTTCTGCATTAATCTTAAACACATTATTTGAAGTAAACTTCCAACATGAAGACTTTCTGCAGTACAATCAAAGCCGATATAACCTTTAATCTTTTCTTTATCTAATAATTTAGATAGTTCATCTTCACTTGTGCATTGGTAGAAATACCCTCTATCTTTAAATTCTTTTAAAAATTTATTCATAGGTCTATAGTTCTACAATATACAATATTTAATAAAAAAAAATAAGAATGGGAAAGATATATACAGCTTTAGGATTAATGAGTGGAACTTCAATGGATGGAGTGGATGCTTCAATCATTAGTTCAGATGGAGATAGAGAATATTCAATAAAAATAGAGAAATACTTTAAATATAGCGATGACCTTCGTCAGAATTTAATAAATATAAGAAATAAAGTCTTATTAATAGATGATTTAAAGACACATTTTAATGACATCAAAACGTTAGAAAGTGAGCTGACATTATTTCATGCAAAAGTTGTTAATGAAATTATTGAAAGCTCAAAAATAGATGTTGATTTACTAGGTTTCCATGGACAAACAATATTTCACAATGCTGAAGAAAAGATCAGCAAACAATTGGGTGATGGAGAAATGTTATCAAAATTAACAAAAAAAAAGGTTATTTACAATTTCAGACAAAATGATTTAGAAAATGAAGGTCAAGGAGCTCCACTAACTCCAATTTATCATAATTTATTAGCTAAGACTTTTAAAGAAAAAGGAAAAATAAAACTACCAATTACAATTTTAAATATTGGTGGAATTTCAAATACAACATCTATTAATGAAAATTATAAAATGACAAGTAAGGATATAGGACCAGGAAATTGTTTAATTGATAAATGGTTAATAGCTAATTCTGATAAAAATTTTGATAAAAATGGAGATATCGCTAAATCAGGAATAATAGATAAATTTATATTAGAGCAAACAATAGATAATTTTTATTATAATAAAACTGATAAAAAAAAATCTCTTGATGTTAATGATTTTGACATTTCTTTTGCTAAAGGTCTTTCTTTAGAAGATGGAGCGGCAACAATTACTGAGTTAACTGCAGATATTATATCTAAAAAATTATCAGAAGAAGATATTTTTGTTTGTGGAGGGGGTAGAAAAAATAAATTTTTAATAGACTCTATTCAAAGAAAAATTAAAAATAAGATTTCGCAAATAGATAATCTTGGTATAGATGGCAATTTTATTGAGTCGCAAGCTTTTGGTTATCTTGCTATTAGATCATATTTAGGATTACCTATATCATTCCCAGAAACTACAGGATGCAAAGAACCTTGTCAGGGCGGAATAATGGTTAAAAATTTTTAATATAAAGCAGATTCTTTTTTTATATATTTATTTAAAGATTTAATTAATGGTTGTTCAGCCTTAGAAAAAAAATGATTAGCATCTGAAACAGATTCAAATTCAACTTTAATACCTTTTTGTGCACTTAATCTTTTATTTAATTCATTAATATTTTCAACAGGTACTAGCTCATCTTTTTTTCCATAAATCATTAAGCCTGAAGAAGGACAAGGTGATAAAAAAGAAAAATCATAAACATTTGGTTGAGGTGAGATTGCAATAAATCTATTTATTTCAGGTCTTCTCATTAGTAATTGCATTGAAATTAAAGATCCAAAAGAAAATCCAGAAATCCAGCATTGTGAGTTATCAAAATTTTCTCTTTCTAACCAATCAAGAGCTGCAGCAGCATCAGCAAGTTCACCTTGACCATTATCGAATTCACCATCACTTTTTCCAACACCTCTAAAATTTACTCTACAAACAGAAAAATCATTTTCCATAAAAACATGAAAGGTATCAACTACCACTTTATTATTCATAGTTCCTCCGTATTGAGGGTGAGGATGTAAAACCAAAGCGATTGGAGAAGTATTTTTTTTACTCTTATAATATTTTGCTTCAAGTCTTCCAGCTGGCCCAGGTATAAATATTTCTACTATTTTGCTATCCATAAAAGATATTGATAATTATTATCAAAAAAAATTTATATTTTTCTATCAAAATAGAGCGACAAAAAGCAAGTTTTAAAATTACTTATAAACTTGACTAAATTAGTCAGGTATATATAAAGCCCGTGAATTGCGGGAAATATGAAATTATCAAGTAAAGGTAGATACGCTGTAATGGCACTTGCGGATCTTGCAAAGTTTGATCCTAATGAGCCAGTTTCTCTTAGAGATATATCTTTAAGACAAGGCATATCATTAGTTTATTTAGAACAATTATTTTTAAAATTAAAAAAAAATAAAATTGTTAGTAGCGTAAGAGGAAATAAAGGGGGCTACATATTAAATAAAAATGCATCTGAAATTAATATTTCAGAAGTACTTTCAGCAGTTGAAGAAAAAATAAAAACAGTAGGTTGTGAAAAACATTCAAAAAAAGGATGTAATGGAAAAAGTACAAAATGCATTACTCACAATTTATGGGATGAACTTGAAGATTATATTAATGTCTTTTTTGAAAAAAAAAAATTAAGTGATCTAATAAATAAAAAAGATAATAGAATTTAAATGAGAGAAAAACAGATAGATAAATTAAAAGATTATAAATATGGTTTTACAACTGATATTGAAAATATTAGAGCACCCAAAGGTTTGAGTAAAGAAGTTATTGAATTCATATCTAAAGCTAAGAAAGAACCAAAATGGATGCTCGATTGGAGAATGAAAGCTTTTGAAAGATTAAAAAATTTAAAAGAACCAAATTGGCAAAAACCAAAATATCCAAAAATTGATTACCAGGATATTTATTATTATTCAGCTCCTAAAAGTACAAGTACAAAACCTAAAAATATAGATGAACTTGATCCAAAACTTTTAGAAACTTACAAAAAACTTGGCATACCATTACAAGAACAGCAAAGATTAAATGGTATTGCTGTAGATGCAGTATTTGATTCTGTTTCTGTGGCTACAACTTTTAAAGATAAATTAAATGAAGTAGGAGTAATTTTTTGTTCAATTTCTGAGGCAATACAAAAGCATCCAGAGCTTGTAAAAAAATATATAGGTTCTGTAATCCCTTTAACCGATCATTATTTTGCAACTTTAAATTCAGCTGTTTTTACAGATGGATCTTTTGTTTATATTCCTCCTGGTGTGAGATGCCCGATGGAACTTTCAACATATTTTAGAATTAATGCATCTCAAACAGGACAATTTGAAAGAACGTTAATCATTGCTGACAAAGGAAGCTATGTAAGTTATCTAGAGGGTTGTACAGCTCCTATGAGAGATGAAAATCAACTTCATGCAGCAAACGTAGAATTAGTTGCTTTAGATGATGCTGAAATTAAATATTCAACTGTTCAAAATTGGTACCCTGGCGATGAAAACGGAAAAGGCGGTATTTATAATTTTGTAACCAAAAGAGGTTTATGTAAAGGAACAAATTCTAAAATTTCATGGACACAAGTAGAAACTGGTTCAGCAATAACATGGAAATATCCAAGTTGTGTTTTACAAGGTGATAACTCTATTGGAGAATTTTATTCAATTGCAATTACAAACAACTATCAAAAAGCTGACACAGGAACCAAAATGATACATTTAGGAAAAAATACCAAAAGTAAAATTATTTCAAAAGGAATTAGTGCAGGTTTTTCTGATATGACTTACAGAGGTTTAGTAGATATATCATCTAAAGCTAAAAACTCTAGAAATTATACACAATGTGACTCTTTACTTATGGGTAATAAATGTGGTGCTCATACTGTTCCTTATATTAAAAATAAAAACCCGGAATCTAATATTGCCCATGAAGCTACCACTTCTAAGATAAGCGAAGAACAACTTTATTATTGTCAACAGAGAGGTTTAAATCCTGAAGAAGCTGTAGGATTAATTGTAAACGGATTCTGCAAAGAAGTTTTACAACAATTGCCAATGGAGTTTGCCGTTGAAGCACAAAAACTTGTTGGAATAAGCTTGGAAGGAAGTGTTGGTTAAATGTTAAAAATAAAAAACTTGAAAGCTGATGTAGAAAGTAAATCAATTTTAAATAACTTTAATCTTGAAATAAAACCAGGCGAAGTGCATGCAATAATGGGACCAAACGGATCAGGAAAAAGCACTTTATCTAATATTTTATCAGGAAAAAAGGGGTACGATGTTTCTGGAGAAATTTTATTTGAAAATAAAAACCTTTTTGAACTTGAAACAGAAGAAAGAGCACACAAAGGAATATTTTTAGCTTTTCAATATCCTTTAGAAATACCAGGTGTAAATACAAATATTTTTTTAAAAACATCACTTAATGCAATTAAAAAAGCTAGAGGAGAAAAAGAACTTGATGCAATAGAATTTTTAAAATTAGTAAAATTAAAAGCAAAAGAATTAAAATTTGATGAAGAAAAATTAAATAGACAATTAAATGTAGGATTTTCTGGCGGTGAAAAAAAGAAAAATGAAATATTACAAATGTCTATTTTAAATCCAAAACTTTCAATTTTGGATGAGACTGATTCTGGTTTAGATATTGATGCACTTAAAATTGTTGCCGATGGAGTTAATTCATTAAGAAAAAAAGATAATTCATTTTTAATAATTACACACTACCAAAGATTATTAGATTATATAAAACCTGATTATGTCCATGTATTGATGAATGGTCACATAATCAAATCGGGTGGTCCAGAGCTAGCATTAGAATTAGAAAATAAAGGATATGAAAATTTTAATTAAATGGAAGAACAATTAAAAATAGATTTTGAAAAATTACTAGAAAACTCAAATTTTTCTAAAAAGAATGCTGAAATTAAAAGAAAAAATTTTGATAATTTTATTGAAAAAGGTTTTCCCAATAGAAGAGAGGAAAATTGGAAATTTTCAGATCTTAATCAAATAATTTCTAAAAATATTAAAAATTTAAGTTTTTATAACGATTTATCAAAACCAAATAAAATAGATCAGTCCATTTATATTGATGGTTTAGAACATAATAAACTTGTTTTTGTAAATGGTAGAATAGAAAAAATAGAGTTTGATTATGAAGAAAAAAATAAAATTGAAATATTAGATGATTTAGTTTTAGAAAAATCCAACAATACCACTAATTCTTTGCTTTTTTTGAATAATGCATTTGTAAGTAAATATTTTAAACTAATAGTCAAAAAAAACTATTCACTTCAAAAACCCTTAGTTATTTACAATATTACCAATAAAGATTTAGTTTCAAAAAATATTAATTTAAAGGTTGATATATTTCTTGAAGAAAATAGTTCTTTAAAACTTATTGAGTTCTCTAATGATAAATCAACTACTAATTTTATAAATATCAATTATAACTTCAATGTCCAAAAAAATTCTATCTTAAAAAATTATAAAATTGATAATAACTCAAATAGTAATATAAAATATTGTTTCAATAATATTAGCCAAGATGCCAATAGTGTATCAGAAATATTCCTTCTATCATCTGGATCAGAATTTATAAAAAATGAAATAAATTGTAATCTTAATGGAAAATATTCTTCAGCATTTGTGAATGGAGTTTTTATCTTAAATGAAACAAAACATCATGAAATTAAAACTAATATAAATCATATAGTTGAAAACACTAAAAGTTATCAATTAATCAAAGGTGTTTTAGAAGATACATCCAAAGCAGTTTATCAAGGAAAAATTTTTGTTGATTCTAAAGCTCAAAAAACAGATGGCTATCAATTGAGTAAAGCTATTTTATTAAATGATAATACTGAATTTAATGCTAAGCCAGAATTAGAAATTTATGCAGATGATGTTAAATGTTCTCATGGCTCTGCATCTGGAAGTTTAAATGAAGATTCAATATTTTATCTAATGTCCAGAGGGTTAAACTATAAAGAAGCAAAAAAACTTTTAATTAATGGTTTCCTATTAGATGTTGTAGAAAAAATTACAGATTCTGAAATAAAAAACCTAATAAAAAATATTATGAGCTTAAAACAATGAACATTAGTAATATAAAAAAAGAGTTTCCTATATTTGATAATAAAGTTCACAATAATGATCTTGTATATCTAGATAGTGCAAATTCTTCACAAAAGCCAAGAGTAGTTGTTGATAGAATTTATGATTTTTATACTAAAGAATTTTCTAATGTTGGAAGAAGTGTTCATTACCTTGCGGTTGCAGCAACTAATTTATATGAAAATACTAGAACATCAGTTCAAAAATTTATTAATGCAAAAGATGCAAATGAAATTGTTTTTACTAAAGGAGCTACTGAAGCGATAAATTTGGTGGCAAGTACTTTTGGTCAAAATCATTTGCAAGAGGGTGACGAAGTTTTATTAACTGAGCTTGAACATCACTCAAACTATGTTCCTTGGCATTATTTGAGAAAATCGAAAGGTATTAAAATAGAGTTTGCTGAGATAAATGAAGATGGAGAAGTTACTTTAGAGAGTATAGAAAAAAAAATTACACCAAAAACCAAAATTATTGGAGTAACTCATTTATCAAACGTTACTGGAGCTATTTTACCAATTAAAGAAATAGTTCAACTAGCTCATTCAAAAAATATACCAGTATTGGTAGATGGTTGTCAGGGAGCTCCGCATTTAAAATTAGATATGCAAGACTTAGATTGTGACTTTTATGCTATCTCATGTCATAAAATGTATGGGCCAACAGGATTGGGTATTCTGTATGCAAAAAAAAAATGGTTAGAGGAATTACCACCATATCAAGGTGGTGGTGGGATGATTGGTGAGGTTAAAAAGGATGGTATAACATACGGTGATTTACCAAATAAATATGAGGCTGGGACGATGGCAACAGCGCAAGTGATAGCATTTAATGAATCTATTAAATTTTTAAATAAAATAGGAATGGATAATATTATTAAACATGAAAAAGAGCTTATTGAATATGGTCAGGAGATACTGAGAAAAAATAATTCTGTTAAATTAATTGGAAATCCAAAAACAAAAGGATCTGTTCTCTCCTTTACCATTGATGGAATACATCCTCATGATATAGCAACTATTTTAGATGAAGATGGTGTTGCCATAAGAGCTGGTCATCACTGTTGTCAAATATTACATGACAAACTTGATATAGCTGCTTCAGCAAGGGCATCATTAGGAATTTACAATACCAAGGATGATCTTGATAAATTAAATTCATCAATCAATAAATGTAAAAAAATATTTGAATTAAAATGAACTTAAAAGAACTTTATCAAGAAATAATTTTAGATCACGGAAAAAATCCTAGAAATCTAAGAAAAACAGAAAATTTTAATAAAGATGCTAAAGGACATAACCCATTATGTGGCGACAAAGTGCATATATATTTAAAATTAAATGAAAATAAAAAAGTAGAAGATATTTCATTTGAAGGTGAAGGTTGTGCAATTTCCATGGCTTCAGCATCTATAATGACTGATTTGCTTAGAGGAAAAGAAGAAAATGATGTAAAAGAAATAGTAAAAGATTTTTTAGAAATGATTAAAGAAAAAAATGAAATTAAAACAAATCTTTTAAAAGATGATGAAAAAACTAAATTGATGTGTTTGTCAGGAGTAAAACAGTATCCAATGAGAGTTAAATGTGCAACTCTATCCTGGCACACATTAACATCAGCTATAGATAATTTTCAAAATGAAATTAATACTGAAAATATGGAGACCTAATGGAATTAAAAGATAAAGTTATTGTAGAAATTAAAAAGATTTATGACCCGGAAATACCAGTTAATATTTATGAACTTGGTTTAATTTACGATATAAATGTTGACAAAGATAATAATGTAAAAATAGATATGACTTTAACTTCTCCAAATTGTCCAGTTGCTGAAAGTTTACCAAATGAAGTAAAAAATAGTGTTAAAGAAATAAAAGAAGTGAACGATGTTGATTTAAACTTAGTTTGGGAACCGCCATGGGATAAATCAATGATGACAGAGTCAGCAAAACTAGAATTAAATTTATGATAAAACAAGTCATTACACTTAGCGATCAAGCTGCACAAAGGATAAAAGAAATTATGTCAAAAGCAGAAAGTAATGCTGTTGGAGTAAGAGTGGGTGTTAAATCTGGTGGTTGTGCAGGCATGTCTTATATAATGGAATACACAAAAGAAATTAACCCAAATGACGAAATAATTGAGGAAAAAGGGGTGAAACTTTTTGTAGATCCTGGCGCTATTATGTATCTTTTAGGCACTGAAATGGACTACAAAAAAGAAGAATTTTCCTCATCTTTTGTCTTTAAAAATCCAAACGAAACTGAAAGATGTGGATGTGGAGAATCATTTAAGATATAATGATTATTAATGAGAGATACTAAACATTTAGAAAAACACGCTAACAAATTAGCAGAAAGCAAAAAGGAAAAGGAACTATTCAGAACTCAACGTAAAGCAGTTGAAGCTGGGGCCCACGGTACTTTAGAATACACTATAAAAAAAGGTGTTAATAAGAATAAAATTGCTGACGATAAAATATTAAAAAGTAAAAAATAATTTAAGAGCTGTAATACATTTCAAACTCCATAGGGTGCGGAGTGTGTTCAAGGTTGTAAATTTCCTCAAATTTTAATGCAATAAACGCATCGATTTGGTCATCAGAAAATACACCACCTTGTTTTAAAAAACCTCTATCTCTATCTAAACTTTCCATGGCTTCTCTTAGAGAACCACAAACTGTTGGAATGTTTTTTACTTTATCTTCTGGTAAAGCGTACAAATCTTCATCAAGAGGTTTTCCTGGATTAATTTTATTTTTAATTCCATCTAATCCTGCCATTAACATTGCTGAAAAAGTTAAATAAGGGTTTCCTGCAGCATCAGGAAATCTAATTTCGCATCTTGCACCCTTTTTACTTAATGTAATTGGAATCCTACATGAAGCAGATCTGTTTCTTGCTGAGTAAGCTAATAAAACCGGAGCTTCGAATCCTGGAATTAATCTTTTGTAACTATTTGTTGTAGCATTTGAAAAAGCATTAATAGCTTTAGCATGTTTTAAGATCCCGCCAATATAGTGAAGTGCAGTTTCTGATAAACCTGCATATTTATCTCCAGAAAATATTGGAGTTTTACCTTTCCAAATTGATTGGTGTGTATGCATTCCTGAACCATTATCACCTTTTACAGGTTTAGGCATAAAGGTTGCAGTTTTTCCAAAAGAGTGAGAAACCATTTGAACTACATATTTATATAACTGAACATTATCTGCTTGTGTTACTAAAGTATTATATAACATTCCAAGTTCATGTTGACTTGGAGCCACTTCATGATGGTGTTTTTCAACTGTAATACCAACTTCTCTTAAACCTTTTAAATACTCACCCCTCATGTCTTGAGCACTGTCAACTGGTGGTACTGGAAAATATCCACCTTTTACTCCAGGTCTATGTCCCATATTTCCATTTTCATAATTTTTACCTGAATTGTAAGGACCTTCTGAACTATCAATCTTAAATCCTATTTCATTCATTTCATTTTTTATTTTTACATCATCAAATACAAAAAATTCTGGCTCAGGACCAAAATAAGCTTTATCACCAACGCCAGATTTTTTTAAATATGCTTCAGCTTTTTTAGCTATTCCTCTTGGATCTCTTTCATAAGGAGTTTTTTTTACTGCATCTAAGATATCGCAAAAAATAATAAGAGTATTATGTGAAGTATAAGGATCAATTACTTGTCTACTTAAATCAGGTTTTAAAATCATGTCTGACTCGTTAATAGCCTTCCACCCAGCTATTGATGATCCATCAAAAAATACACCATCGTTAAGCATGTCGTCATCAACAATTGTTGAGTCCATGGTTAAATGTTGTAATTTACCTCTAGGATCAGTGAACCTTAAGTCGACAAATTCAATCTCTTTGTCTTTCATTAATTTTAGTACTTTGTTTGAACTCATAATTTCTTTAACTAATATGATCTTATTATCAAAAAATGCGGTAATAAGAAGATAATATAATAAGATATCACCTATGCATTTCTTACATGGATAAATGGCTATTAATATGAAATTATCAATTCACAAATTGTTACAATTATTAGTTGAATGGAAGATTTATTAAATAAAGAATCGGTAAAGAGGGTATCGAAGGTTTTGAATGATTTTGATCAATCAATAAAAATCCAAAACTTGGATACAACAGCCAGAACAGCAAAAGATGCTGCAGAAAGTTTAAAAACTGAAATTGGCTCTATCGTAAAAAGCTTATTACTTAGAAGACAAAGCTCATTCTTGTTATGTTTAGTTGCGGGTGATAAGAGGTGTTCCTTAAATAAAATAAAAAAATTGCTAAATGAAAAAGATGTAAGTATGGCTAACGCTGATCAAGTAAAAGAAATAACAGGCTTTACAATTGGAGGAGTTTCTCCAGTGGGTCATTTAAATAAAGTTGATATTTTTATAGACGATTCATTAGCAAGATTTACAAATCTATTTGCGGCCGCAGGTCATCCTTATAGTATTTTCAAAATTAATTTTGATAATCTTTGTAAAATTACAAAAGGATCAGTCAAAGATATATCTGAATGAGAAATCCAAAAACCCTAGATTATTTACTACTAGGAACCTTATCTTTGATTTGGGCATCTGCATTTTTTAATATTAAAATTGCAACATATTCTTTTGGACCTGTAACAATTGCATTTTTTAGAATTTTTCTTGGTGCAATACCAGTTGTACTTTTGTGTTTAGCAAAAAGAATAAAGATTGAAGCATTTTCAAAAGACTGGTTATGGTTTGCATCGATTGGATTCATAAATCTAGTAATACCATTTTTTTTAATCGCTTATGGTGTTCAAAAAGTACAAAGTAATCTTGCTGCAATTCTTATGGCTACTACACCTTTAAGTGCAACTATACTTGCTCATTTTTTTACTGAAAATGAAAAATTTAATTGGTTTAAGAGTGTTGGAATATTAATTGGATTTTCAGGAATAGTTTTTTTATTTTCAGACAAGGTATTAATTAATCCAGAAAATATACTTTATGCTCTCTCAATTTTATTGGGTTCTACATGTTATGTTATTGGGGGAATTTTAACTTTAAAAATAAGTAAAAAGAAAAATGAAAATGTTACAGCATCAATATTAATTTGGGGATCAATAATTGTATTTCCGATCTCAATGTATTTTGAACAACCTTGGAATCTATCTCCAAGTGTAGATTCAATGATTGCATTATTGTACCTTGGAGTTTTCCCTACTGGAGTTGCATGGTTATTAAGATTTAATATTTTAAAAAATAATGGTTTAGTTTTCCAATCTCAAGTTGCTTATTTAATTCCAATATTTGGAGTTATTCTTGGATATATATTTTTAAATGAACTTATAACTTCAAAAGTTATTGTTTCACTACTATTAGTTATTTTAGGAATTTATTTAGTTAAAACATCAAATAAAACAAAAGTTACTTCAGTTTAGATAATTCTTTAATATGAGATGAATCAGTCTCACAACAACCTCCTAAAATTGTTGCACCTTTTTTGCTAATTTTTTTTGCGAATTGACAAAAAACTTTACCCGTAATTTCTCTTTTTCCTAAAGTAATATTTGGATTTTCCCCAATCTCATTATATCCAGCTGTATTAAATCTGTGCACAGGCAAGGGTTCTTCCACAGCCCATAAATTTGCTTTAAAACCAAATGGTATATCTAAGCTTTTTAATTCATCCACCGTTTGTTCTATTATTTCTAATGATACGCATGCAGAAACTACCCCTAACCATTTAGTATTTTTATATTTTTTTACTATTTCTGTAATTGTTTCACCAGATGGAAGCATACCATTTTTTTTTAAATGTAAGCCAACTAGAACTGGTTTATTTAATTTATCAATAACATTTAATGCTACCTCGACTTCTCTTCCGCTAGAAATTACATCTAAATAAAAAAAATCAATATAAGGATTAATAATAGTAGCTTGATCAAAAAAATCTTTTTCAATTATATTTTTGTCTCTTTTATCAACCTCATATGTATCGTTTTGAGCAGGAAGACTGCCTGCGATTAGAATATTTTTTTTTGATAATTCTCTTGCCTTTATAGCAAGCTCACAAGCTTTTTGGTTTGCAAATTGAAAAAGGTCCCCAACTTGATTTTGAACCATTCTCACTCTTCTTGTAGTAAAAGTATTTGTTAATATTACATCGGCTCCTGCTCTAATAGAAGATAGATGTGTATCAACTACTAAGCTATTAAACTTCTCATCTATTAATGAAGTAGCCGACCAAAGAGTTCCTTTGGTTATAAGTCCTCTTGCAAGCAACTCTTGACCCATACCAGCATCTAAAATTTTGGTTTTTTTAAAATACTTTAAATCCATATTAAAAAAATAATTTAACACCCATTCTAATAGCAACGAATAATACCAAGGTAGATGTAACAAATGCAAGCAACCTTGTTGGAAATATTTTTAAACTTATAAAATTACCAATATGACCACCAATAATTACTATTAAAAATAAATACCAGTAGTTAGATATATCACTTAAAACTACATTTTTAGTTAATTGACCAATAACTCCAGATATAGAATTGATAAGAATAAATAAAGAAGCAGCTGTAACAATATGTTTTGGTTTTGCTGCTTTAATTAAAAAAAGTATAGGACTTAAAAATATTCCCCCCCCAATTCCAACGACTCCGGAAACAAAACCTAATATTCCTCCAATTAAAATTGATATTAAAATTGGAATATCTTTATAGCTCGATTTATTATCATCATACGATTTAAAATTTATTAAAAGTAGTGTTCCAGCAATTGCTAAGATTATAAATAAAAAAATTTCGAATAGGTTTTTATCTATTTCTAAAGAACCACCAATAAAAGCTAGAGGAATTGAACCTATTAAATAAGGTATCAATAATTTTAAATTTAAATTTCCAGCCTTTATGTAATTAAAGCTATTTCCTGAAACAACAAATATATTACATATCAAAGCTATTACTGGAAAAATATGGTAGGGTACACCCCATATTAGGAGAAGCGCTAGATAAGTTGACCCACCACCAAAACCAACACTGGCATATAATATTGCAGTTACAAAAAATAAAATTGATAATATAATCATTTAAATTTTATGAATGTAAATATAGCATTATTAACAGTTACCGATACAAGAACTTTAAAAACCGATAAGTCGGGAAATATTTTAGTAGATAAAATAAACAAGGCTAATCATAATTTAGTAGATAGAAAAATTTGTAAAGATAGCAAAAAAGCAATTAAAAAAATATTAAAAGACTGGACCAAGAAAAAAAAGATTGATGTAATAATAACAACAGGTGGCACTGGATTGACAGGAAGAGACATTACACCTGAGGCATTAGATGAAATAGCAGATAAATACATACCTGGATTTGGTGAGATATTTAGAACAATAAGTTTAAAAACTGTTGGTACTTCGTCTATTCAATCAAGAGCGTGCGCAATACTAGCTAATGGCAAATATATATTTGCGTTACCAGGATCTTCCGGAGGAGTAACTGATGCTTGGGATGAAATTTTAGTACATCAATTAGACATTAATCACAAACCTTGTAATTTTGTAGAATTATTTCCAAGACTTAAAGAAAAATAAAATTTTAATTTTTTTCTCTTGTTGCAATATAAACTCCTAAGGTTGCAATTAAAAATCCAAATATATCTATAGAATCTAAATTTTCTCCTAAAAAAATAAAAGCCATAATAGCTGAAGTAGGAGGTATTAGAAAAAATACGGAAACAGTTTTGCTTGCTGAATTTTTTTTTATTAAATACATTAAAATAGTAAATGCTCCAAAGGAAACTAAAAATATTTGATGACTTATTGCGATTACAAAAGTTTTTGAAAAATTTATAAATGGTTTTTGAATGAAAAAAATAATTATAAATAGATGAAATAAAAAACCTCCTAAGGCTTGATACATATTGCTAACCGATAAAGGCAAATTATTACTTATCTTTTTTTGCCATAGTGTTGCAGAAGTAACTGCAATCAAAGAAATAATTACAGCAACAACTCCAAAAGTTGGTAAAGATTTACCTATATCAAAACCAATAACCAAAGCTGCTCCAACAAATCCTAAAAAAACTCCAAGCCATTTATTCCATGTAATTTTTTCATTTAAAATAGGACCAGCCAAAGCATTTGTTAATACAGGCTGAAGCGTAACTATTAAAGCAGCAATTCCCGTAGGAAGACCTATCGAAATTGAATAAAAAACACCACCAAGATAAAATCCATGAAAAAGCACTCCTGTAGAAATTGATGGTAAAATATTTTTTGAATGAACCAAAACTTTTTGTTTTGAAAACAATGAAAAAAAATAGAATCCTATTGCAACTATTAAAAATCTAAAGCTTAAAGCTGCAAAAGGATCACTGTAATCAACTATTGGTTTTGTTGTTATAAAAGCTGAAGACCAAAGTAAAATAAATATTAAAGGAAGAAATTTTATCACTAGTTAATAAAATTTACTTTTGATATTTTTCTTTCCACTCAGAATAAGGCATTCCATATACATGTTCTCTTGCATCAGGATCTGATATTGAAATACCTTTTTTTTCTGCTTCTTCCCTGTACCATTTTGATAAGCAATTTCTGCAAAATCCAGCTAAATTCATTAAATCTAAATTTTGTACATCTTTTCTTTCTCTAAGATGTTCAATTAATCTTTCAAATGCTGCTGATTGTAATTCCTTTTTTGTATTATCATCCATAATTATTTGTGTTAAAGTTTTATTGTATTA
The DNA here is from genome assembly GCA_902519625.1 of uncultured Pelagibacteraceae bacterium. Lineage (GTDB taxonomy): Bacteria > Pseudomonadota > Alphaproteobacteria > Pelagibacterales > Pelagibacteraceae > Pelagibacter. The sequence goes on along the minus strand of CABYKS010000001.1, from coordinate 49,776 downwards.
ATGAAACTTTCTGGATCATATCAAATAAACTTAGAAAAACAAAAAGTTTGGGAAGCATTAAACAATCCTGAAATTTTGCAAAAAACAATACCGGGCTGTGAAGAATTTATAAAAAAATCCGAAACAGAGTTTACTGCAACGGCAACTAACAAAATCGGTCCATTTAATGCTAGTTTTACAGGAGATATTGAGCTTAAAGATTTAAACCCTCCCCATAGTTACAAAATTACTGGCTCAGGAAACTCTCCAGTAGGTTTTGCTAATGGAGAAGCCACAGTTAGTTTAGAGGATGAAGATAATGGCACTAAACTTTCTTATACAGTTGAAGCAAATGTTGGAGGAAAAATTGCTCAGGTTGGCTCACGTTTAATTGATATGACTGCAAAAAAAATGGCTGATATTTTTTTTGGAAAGTTTTCTGAATTAGTCTCAAGTGATAAAGAAGATAAAAAAACTATAAAGGAAAATGCTGATAAAAATGAAATTCCTCGTCAAAAAAAATCACAAAACAAAACATTAATTTATATATCTGTTGCAATATTCGCAGCTATCATGATTTATTTAATTAGTTGAATCGCGTAATACTAGAATCTTTATTTTTTTTTAAGTTGAGTGCGACATTATTGTATGCTTAACTCGATCTAATTTTTTTTGCAAAAGGAGCGGAACCTTATGACAAAGATTGCATTAGAAGTAAATGGCAAGAAAGTCACTAAAGATATTTCAGACCATACGACACTATCTGAATTATTAAGAGATATATTAAATTTAACAGGAACACACATTGGATGCGATACAAGCCAATGTGGCGCATGTGTTGTTCATGTTGATGGAAAATCAATAAAAAGCTGTACAGCATTAGCAGCAGACCTTGATGGTTCAAAAGTTACAACAATTGAAGGTTTAGCTTCAAATGGAAAACTACATCCAATGCAAGAAGCATTTAAAAAAATGCACGGATTGCAATGTGGATTTTGCACACCTGGCATGGTCATGAGTGCAGTTGATCTTTTAAAAAATAAAAAAAACCCAAGCGATCAAGAAATAAGAGATTGGTTGGAAGGTAATATCTGTAGATGTACAGGATACCATAATATTGTTGCAGCTGTTAAAGAAGCTGCTTCAAAAATGTAGGAGTTAAAATGGCAAGTCTAGTAGGATCGAGAGTTGAAAGAAAAGAAGACAAAAGATTTTTGACAGGTAAGGGCAGATATACTTCTGATATTAATATTGCTAACCAAACATATGCCATATTTATTAGATCGCCACACGCAAGAGCAAAAATAAAAAAAATTGATACCTCTAAAGCACTTAAATCTTCAGGAGTAGTAGAAATTTTAACAGGAGAACATATAGCGCAAGACAAAATTGGAGGTTTAATTGCTGGCTGGGCTATTAGAAGTGAAGATGGTTCAGAAATGAAATGTCCTGCAAACCCACCATTAGCAAAAGATAGTGTTAATTTTGTTGGAGACCCTGTAGCTGTAGTTTTTGCTGAAACTTTAGATGAGGCCAGATTAGCAGCTGAATTAGTAAAAGTTGATTATAAAGTTTTAAAGGCAGTTTCCAATTTAGGCGAAGCAATGAATAGCGAAGCAATACATGATGGTATAGATAAAAATCTTTGTTATGACTGGCTACTTGGTGACAGACAAAAAACTAAAGAAGCATTTGATAAAGCAGATAAGATAATAAAATTAGATATTGTAAATAATAGACTTATTCCAAATGCAATGGAGCCAAGAGCTTGTGTAATAGACTATAACACAGCTTCTGAAGAAATAACTTGTTATACTACAAGTCAAAATCCACATTTATCAAGACTGATTATGTCAGCTTTTGGAGGTGTTGCTCCTGAAAATAAATTAAGAGTTGTTGCACCAGATGTAGGTGGAGGATTTGGATCAAAAATTAATCTATATAACGAAGAAATAGTTTGTAGCTGGGCTTCAAAAAAAATAGAAAGACCTATTAAATGGGTGGCTGAAAGAACAGAGTCTTTTTTAACAGATACCCATGGAAGAGATCATATTACTCACGCGGAATTAGCAGTTACTAACGATGGTAAATTTTTAGGATTTAAAAATGAAACAATTGCAAATCTTGGAGCTTATGCAAGAGTATTTGGAACTGTAACTCCAACATATTTATTTGGACCATGTGCAACAGGAGTTTATATAATGCCTGCTGCATATTCTAATGTTAAAGCAGTATATACAAATACTGCACCAGTAGATGCTTATAGAGGAGCAGGGAGACCAGAAGCTACTTACACAATTGAAAGAATTGTAGATAAAGCTGCAATGGAATTAGGTATGGATCCAATTGAAATAAGAATGAAAAACTTCCCTACAGAATTTCCATTTAAACAAACATTAGTTCACCAGATAGATTCAGGTGATTATGTTGCTGGATTAAACAAAGCAAAAGAAATGGCAGATTACGATGGTTTTGCTGCTAGAAAAAAAGAATCTGAATCAAAAGGCAAACTTAGAGGAATAGGAGTTACTTCTTATTTTGAAGCATGCGGTATTGCACCATCACCTGTAGTGATGATGCTAGGTTGTGGAGTAGGTTTATGGGAGTCTGCCGAAGTAAGATTTAATCCAACAGGACAAGTTACAGTTTACACTGGTTCTCATAGTCATGGACAAAGTCACCAAACTACGTTTGCACAAATTGCAGCTGATGAACTAGGTGTTCCAATTGAGAATGTTGATGTTGTTCATGGTGATACTGACAAAGGTACATTTGGTATGGGAACGTATGGTTCAAGATCTTTAACTGTCGGAGGAATAGCAATAGTTAATGCTTGCAAAAAAATAGTTAATAAAGGAAAAAGAATTGCTGCTAAAATGCTTGAAGCAAGTCCTGATGAAGTTGATTTTAAAAATGGTGAATTTGTTGTTGCAAAATCAAATAAAAAGAAAACAATTGGAGAAGTTGCTTTTGCAAGTTATCTACCTGGAGTAAGAGACGAAGTTAAATCGCCTTTGCCAGAAGGAGATGAACCAGGATTGATAGAATCTTCTTTTTTTGATCCTGCTAATTTCTCTTTTCCAGCAGGATCTCATATTTGTGAAGTTGAAATAGATCCTGAAACAGGTCATGTAAAACTTGATAAATACACAGCGGTTGATGATTTTGGAACTATAGTGAACCCACTAATTGTTGAAGGACAAGTTCATGGCGGACTAGCTCAAGGAATTGGGCAAGCTTTATATGAGAATGCTCAATATGACGATTCAGGCCAATTAATTACAGCTTCTTATATGGATTATACAATGCCAAGAGCTGACGATCTTCCAGACTTTAATTTGGGATTTACTTGTACAAAGGCTACTACTAATCCATTGGGAGTTAAAGGATGTGGAGAAGCAGGAACTATAGCTGCAACACCAACAGTAATGAACGCAGTTATAAATGCACTTGGTGGAAAAGAAATTTCTTTACCTGCAACAGCGGAAAAAGTTTGGAAAGCATGTAAAGAAATGAAAAAATCTAATGCTAAGGCGGCTTAAGGGAAATTATGAAAACATTTAATTATCATTCTGCAAAAGATGTAAAAGAAGCATCAAAGCTAGCATCATCTAATTCAGCTTTTTTAGCTGGAGGAATGACAACAATACCTTCAATGAAATTAGGCTTAGCTTCTTACAAAGATATTATTGATATTAAAAGAATAAAAAAACTATCAGGAATTAAAGTATCTGGAAAAACAGTTACAATAGGAGCAACAACAAAACATTCTGAAGTAGCAAGTTCAAAAGATGTTAAAAAAGCAATTCCTTCATTAGCAGCCCTTGCTGAAGGTATTGGTGATCCACAAGTAAGAAATAGAGGTACGATTGGTGGTTCTATAGCAAATAATGATCCTGCTGCAGATTATCCTTCAGCATGTATTGCTTTAAATGCAACTATACATACAAATAACCGTTCAATTGATGCAGAAAAATTCTTTAGAGGGATGTTTGAAACTTGTCTTAAGAGCACTGAAGTTATAGAGGCAATTGAATTTTCAATACCTGAAAAATCAAGTTATCAAAAATTACCAAATCCAGCTTCGCGATATGCTATAATAGGTGTTTATGTTGCAAAACATAAAACAGGAATAAACGTTGGAGTAACTGGAGCTAAGTCATGTGTATATAATGATAAAGATTTAGCAGGGGCATTAACTAAGAATTTTTCTTCATCAGCCATAGATAGTGTTAAAATATCTTCATCAGGAATGAACTCAGATATTCATGCTTCTTCAGATTACAGAGCAAATATGGTGAAAGCTTTTGCTAAAAAAGCTGTTGATGCTTGCTAAATATTTCTTTCAGTAATACCTTTACATCTAATGAAAAATTCATTTGATGAAAAAATCTTAGAAGAAGCAAATGATTGGTTAAATGCTAACCAAAAAGTTGTTCTTGCTACAGTAATTCAAACCTGGGGTTCATCACCCAGAAAAGTCGGAAGCAGAATGATTGTTAATGAAACAGGAGATTTTTCAGGCTCTGTTTCTGGTGGATGCGTAGAGTCTGCAGTAGTAAGAGAATGCATTGGTTTAATTAAAGACAATAAACCATGTAAAAAAATTGAATTTAAAGTTTCTAATGAAAGTGCCTGGGAAGTTGGGCTTGCATGTGGTGGCGAAATAGCAGTTTATTTGGAGCAGATAAGTTAAATTTATGATTGAGATACATAAAAAATATATAGACTGGTGGAAAAAAAATCTTAATCTTTCAGATTATGCAGTGCTTTGGATAACGTTTATTAAAGGCTTAATCATTGGACTTTTAATCTACCATTTTTTTATTGCTTAAATGAAACATTCTCAACTTAAGGAAATAATCAAAAAAAAGGCTTCAAAGATAGAATTTGCAATTATAACTAATCTTGAAAATGGTTTGAGTGAAATATATGAACCTGGAAAATCATTAAGCAAAGAATTTGAAATTCATAAAGAGCAAATTAATAATTTTTTTAAATTAAAAAAAAATGGAGTAATAGAAAATACTGAAATTTTTATCGAAACATATATTAGACCTATAAAAGTTATTATTGTAGGAGCAGTTCATATAGCTCAATATCTGGTAGATTTTGCAAAAAGCTTGAACTTTGAAATTTCTATTATAGATCCTCGTGGATATTTTGCATCGGAACAAAGATTTCCTGATATGAAAATTATCAATAAATGGCCAGATGAAGCTTTTAAAGAAATAGAAACAAATGAAAATTCTGCACTGATTGCATTAACTCACGATCCCAAAATAGATGATCCAGCATTACAACACGCTCTTAATAAAAAATTTTATTATATAGGTGCGTTAGGTAGTAAGAAAACTCATGAAAACAGATGTCAAAGATTAAAAGATGCGGGATTTAATAGCGACCAAATTAATTCAATACACGGTCCAATTGGTATTAAACTAGGTGGAAGATCAGCTCCAGAGATAGCACTGTCTGTTATAGCCCAGTTAGTTTCCGAAACTTATAAAAAATGATTAAAGCTATTTTATTAGCTGCAGGACAATCTAAAAGGATTAAAAGTGAAAACAAATTAATTAAAAAGTTTAAAAATAAAGCTTTAATTAATCATTCTCTACAAGCATTATTTAAGAGTAAAGTAGAAAAAATTGTCATTGTTCTTGGTTATCAGCATAAAGAAGTAAAAAAAGCAATTAAGAGTAATAAAAAGAATATTTTTGTATTAAATAAAAAATTTAAATTAGGAATATCTTCATCAATTAATATTGGGTTAAAAAAAATATCGAAAAAAGATAAAGGATTTATAATTGTTCAATCAGATATGCCATTTATAAAAGCTACAGATGTTAATAAAATCTACAATTCAATAATTAAAAAAAAAAATTTAGTTCATGCGTTAAAATTTAAAAATAAAATTGGTAATCCAATAGGTTTTGATATCTCAGTATTAAAAAAATTTAGAAGAATGAGGGGCGATGTTGGAGCTAAATTTATGGTCAAAAGATTAAAAAATAATACTAATTTTATAAAAGTTTTAAGCAAAAGAGTTTTTAAAGATTTAGATTTGAGAAAAGATTTTAATTAGCTTGTATAGGATTTCCTTTTAGCCATTCACTTTCTTCATTTTCATAATGTTCTTTTTTCCAAATTGGAGATCTTTTCTTAATTTCTTCAATTATGTATCTAGAAAGAATATAAGTTTCTGCTCTATGAGGACAAGCAACTGCAATAATAATACTTGTTTCTCCTAATCCCAAATATCCTTTTACGTGTTCTATATAAACTGCTTTGTCTTTAATTTTTAATTTTTGATCAACTTCGTTGTAAATTTCTTCAAAACTTTTAATCACCATCGAATCGTGACTATCATAAGTAATTCCTGTTACTTTTTTATTTTCATTAGTTTCTCTAACAGTTCCTTTAAAAATTAATGAAGCACCAAATTTAGATGAAAATATAAATTTTTCAGCTTTATTAACTTCTATTTTCTCTTTTTTAAGATCTATTATTTTTGCATGAAGCATTAACCGCCTCCAATAGGGGGAATAATTCCAATTTTTTGATCTTTTGTAATTTTATAATTTTCGGAAATAATATTATTATCTTCTGAACAGAAAGCTGAGGTTTCAATTATTTTTTTATAATTTTCATTTCCTTTAAACTTTTCATCAACATAATTAATAATTTTTTTCTTTAAATCTTTAATTGAAATCTTTTTTTCAATATTAAATTCTAAAAAATCTTTATCACTTAAATCTCTACTTGCTCCAAAAAGCTCAAGTTTAACTTTCATAATTAAAAAATATTTTCTAAAAATTTAGGAAGTCCATCTGGATTGGTCCATAATCCACTCTTGCCACCTTCTTTAATTAATAATTTAACATTATCAATTTTTAGATGTGGGTTTACAATTTTACTTAGGTCGTAAATTGTAATCAGTGCCGCATTAACTCCCATAATTGCTTCCATCTCTACACCTGTTTTTGCAACCGCCGAAACAACACAAAATACTTCTAAAGAAGAATCTTCTTTGTGCATAATAATTTTAGTTGCAGTGTGATCTATTGGAAGAGGATGACATAAGGGAATTAATTCACTTGTTTTTTTAACACCTAACACAGCCGAAACTTCTGCTAGTGTTATAGGATCCCCCTTGGGCATTTCTTTATTTTTAATCATATTAAAAACTTCTTTCCCAACAAAAATTTTCCCTGATGCAAGAGCTCTTCTAAATGTTTCTTTTTTTGAAGAAACATCAACCATATTAAATGAATTTTTTTTAAAAATTTCTTTTGCCCAATCTTTTAATTCATCTTGATTTACTATTTTTAATTTAGTCAATTATCCTCCTGTTTTAGATAAATTTTTAGTTGAACCTGTATCTCCAAGTTCTAAATAATGAGACTCTTTTTTAAACTGCATTTGTTTCAATATAAGATCTTTTAATTCGTTAAGTTGATCGTCTTTTTGCAACAAATGTCTTACACTTATTCCAGTATTTCCAAATAAACAAAGCCTCAAATCTCCTCTAGAAGTAATCCTTAAACGATTACAAGTTTTACAAAAATCTTTTGAATAAGGAGCAATTATTCCAAATTTACCTTTGTATTCAGGGTTTATGTAATTTAGTGCTGGGCCGGAATCTTTTCCTAAAGTTTGGTAAATCCATTTATTTTTATCTAGATAGTTTTTAAATATTTTTGATGGTACATGGTACTTATTAAAATATTCTAAATTATCCCCAGTTTGCATCAGTTCTATATATCTAAAATTAACCTTATTTTTTTGAATAAATTTTGACCATACATCAAAATCTTTTTCTGAAGCGTTAATTCCATTTAACAAAACGGCATTAATTTTGATATTTTCAAAACCTAACTCATGTAAATTCTTTATTCCTTGTAAAATTTCCGGCAATCTATCGTGACCAGTAACATTTTTAAAAGTTTCACGGTCAAGACTATCTATACTTATATTTATTCCACTTAAGCCACTATCTACTAATAACTTTGCTTTTTTATCAAGATGATAACCATTTGTGGTTATTACAACTTTTTTTATTCCAGCATCAAATTTTAAAACTTTAATAATTTCAAAAAAATCTTTTCTTACAGTTGGTTCACCACCAGTAATTCTAATTTTACTAACTCCCAATTCAGAAAAGCATTTGGCAAGACGTTTAATTTCGTCCAGATGAAGGAATTTTCTATTATCACTTTTGTCAACTTGATAGCCATTCGGTAAACAATAACCACATTTAAAATTACAAACGTCAGTAATTGACATTCTTATGTAAGGAAATGTTCTCCCAAAGTTATCTTGAAGATGATGCTGCATTAAATAAATCTATACTAGAAAAATTAATTATTAAATTTAAAAATTAATAGCAAAACAAACATAATTGTTTTTTTATACAACTTAAAATTGTAAAACTGAGGATTGAAAATATATTTTTTTTTTATTTTTCAACTTTACTTTTTTTGGTAACGTATCATTACATTAGAACGATACTAATTAGCCTTGGAGGGATTATATGAACAAAAAAAAACAAAAATTAAATTTAAATAGAAGGAATTTTTTAACAGGAACAGCGTCATTAGCTGGTATAGCAGCTACAGCATCAGTTGTTCCTATAAGTATAGTAAATGCAAATCATACCGAAGGATCAAAAGGTTTACCAGAATTTATAAGCTGGAAAGATAGAGATGCTCTAATAGTTCATTCTGACAAAGGAATTGAAACTCATAGGAGCGCTATAGGTGAAAGTCTTATAACCCCAAATAGAAATGTATACATAAGAAATAATATGCCGACAATGACGGATTATCAAATTGGCAATAAAAATAATTGGAAAGTTTCTATCCAAGGAGTAAAGAATCCAAAAACTTTTACATTAGGGCAATTAAAAAAATTAGGACACACTACAATGGCTACAATTTTGCAGTGCTCAGGAAATGGAAGAGGTTTTTTTGAACACAAGGTACGAGGATCTCAATGGAAAACGGGAGCAGCAGCCTGTGTTCTTTGGACTGGCGTGCCGCTAATGAAAGTAGTTGAGGCGTGTGGTGGAATAAATGGTGATGCAGTATTTATGACATCAGCAGGAGTCGATCATGAACCTACTGGTTTAGATCCAAAAAAAGCAATGGTTGAAAGATCAGTTCCGAAGAAAGTTTACCAAGATGCAATGTTAGCGTGGGAAATGAACGGAGTTCCACTACCTAATGCTCATGGTGGACCTTTAAGAATGGTTACTCCAGGATATTTTGGAATTAATAATGTTAAACATCTTGGAAAAGTCGCTTTTACTACAGAAGAGTCATCTGTAAAATATATGAAAACTAGTTATAGGATTTCGCCAATAGGGAAAAAAGGACCTCAGTATCCTTCTTGTTGGGAGATGCCTGTAAAATCATGGATAACAAGACCCACAGATGAAACAGGAACGGTCAAAGCTGGAAAAGTTCAGATAGTTGGAGTAGCAATGGGCGGTACAAGAAAAGTAAGAAGTGTTAAAGTCTCAGTAGACGGTGGAAAAAGTTGGAAGAGAGCAAAATTCGTTGGTCCTGATCTTGGAAAGTATGCTTGGAGACAGTTTGTGTTAGAAACAACTTTAGCTTCAGGTACATATAATATTGCTAGCTTAGCATCTAACGGCCCAGATAAACAACCAGAGTTAAGAATGGAAAATAGAAGAGGTTATGCTCACAATGGTTGGAAAGATCATAGCGTTAATATTACTGTAGTATAATTTTACAAAAAGTCATAAAATTAATTAATGAAAATTGCAAAATTTTTATTAATTTTAGTTTACGTATATTTTTTAAGTCCTCAAAGCTTGATAGCAGACGACGCTAAAATGATAAAAGGACTTGAAATTTTTAACGAGACAGCAGGTTGTGCAGGGTGTCATGTTCTTAAAGCAGCAGGATCAGAAGGAAATGTTGGACCTAATCTAGATACTGTAGATCTTACAATTGAATCAGTAGTTGAAATGGTCACGTATGGACTTGGAGTTATGCCTGCCTACGGAGAAGAGGAAATTTTAACAAAAGAAGAAATAGAAATTGTATCTTATTTTGTAGCAAACACTGCAGGCAAATGAGTAAAATTTTAACTGACACTGAAATAAATAATTTTAAAAATGATGGAGCGGTATTTTTAAAAGGAAAATTTGATGCTAGTTGGATAAAAAAACTTCAGACTGGAATAGAAAAAGATATAAAAAAACCAAGTCCAAGATTTAAATCTCATACATTAGAAAAAGGTGTTCCTGCTTATTTAGAAGATTATTGGACCTGGCATTTGGTTCCAGAATTTACAGATTTTGTATTCAATTCACCTTATGCAAAAATAGCATCAGAGTTAATGTCAGCAAAAAAAATAAACCTTGTTATGGATAATTGGTTTTTAAGAGAAGGTGGTTCTAAATCAAAAACTCCTTTTCATCATGATGTTAGTTATTTCGATATGGAAGGCACAATGTGTGTACTTTGGCTACCACTTCAACCAAGTAAAAAGGATGAGGGTGTTGCGTGGGTAAAAGGATCACATTTATGGAATAAATTGTTTTTAAGGGTTCTTTTTAAAGATGGTCACAAAATAGAAGGAGATGAATGTATAATTAATGGAAAAAAATACGAAACTCCTCCAGATATTTTAGGAAATAAAGAGAAATATGAATTTTTAAATTGGGATTGTGATTTGGGAGACTGTGTAATTTTTGATATGAGAACACTACATGGTGCTCTTAGTCCATCTATACCAAACAAAACATTAAGTCGATATACATTAAGAGTAGCAAAAGAAGATGCAAAAATAAGTTATATTGGAGATTGGACTAGTTATAATTATAGAAAAGCCATGCAAGACGCTGGATATAAAAATGGTGACCCTTTAGGGGGTGAAATGTTTCCTACTTTATATGAAGACACCTAACTTCCAGTTTAAAAAAAACTGGAAGTTAAATATCTGTTTTTTTATTTACCAGGTTCTTTATATCCTGAAGCCATTTTCTTAGCAGTCTCAGCAATTTTATTCAGATCTACATCTTCTAAAATTGTAAAATCAGAAACAGCCCCACTTCCTACTGCAGTCATTGCAGCAGCAGCACATTGTTCAAAAGTACCTTCTATTTCTGCCATAAAATCATACTTACCTCTTAGTCCAGCATAACGAGTCACTTTTGCCCCAACCGAAGCAGCTAATGCAGATGTAGCTGCTTTTCTATCTGTACCTGGATTACTTACAAATCCAGCTAGACCTTTTGCAGTGTAACATCCTAATGTTATAAATTTAGCCATTGATTTCTCCTTTTATTATTTGAAACATTAAAACATATTTGTTAAAATTTTGTTAATTTTTTATAATCAACTTCAGGTTAAATTTTAAAATTATGTACGAAAAATTTGGACAATTTATTGATGGTAAATGGCAACAGTCGTCTGACAAATCAACATACGAAGTTATTAATCCAGCTAATGAAGAAGTTATAGGTCATGCATCAAAAGCAACACCTGCTGATGTTGATAAAGCATTAAAATCTGCTGCAAAAGGTTTAGAAGTTTGGAAGCAAACACCACCATGGCAAAGATCTTATATTATTAGAAAAATAGCAGACAAGATGAGAGAAAAACAAGATGTCCTAGCTAAATGGATGACTCTCGAGGTAGGTAAACCGTTTGCGGAAGCCAAAGGTGAAGTTGGTGGAGCGGCAGATATTTTTGAATGGAACGCTGAAGAAACAAAAAGAATTTATGGACAAACAGTTGAAAGTAGATTTGCAGATACAAGAGTACATGTTTATTATCAACCAATAGGAGTTGTTGCAGCTTTAACACCTTGGAATTTTCCATTAGTTTTGTCTTCAAGAAAAATTTCGACAGCTTTAGCAGCAGGATGCTCGGTAATAGTTAAGCCAGATGTTATAACGCCAGGAACAGTAATGGAACTTATCGATATATGTAGAGAATGTGGAGTTCCTCCTGGAGTAGTAAATTTATTATCTGGAGATCCCCCAAGTATTGCACAACAATTAATTTCATCAGATATAATTAAAAAAATTTCAGTAACTGGATCAACAAGGGTTGGAAAATTAATTCTTAAACAAGCAGCTGATAAGGTACAAAGAGTTACAATGGAACTTAGTGGTCATTCTCCATTTATTGTTTTTGATGATGCAGATATTCAAAAAGCTACTGATATGGCAATTTCTGCAAAATATAGAAATAATGGACAAGTTTGTATTTCACCAAATAGATTTTATATTCAAGAAAAGAAAAAAGATGAATTTGTTAATTTGTTTATTGAAAAAACAAAAAAATTAAAAATAGGTGATGGTATGGATCCAAGTGTTCAACTTGGTCCTTTAACAACAAAAAAAAGATTAAATGAAGTTGAAGAATTAGTAGAAACAACAAAAAAAGAAGGCGCAAAAGTATTATTAGGTGGAAAAAGACCTGCTGGATTTAATAAAGGTTTTTATTATGAACCAACAATTTTTGATAATGTAAAAGATGATTATACAATTATGAAAGTAGAGCCATTCGGTCCATTGGTACCAATGTTATCTTTTAAATCATTTGATGAAGTAATTGAAAGAGCAAATAATAATGATTTAGGACTAAGTAGTTACATATGCACAAATTCAATGGAACAAGCTCATAGAGCATCAGAACTAATGGAAACAGGTACCGTAGCAGTTAATACTCCTCTAGTAGCTATAGCAGAAGCACCCTTTGGAGGAATAAAACAAACCGGATATGGAAGAGAAGGTGGTTCAATGGCGATTAAAGATTATTTGAATGTTAAATACACACACCTTGGTATCAAAGGTTAGTTAAATTGAGAAAAAATAAGCTTAAAAATTTATTCAAAGAAGGAAAAGCAGCCATCAATGGGTGGATAGAAATACCTAGCTCATATTCTGCAGAAGCAATGGCCCATCAAGGATGGGACTCCTTAACTATAGATTTACAACATGGCGCTATCAGCCAATCAGATATTTTACCAATCTTTCAAGCAATCTCAACAACTGAGGTTGTTCCAATGGCTCGATTAAACTGGAATGAACCAGATCAAATAATGAAAGTTCTTGATTATGGAGCTTACGGGGTAATTTGTCCAATGGTAAGCAACAGAAGCCAAGCAGAAAAATTTGTTCAAGCATGCATGTATCCACCCAAAGGTTATAGAAGCTTTGGTCCTACCAGAGGTTTTATGTATGGAGGAAATGATTATGTAGATCATGCGAATGATGAAATTTTAAAAATTGTAATGATAGAAACAAAAGAAGCTTTAAACGATTTGGATAAAATAATGAAAACCCCAGGTCTTGATGGAGTTTATATCGGTCCTTCAGATTTAAGTTTATCAATTGGAGAAAAAGCTGGTTTTGATAAACCAGAGGGTCACCCAACCTATGAACAAACTTTAAATATTTTAAATCATGCAAAAAAAAATAATATAGTAGCTGGAATTCATAATGCTACTCCAGAATACGCAAAAAAAATGATTAATATCGGATTTCAGATAGTAACAGTTGGTAGCGACAATATATTTATGAGTGATGGAGCTAAATCAATTGTAAATAGGATTAAAAATAAATGAAATTATTAAGAGTTGGTGAAAAAGGAAATGAAAAACCAGCTATATTAGACAGTAATAATGTGATTAGAGATTTAAGCTCTAATATCAAAGATTTTAATTCAGATAATTTAAAACTTGAAACAATTACAAAATTAAAAAATATAAATTTAGAAACATTATCTATAATAAAAAATAGTGAAAGAATTGGCTCTTGTATAAACAAACCAGGAAAATTTGTTGCAATAGGACTAAATTATTCTGATCATGCAAAAGAAACAGGAGCAAAACCACCAACAGAACCTATAGTCTTCATGAAAGCGACCAGTAGTATTATAGGTCCAAATGACGATATAGAAATGCCAAAAGACTCTTTTAAATTAGATTGGGAAGTAGAGTTGGCAGTGGTTATTGGAAAAGAAGCAAAAAATATTACCGAGAAAGAAGCGCCAAACCATATATTAGGCTACTGTATTGTTAATGATATTAGTGAAAGAGAATGGCAACTTGAGAAATCAGGTCAATGGGTTAAAGGAAAGTCAGGCGACACTTTTGGACCAACGGGACCTTATTTAGTAACTCAAGACGAAATTCCAGATATCAATAATTTGAATTTAAATTTAGAAGTGAACGGAAAAAAAATGCAATCTGGCAACACAAAGAATATGATTTTTAATGTAAATTTTTTAATTTCTTATCTGAGTAAGTTTATGTCTTTACAGCCAGGAGATTTGGTTACAACAGGAACCCCTGCAGGAGTTGGAATGGGAATGAAGCCACAAGTTTTTCTTAAATCAGGTGATGAAATGAGACTATTAATTGATAATTTAGGTGAACAAAATTCAAAAGTGGTATCAGAATCATTTGAAAATTAAAACATCAGAAACTAAGGCAATTTGGAAGTCTAAAACTATATTAGGAGAAGGAACTTTATGGGTGCCTTCACACAATTCTATTTATTTTGTTGATATTAAAAAAAAGAATATTTTAGTTTTAAATATAAATTCTAAAAAAAAAAAAATTATAAAAGTAAATAAAGAAATTGGGTTTCTAACTCACGTTAAAAAAAATATTTTTATACTTGGTTTAAAATCAGAACTTAGATTTGTTAATTTAAAAACTAAAAAAATTATAAAATCGATTGAAATTGAAAAAAATAAACCTTTGAATAGAATAAATGATGGAAAGACTGATTTTCAGGGGAGACTTTGGTTTGGTACAATGGACAATCCAGAAAGAAAAATAAAAAATGGGTCTTTATATTGCTTAGACAAAAAGTTAATTCTTCATAAAGTTGATACAAATTATTATATAACAAATGGACCAGCATTTATTAATAAGGATACTTTTTTACATACCGATAGTAGAAGAAAAATAATATTTAAAATTAAGATAAATAATAATTTTAAAATAGTTAAAAAAACTAAATTTATAAAATTTTCCAAAAAAGATGGTTCACCCGATGGAATGACAATAGATACTAAAAAAAATATTTGGGTATGTCATTTTGGCGGTGGATGTATTACAGTTTATAATCTAAAAGGAACCAGAATACATAAAATTAAATTGCCAGCAAAAAATATTACAAATTGTACATTTGGTGGAATTAATAAAAACGAGCTTTTTGTAACATCTGCGTTAAAAGGAATGAAAAAAAAAGAAATAAAAAAATTTAGTCTTTCTGGGTCATTATTTAGTATAAAAACAAACTCAAAAGGAAAAGTTTCTAAATCATTTAAAATATAAAATATGTTTGAATTATTTATTGCTTTGGGCGCTGGACTTATTAGTTTTTTATCACCCTGTGTTTTACCTCTTATTCCAGGCTATATTTCATATATTTCTGGAAGTTCACTTAATGAATTAATTGAGAAAAAAAATATTAATTTAATACCAATTATTTTATTTACCTTTGGTTTTTCTATTGTCTTTATAATTTTTGGAGCGGCATCAACTTTTTTGGGCCAATTATTACTTCAAAATTCTTTTGAATTAAGAATACTAGCTGGAGTTATTATTATTATTTTTTCACTCCATATAATCGGCGTAATAAATTTAAAGTTTTTGAATTATGAAAAAAGAATTCAAGCAAATACTAATAAAAATATATTTAGCCCTATACTTATCGGAGCTGCTTTTGGTTTTGGATGGACTCCTTGCATTGGTCCAATTTTAGGTTCTATTTTAGCTTTAGCAGCAACAGAGGAGAGTATTAATAAAGGAATATTACTATTATTTTTTTACTCATTAGGTTTAGCTATTCCATTTATTTTATCAGGATACTTAATACAGAGATTTTTGATATTTTCTAAAAACTTTAAAAAGAATATTAATTTAGTATCAAAAATAGGCGGAATAATTTTGCTTATCACGGGTATTTTGATTTTAACTAATCAACTGCAGACTTTGGGTTATTATATTTTAAATATCTTTCCATTCCTGCAAAATTTTGGATAAAACTTAATTATGAAAATTTATCAAATTGACTGTAGTGCTAGAAAAAAAGGATCTGCTTCAAGAGAATTAGCAAAAAAACTTCTAGAGAAAATTAAAAAATCAGAAGATGAAGTTATTTATAGAGATTTAGATGATGAGATGCTTTTTGTGGCTGGTCTTACAGAATCTGGAATGTCCATACCTGAGAATGAAAGAACGGACCAACATAAAAAAATGTTTGAATTATCTGACAAATTAGTAAAGGAATTAAAAGAAAGTGATATTATAATAATTTCAACACCAATATATAATTTTGGTCCACCCGCAACTCTAAAAGCTTGGTCTGATCTTGCTGCAAGAGTAAAATCAACTTTTAAATACTCTCAAGAAGGAAAACAAATAGGACTTTTAGAAAGCAAAAAAGTATACCTAGTAATTACTTCTGGTGGAACAAGAGTAGGGAGTAAAGATGATTATTTAACTCCTTGGCTTAAACACGTACTAAATTTTTTTGGAATTAAAAATATTCAAACGATTTCAGCAGATCAAATGTCAATTGATTATGAAGGATCAATTAAAAAAGCTGAAGAAGAAATAAATAAAATAATTTAAAATTATTTTTTTTCTGGTTTAGTAAATACTATTAAGATCACTCCAATTATAATTACGACCCCACCAATAAATAATTCTTTGGTTGGTTCTTCTCCTAAAAGAAAAATTGCAGCTAATAATCCGGTTGGTGGTATACCCATAGTTACTATAGGGAGAACTTTGTATAAAGGATTTCTTTTTAAAACATAATAGAAGCAACCATAAGTTATTGGTTGCATAATAAATCCTAGGTAAATTGCTATCATCCAACTTTCAAAACTTGCATTTTTAAAGTAGTTGATTGTATTCCCATCAAATATAGCAGAAAGCCCAATTAATATTGGTCCAGAAAACAAACCTAACCAAGCAACAAGTGCTAATGGATGTATTTCTTTACTTAATGGTTTTACCAAAACTTGTCCTAAAGCCCAAACAGCAGATCCTATAATTGTTAATGATATGCCAAGAACTTTACCATCTAAATTAGGAGATCCAGTTAAAATATATACACCAACAAATGCAATAGCTATTCCTATTAAAGCCCTCACTGTTGGTTTTTCTTTAAGCATGAAGTATGCAAATACAACTCCAAAAGGAACTTCAGTTTGAACAAGTAAAACTGCCGCTGAAGCATCTATTAAATCTAAACCAGTATAAGTGATACTATATTGTATTGTATTTGCTATGAGAGAAGCAAAAAAAATTTTTTTAAGATATCCTCTTGGTATTGGAAACCACCAAACTAAAAGTAATGCTACAAAAGTAAATCGTAACCCCATCAATAAAAATGGAGGTAAATACTCCATAGCAGGTTTTGCGATAACAAAACCAAATCCTAAAAAAATTGGAACTAATCCAGCAATTAAAGAATCTCGAAGCGTCAAAGCTTAAATTTTCTTTTTAAATGTCTTAATTTACCTTCTGTACTATCAAAATCTATGTAACAACCTTGTAGAAATCTTTTTCCTTCTTTTGGATCAAACTTAGTTCTTCCGTGCAAAACTCTGTAATTATCCATCATCATAAGATCTTTTGGAGTTAATTTAAATTCTATTCTATTTTTTTCAGAGTTATATAAATCAGATAATTTTTTTCTTGCTTTATAGTATAAATCCAATTTATTTTTTTCTAACACTGGCACATAGTCTAGCCTTGGACTAAATCTTACTTGTTTAAATTCTTTATTATCATCTAAATGAATTAATTCAGACCAATCCTCTAACATTACGCTTCTGTCAGTAAATTTAAATCTAACTTTTACTTCAGAAAGGATTTTATAAAATTCAGGATTATCTTTTTTAAGATTTTCAGTTACAGTATATCCATCTACAAGTGTTGAAAAACCTCCCTTAACTTCATTTTCAATACAATGTAATAGCTGAATACAAGGCACTGGATTTCTATAGGGATTATCAGTATGAGGACTTAAATGTAATGTTGTATAAGCTAAATCATTTGGATTTGATTTTGACTTAACATTGAAATGTTCTCCAAAGTTAGTCCTTCTTACACTACCAATTGAATTTGCAAATTTAACAATATAATTATTTTCTGTAGGAACGTTTTTTATAACAACAAAACCAAATTCGTAAAATGAAACTAATAAATCATACATTTCTTTTGATTCAAAAAAACCTTCTTTGTATTCAAAATTCTTTATATTTTTTAAAGTAGAATCCCATTTTTTTTTGGGAATTGATTTAATTACAGTATCTTTATTTGAAAATTCAGTTTCGAGTTTAGTTATATCAAGCTTAGAGTTTACTCCATCATTAAAATCAACTTCAAGAAAACCATTTTTTATCTGAGCTTTTTTTATAATTATTTCTCCATTCATTGTTGATGGATCAAACAATCTTTGTTGTGTGCCTTTGTCCAAAAATTCATCTCCATCGACTCTTTCCCTTAACCAAAAAGGGTGAATCTCTTGAACTGATTCGCCGTTATTAAAGAAAACTTTATTTTCGTTTAGTTCAATTTTCATAAGATTTTTTGAGGATTATTTAAAATTTAGCTTTAATCAAGATAAATAAGATAGTATGTGATTGTTGCCATGGATCAATTAAGCAAAAAAGAATTCAGATATTATGCTAATTTTTTAAATCAATTAGCTAAGGACATGACTAAGTTTTATAATTTAAAGCTAAACAAGCCCTTTAAACCAATAAACAAAAGCAGAGGGCAAGGTTACGACCCAGTGACCAAAGCAGACAGAGCTTTTGAAAAATTTATAAGATCTAAAATTCAAAAGAAATTTCCTAAACATGAAATCATCGGAGAAGAATTTGGTCGAAAAAAATCTAAAAGTGATTTCACATGGGTAATTGATCCAATTGATGGAACTAGATCATTTGTAATTGGTAATCCAACGTGGAGCAATTTAATTGCATTAAATTATAAAGGAAACCCAGTAGTTGGATTAGCTAATTTTCCAAAATTAAATAAGTATTATTTAAATATTTCAAAAAATAATGCTTATGTAATTGAGGGAGGAAAAAAAATAAAACTCTCAGTAAATAAAAAAGTTACTTTTAAAAATATTAAAGTTGCAGGAGCGTTTCACGGTTGGCTTTCATTAAAGAAACAAAGCAAAATTTCTAAAGTTTTAAAACTTATGCAGTTTCCATGTTTTGATGCATTGAGCTATGCTCACTTTTGTGAAGGAAAAATTGATATAGTCCTTCAATGTCAAAATAAAATATGGGATGTGCATGCTCTCATTCCTATAATTTATGCTGCAGGTGGAGTAGCAACTAACTGGAAGAATGGAGAAGCTAAACACGGAGGTAGCATTTTAGTTTCAGCAAATAAAACTATACACAAAAAAATGTTAAAACTTTTAAAGCCAGCGCTTTAAAAAATGAAAGTAATTATTTTACAACATATAAGCATAGAAGATCCTGGATACATTAAAGATTTAATGATTAATGATGGTGCTGAATTAACTACTATCGAGTTAGATGAAGGTCAAAAAATACCATCTGATTTATCAAAGTTTGATGCAATGTTTTGTATGGGCGGTCCAATGGATACCTGGATGGAAAAAGATTATCCATGGTTAATTGAAGAAAAAAAAGCAATTAATGAATTTGTTGTTTTTTTAAAAAAACCTTACCTAGGATTTTGTTTAGGATGTCAATTGTTAGGAGAAGTCACAGGAGGTAAAGTTGTAAAATCTAAAAACCCTGAAATTGGAATGCTGGATATAAATTTTTCAGAAAATAAAAAAAATGACTTATTATTTTCCAAATTTCCAGAAAAAATTAAATCACTTCAGTGGCACTCTTACGAAGTTCAAGAATTAGAAAAAAATAAAGATATAACTTTAATTGCTTCATCTCCAGAAACAAAATATCAAATCTTTAAATATAAAAATTATGCTTATGGAATTCAATTTCATATAGAAATTAAAAAAACCACAGTTAGCGAATGGGGGTGTGTTCCTGAATATAAATCTGCTTTAGAAAAACAGCTTGGAGAAGGGGCGCTAGATAAATTTGATAAGGACTCCCAAACTCATATGTCCAGTATGAACGAATATTCTAAAATATTGTACGAAAATTTCAAAAAATTAGTGCAATAATTCTTCTTTAGTTTCCCTGATTATTAAGCTAGATTTTTATATTTAATAATTAGGAGGGGAAATGAAATCTAAAAATTTGGTCAAATTTTTGATGGCTATTTTATTTGTTTTTTCATCTACACAAACATTTGCAAATACAATTAAATGGTCAATGCAAGGAGATAGTTTAACACTTGATCCGCATGCTCAAAACGAAGGACCAACAACAATGGTATCAAGACAGATCTATGAAGCTTTAGTTACTAGAGGTTTAGATATGTCTATTGGACCACAACTAGCAACAAGCTGGGAGGCTACAACACCTAAGACTTGGAAATTTAATCTTAGGAAAGATGTAAAGTTTAGCGACGGAACACCTATGACATCTGAAGATGTTGTATTTAGTATCTTGAGAGCTCAACAACGTACATCAGACTTTAAAGAATATATAAGCACTATTACATCAGTAAAAGCGACAGACGCTTATACAGTTGAAATTCAAACAAGAGAACCAAATCCAATTCTTTTGAACCAATTGTCAAATATATTCGTAATGTCTAAAAAATGGTGCGAAGAAAATTTTGCAATGGCTCCACAAAATTGGGATGCAGGACAAGAAACATTCTCTGCAACCAATTCAATGGGGACGGGACCATTTAAAATTACTTTAAGAGAGCCTAATACAAAAACTGTTTTTAAAAAGAATAGTAAATGGTGGGGCGAAGTTGAACACAATATAACTGAGATACACTTACTTCCAATTAAAAATGCTGCAACTAGAGTTGCTGCACTATTATCTGGAGAGTTAGATGTTGTAACAGATGCTCCAGTTCAAGACTTAGATCGTATTAGAGCATCGGGTGCTCATAAAGTTCAAAGTACTCCACAGATGCGTACAATCTTTTTAGGAATGGACCAAGCAGCAGACCAACTTAGAACTGGTAATACTGGTGATAACCCATTTAAGAAAAAAGAGGTTAGACAAGCACTTTATCAAGCAATTGATATAGAGGCGATTAAGAAAAAAGTTATGAGAGGTTTAAGTGAGCCTGCAGGAATAATTACTTTCCCAGGAGTTACTGGATACACTAAAGAACTTGATGAAAGATTACCTTATGATGTTGATGCTGCAAAACAGTTATTAGCTGATGCGGGTTATCCTGATGGTTTTGAAGTAGAACTAAGATGTCCTAATGATAGATATGTAAACGACGAAGCAATTTGCACAGCTGTTGTTGGAATGTTAGGGAAAATTGGTGTTAATGTAAGTTTATTTGCTCAAACTAAAAGCAAACACTTTAAGGAACTTAAAGACAATCAAGGAGACTTTTATATGCTAGGTTGGGGTGTTCCTACTTTAGACAGTCACTATGTGTTTCATTACTTATATGAATCTGGCGCAAGCTGGAACAAAGTTAACTTTAGCGATGCTGAAGTTGATGCTGCAATAAGAGTAATGGAAGGTGAGGTTAACCTAGAGAAAAGAAATGCTGCAATAGCAAATGCTTGGAAAATTGTAAAAGATAACATTGCTTATCTACCTTTACACCACCAAGTAATTTCTTGGGCATCAAAAAGAAGCGTTGATGTTCCTATAAGACCGAATAATGAACCATTATTCCGTTTTTCTAACGTAAGATAAATTAATCTTTTACAAGCCCTTTTATAAAAAAGGGCTTGTAAGTAAAATTTTCATAAGTTGATTAAATATTTTTTTAAGCGTCTGATACAATCAGCAATGGTGATGCTTGTCGTTGCCTTTGTTTCTTTTTCACTATTTAATTTTGTAGGAGATCCAATCAATAATATGGTTGGGGAAGAAACATCAGACGAAGAAAGAGCAGAACTTAGAGAAACTTTAGGATTAACAGATCCTATATATGTTCAATTCACAAGATTTGTAGGAAACGCTGCTAAAGGAAATTTTGGCATATCATATCAATTAAAGAGACCAGTTTCTGAATTAATTTCTGAAAGACTACCAGCAACAATTGAGCTTGTTTTGATTTCTGCATTAATTGCACTTGTATCTGGAACTTTATTGGGGGTTTATACGGGCATAAACAGGAAAGGTTTTTTGAGCGATTTAATATTAGCTATTTCTTTGTTGGGCGTCTCACTCCCCACATTTGTAATAGGTATATTATTTATTTATCTTTTTGCAGTAATTTTAGGAATATTACCATCTTTTGGTAGAGGAGAGGTTGTTAGTCTTGGCTATTGGACTACAGGTTTTTTAACATTATCTGGCTTAAAGGCAATAATTCTTCCTTCAGTAACTCTAAGCCTTTTTCAAATGACTTACATCATTCGACTTGTTCGAGCAGAAATGATGGAAATATTGCAAACAGATTATATTAAATTTGCAAGAGCAAGAGGAATAAGTGAAAAAAGTATTCATTATAAACATGCTTTAAAAAATGGATTAATACCTGTAATAACAATTGCTGGAATAAATATTGGAACCTTAATTGCATTTTCAATAATTACAGAAACTGTTTTTCAATGGCCAGGTATGGGATTTTTATTCATCCAAGCTGTTCAATTCGTAGATATACCAATCATGTCTGCTTACTTAGTTTTTATAGCATTTGTTTTTGTTATGATAAATTTCATTGTAGATATTTTATATTACTTCATTGACCCAAGAATTAGAGTTAAAGCGGAGGCAGTAAGTGGATAATAAAAATTTAACATTATTTAATAGAATTAAAGATAGTGATATTTATTTCAGTTTTATAAAATCACCTACCGCTGTACTTTCTACTTTAATATTAATTATAATTTTCTTTTGTTCTTTTTTTGTTGAATTGGTAACACCATATAATCCATTTGATCCATCATCATTATCTTTAATGGATGCATTTACACCACCTTCGTGGACCGAGGAAGGTCTTGCTAAATTTATTTTAGGTACTGACGGTCAAGGTAGAGATATGTTAGCGACAATTCTTTATGGATCACGAATTTCTTTAATTGTAGGTTTTTCAGCAGTTATATTTGCTTTAGTTTTAGGAGTAGGTTTAGGACTAAGTGCAGGATATTTTGGTGGAAAATATGAAATGATTGTTATGAGATTAACAGATGTGCAGTTAACAGTACCAAGTATTTTAATGGCACTCTTGGTTGACGGAATTGCTCGTGGAATTATTTCAAGAGAATTACACGATGAAATGGCAATCTATGTTTTAATTTTTGCAATCGGAATTTCCGAATGGCCTCAGTTTGCAAGAGTTTCAAGAGCTGCGACTTTGGTAGAAAAAAATAAAGATTATGTTTCTGCTTCAACAATTATTGGTGTTTCAAATATAATTATTATGTTTAAACATATTTTGCCGAATATAATGAGACCAATTCTAGTAATTGGAACAATAGGACTTGCACTTGCAATAATAGCTGAAGCAACTTTAAGTTTTTTAGGAGTAGGCGTTCCTCCTACAACACCTTCATTAGGAACATTAATTAGATTAGGTAATGATTTTTTATTTTCTGGTGAATGGTGGATTACATTTTTTCCAGCAATATTTTTAGTAATATTAGCATTTTCAATTAACCTATTAGGAGATT
Source organism: uncultured Pelagibacteraceae bacterium (assembly GCA_902519625.1). Classification (GTDB taxonomy): domain Bacteria; phylum Pseudomonadota; class Alphaproteobacteria; order Pelagibacterales; family Pelagibacteraceae; genus Pelagibacter. The sequence goes on along the minus strand of CABYKS010000001.1, from coordinate 26,057 downwards.
GGATGAGAGACACTCTTAATCCAAAATTAAACTAATGACATTTTTAAAAATAAATAATCTAAGTGTTAATTATGAAATGCGAAGAGAAACAGTTTATGCAGCAAAAAAAGTTAATATAAATGTTGAAAAAGGTGAAATACTAGGCTTGGTTGGAGAGTCTGGATCAGGAAAAAGTACAGTTGGTAATGCAATAATTAATCTTATAGATGAACCAGGAAAAGTATCTGGTGGATCAATAATATTAGATGGAACTGACGTTTATGAAAATCCAGAGAATATTCTTAAATTAAGAGGAAAAAAAATAGGTCTTATTTTTCAAGATCCTCAAACTTCTTTAAATCCTATACTTACAATAGGCGAACAATTAATTGAAACAATCCAAACACATTTGAAATTAAATACAGAAGAAGCAAAAAATAAAGCTATTAACTTGTTAAAGGAAGTTGGAATAAAAGATGCCGAAACTAGATTTAATAACTATCCCCATCAATTTTCTGGAGGAATGAGACAAAGAGTGGTTATTTCACTAGCTCTATGTTGTGAACCTGAACTCCTTATAGCTGATGAACCTACAACAGCACTGGATGTTTCAATACAATCTCAAATTTTAGATTTAATTAAAAGATTAACCAAAGAGAGAAATTTAGCGGTTATATTAATAACCCACGATATGGGTGTTATCTCTGAAACAACAAGCAGAGTAGCTGTAATGAAAAATGGAGATCTAGTTGAAATTGGACCAACTAAAGAAATATTAACTAAACCTAAAGAGATTTATACAAAAGCACTTGTAAGTTCTGTTCCTCCTACAAATAAAAAAATAGATAGATTTAAAATTATTGAAAAGGAAAACAAAACTCAAGGCGAAACCAATATTAAAATTTTAAATAGATGGACAAAAAAAGAAATTATTGATCAGGATTTAGTTAAGGTTAAAAATTTAAGTAAAACATTTGATGATAATTTTTTTACAGAAAGTACTAAAAACTCTGTAATGGCTGTTGAAAATGTATCATTTAATATTAAAGAAGGAGAGTCGTTCGGATTAGTTGGTGAAAGTGGAAGTGGTAAATCAACAATTGCAAAAATGATAGTAAATTTATATAGCCCAAGTGCAGGAGATATTGATTTTGATAATGTTTGCATAACAAAAATTAAAAGTAATAAAGAAATGATGAAATTTAGAAAACAAATTCAAATGATATTTCAAGATCCTTATTCATCTTTAAATGGAAGATTGAAAGTTAAAGATATAGTTTCAGAACCTATTAAACTTCACAATCCTTCAATAAGCTCTAGAGAAATAGATAGTTATATTCATGATTTATTAGAGTCAGTAGAGCTAACTCAACAATCAGCTGAAAGATATCCTCATGAATTTTCAGGAGGTCAAAGACAAAGAATATCAATAGCAAGAGCTCTAGCCACTCAACCTAGACTTCTTGTTTGTGATGAGCCAACTTCAGCTTTAGATGTAAGTATACAAGCACAAATATTAAACTTACTGAAAGATTTACAAGAGCAATTAAATTTGACAATATTATTTATTAGTCACGATTTACCTGTTGTAAGACAAATGTGTGATAGAATAGCTGTTTTAAAAAATGGAAAACTTTGTGAGATATCAAAAACTGAAGAGTTATTTAAAAACCCATCACATGATTATACAAAAGAACTACTCACGTTAATGCCAAAAATAGAATCAATTTACAATTAAGGAGGAAAAATGCCAATGTTCAAACCAATCTCAGAAAATGAAGCTAGTGGAAAAGTTAAAGAAGTTTTTGACGAGATAAAAAGCACAAGAAAAATTACGGAAATTCCAAATTTTTGGAAATATATTGCAAATAGTCCAGAAACTTTAGAAAGAACTTGGAAATCAACTTCACAAGTTATGAGACCTGGTGCATTAGATGCTGTAACGAAAGAATTAATTTATGTTGCAGTTTCAATGACAAATAGTTGTGAGTATTGTACTAAATCTCATACAGCTGCTGCAAAGAAAAAAGGTGCAACAGAAGAGATGATCAAAGAAATGATTGATGTCATGGGTGTAGCGAACCAGAATAATAAACTTGTAGAAGCATATGGTGTTGAGGTTGATAAAATTTACAAATAAATAAAGATTATTTAGTCTACTCTTATAGTATTTCCATCTACAGGAAAGATTTGACCAGATATTTTTTCACTATCATTTGAAATTAAAAATGAACACATGTTTCCTATATCTTCTTGAGAAATCCAAGAATTAATTGAAGCCATAGATAAAAAATCTTTTTCAATTATTTTTTTTGAAACTTTAAGAAATTTTGCTTTATCTTTTATTACTCTGTCCATTCTATCTCCTTTAATCGTACCTGGACAAACAGCATTTACTCTTATTTTAAACTTACCCAATTCTATCGCTAAGGTTTTTGTTACCCCTATGATTGCCCACTTGCTTGCAGCATACGGAGATCGTAACGCAAAACCCATTATTCCTGCAGTTGAAGAAATATTTATTATAGAACCACCTTTGTTATTTTTAAGCATTGGTATTGCGAGTTTTGTAAAGTAAAAATGACTTATAACATTTGTTTTTAATGTTTGTTCCCAGTCATCAGAGCTTAACTTTTCTATATTTCCAGTTGGGCCTGCAATTCCTACATTATTAATTAAAGCATCAATTTTTTTGGTTTTTTTTTTAATCTTGATGAAAAAATTTGAAACCTCATACTCATCAGAAGCATCACATTCATATGTAAATAATTTTTTTTTATTTAGCGGATGTTTTTTTGCTTTTTTTAAAGATTTGCTATCGATATCACAAATATAAACAATAGCACCTCTTGAAAGACAAATCTTTGCAGTCGACCATCCAATCCCTGAAGCTCCACCTGAAATAATGATTTTTTTGTTAATTAGACTTAGCGGCATCAGCCATATGTTCTTTTGTTAAGGCTTTTGAAAGTTCTTTTTGAGTTAAGTATCCCTTTACATTGCCACTCTTATCAACAACTTCACAATTTGAATTTGAGCAGACAACTTTTGGTAAAAACTCATCTAAAAATTGGTCTTCCAGAACTTTTATAAGATTTGATTTATCAATATCGTTAGATGAATTTACAGGTGTCATAATAATCTTAGCTTTTATTACTTTTGCTCTATTTACATCTTTAACAAAAGCCTCAACATAATCATCAGCAGGTTTCATAATAATATCTATTGGAGTTCCTACTTGTACAAGCCTTCCTCCATTTAATATACCTATATGATCCCCTAACCTTAATGATTCATCTAAATCATGAGTTATAAATACTATTGTTTTTTTTAATTCACTTTGTAAATCTATTAACTGTTTTTGCATATCACTTCTAATTAAAGGATCTAAAGCAGAAAACGCTTCATCCATTAACATTATATCTGTATTGGTTGCAAGCGCTCTTGCTAAACCTACTCTTTGTTGCATACCACCAGATAACTGGTTAGGGTATTGATGCTCAAAACCAGTTAAACCGACCGCTTCTATTTTTTCCATTGCAGTTTTGTTTCTTTCTTCTGGTTTCTGCCCTTGAACTTCAAGTCCATATCCAACATTTTCCAATACTGTTTTATGTGGGAATAAACCAAATCTTTGGAACACCATACTCATTTTATGTCTTCTAAATTCAATCAATCCTTTTGGATCTAAGTCCATAACATTTGTACCTTCAACAGAAACTACTCCTGAAGTTGGATCTATTAATCTATTAATATGTCTAATCAGAGTAGATTTACCTGAGCCAGATAAACCCATACATACAAAAGTTTCACCTTCTTCAATATTTAAAGAAACGTTATCCAATCCAACAGTATGACCAGTTTTTTCTAATATCTCTTCTTTTGTAGCTCCATCTTGAACCATAGGAAGAACTTTGGAAGGTTGGTCTCCAAAAATTTTGTAAACGTTTTTAATTTCAATTTTGCTCATATTTTTATAACTTTATTTTTTTTGTTTTGGTTCTTTCTTGAATTTTCTCTCCGTAAGATTGTGTAATTCGATCGAATATAATAGCTAGTAAAACAATTGCAATACCTGCTTCAGTAGCCATACCTACATTTAATTGTTGCAGTCCTAATAAAACTTCATCTCCAATTCCTCTAGTTCCTATCATAGAAGCAATAACTACCATTGCTAATGCCATCATTGTGCATTGGTTAATTCCTTGCATTATATTTGGAAGGGCTAAAGGTAATTGTACTCCCCATAGCTTTTGTTTTTTACTTGCTCCAAAAGCCTCCGCTGCTTCTACAACTTCTGTATCAACCAATCTAATTCCAAGATCAGTTAATCTTATTAAAGGAGGAACGGCATATACAAATATTGCAAAAATAGCTGGAACTGCACCTAAACCAAACAACAAAATTCCTGGAATTAAATAGCAAAAACTTGGAATAGTTTGCATTAAATCAAGTATTGGCAATATGGCATTTCTTACTTTTTTATTTCTTGCCATCATTATTCCAACAGGAATACCAATGACCAAGCAGAGCAACATCCCAATAACAACTATGCAAGTCGTCATAATACATTTGTCCCAATACCTAGGGCTTAAGAATCCTAGAAAAAAAACACAGAATGCAACCATAATTGTAGTCCCCATATTTCTTCCACTAGCAAAATATGCAAGAGCAATTACTGAAATCATTAGTAATGGCCAAGGTAACCCAACCATAAAATTTTTCATATCTGTATAAAGACCTAGTAAGAAATTATTAATTCCTTCAAAAAACATTCCATATTCTCTAATAAGTTTATCAAAACCTTCGTTTAAATAAGGCATCAATGGAAGATCTAGCCATTTAGGCCAGTTACCCAGCCAAGACAGATCTGTAAATAAAATTGAAACACTTTCTGGTCTATATTTTGAGCTTGTATACGCAACATAAACCATTGCACAAAAAGCTGCTAAATATAGCGAATATAAAATATGTTTTTTATATTTTCCCATTTATTCTTTCTCTAAAAACTAAGAGCCCTTTCGGGCTCTTAGAATTAATATTTATTTTAAAAATTAAAGAGTATCTTTAACTTTCGCAGCAACATCAGCTGGTACCCATTTTGTCCACATACCAGTGTTTGATAAGAAATGTTTAGCTGTTGCTTCCATATCTCCACCTGATTCATCCATATAGAATGCAAGTGATCTGTTTACATCTGGCGTTGGTACAGAATAAGCTCTAACAAAGTCTATAATTTTTTTGTTAGATTTTTTATTTGCAAATGTTGTTGATGCAGATTTTGTTAAAGCCATATTAACATAAGCGCTTGCACATGTATCTGTGTATGCGTCAGGCCCATCAGCTTTAATTTTTTCTACAACTGCCATCATTTTAGTCCAACATGCATTATCATAAGCAGGCTCTTCAAGTTGCACTAAGTCAACTTTTCCCATTAAACCAGTTGGTGTCCAGTAGTAAGAAAATACTGGTTTACCTTTTTTAAATGCTCCAGCAATTGCAGCATCTAAAGCTCCACCTGAACCTGGGTCAAAGTTTGTATAGTATTCATCCAAACCATAAACTTTGTGCTTAACTAGGTTAATAGTGTAACAAGTCCATCCTGATATACAGCTTGTCATTCTACCTTTTCCTGGTGCTTCAGGATCAGCAAATAATTTTGCGATATCTGGATTCTTCATATCCTCAACAGATTTTAAACCATACTTGTCTGCAGTTGGTTTATCCACATAGAAACCTTGAGTAGATGAAGGAGTGTTAATCCCTAACTCAATAATTTTACCTGCTGCTACAGCTTCTTCATGCATTTGAACAATATTATCTCTCCAAACTTCAGTGATAATATCAAGTTGTTGATCATAATGTGCAGCCATAATTGGACTAGTACTACCTTTCGTTACTTCAACTTGACAGCCATATCCGTGTTCAAGAATATAACCAACAATTGCTGTGTGAACGTTTGCACTATCCCAGTCGAAATCTCCCAAATGCACTTTGCAAGCAGCATTAGCAGTTGTTGTGCCAATCGAAGTTACAGCAATAAATGCAATCGAAAGAAAGATTTTTTTAAGAAATTTCATGAATTCCCTCCATATTATTAGTTTAAACTGGCCGTATTAAAACTTGATACGCAATAAAATACAACCATTAATGAGATTGATAGTTGTTAATAAAGTAAGGAAAAAACATTATATATTGTATAGATTCAATTATAAATTGAATTGAAAACAAATTTAAATAAAATAACAATTAATTTATGGCAATAGAAATTTCTAAAGTTTCAAAAAATGGTTCAGCATTAAATGTTGAATGGAGTGATGGCGAGAAAAGTAATTTTCACTTTATGTGGTTAAGAGATAACTGCCCAACGGCTCATGATAAAGATTCAAGGCACAGAATGTTTAATATACTTGAAGTTTCAACAAGCATAGAACCGAAAACATGCAAAATTAATAATGAAGGAAAGTTAGAAATCGAGTGGAGTGAAGGAAATCATGTAAGTTATTATGATCAAGAATGGTTAAGAAAAAATTGTTATACAATAAACAATAATAAAAAATATACCTCTCCTTATAAATTGTGGAACTGTTCTTTACAAAAAAATTTAGAGTCTATTAGAATAGATCATGACGAAATTATTAATTCTGAAGAAGGTTTAATAAAATGGTTAGAACTTTTACATTACAAGGGAATTGCAATTGTTAAAAATGCTCCAACAGAGAAAGAATCTGCTTTTAAAGTTTTAAACAGAATAAGCCATACAAGAGAAACTTTTTTTAAAACTCCTTTTGAAGTTGTAAATATTCCAAAACCGAATAACTCAGCTTACACAGCGCACGCTTTAAGGAATCATATGGATTTACCTTGGTTTGAAAATCCCCCAGGCTATCAATTTCTTCATTGTTTAATTAATTCTGCAAAAGGAGGAGATTCTTCAGCAATAGATGCTTTTGCAGTAGCAGATTATTTAAGAAATAATGAAAAAGAAATATTTGAAACACTAGTAAATATACCTCTTAAATTTAAAGATAAAGATTACACGCAAGAAGCGCACAGAAGTTTTTATGCTCCAGCAATTTCCTTAACTAAAGATGGTGATTATAACGATATAAGATTTAGTGTAGCAACCATGGACGCCTTGGATTGTCATCCAGATGTTATGGATAAAGTTTACAAAGCTCACCACAGATTTGGAAATCTTTTACACGATGATAAGTTCCAAGTAAATTTTAGGCTTGAGCCAGGCGATATTTTTTCATTTAATAATAGAAGAGTTTTACACGGTAGAACAGAATTTGATCCAAATTCAGGTCATAGGCATCTTCAAGGTTATTATATGGATCGTGATGAAATTATAGGAAGATTAAGTTATTTAAAAAATAATTTATAAATTTTCAAATATTAAATTATTCTTTTTATTATATTTATTAAATTCTGATTTAGTTTTGATCGTATAGTAGTATTTTTTAATCTTTAAATTTTGTATATTTTTATTTTTTAAAAAGGACTTATCTAAAATTAAATAGTCAATTTGTCTGTTGCTTGATTTTTTAATGACCATTTTGGCACTAGTAGAATTTGAAAAAGACAAACCTACCTTTGTATTACTTTTCATTTTAAGTAAATTATAAATATTTTTATGTTTGAAAGAAATAAATACACATTTTGTATAATTTGATGTTTCTTTCAATAATTTTTGTAAAAGTTTTTTTGAGAAAGCTGGTTTTAATTCAATAAATAAAAGGTACTTATTTTTTGAAGTTTTTAGCAAATCTTTTAATAGTGGAATTGTCCTTTTATTTTTAGAACTTATCTCTTTAATTTTAGAATAATTTAAATTCTTTACACTAACGTTTTTTCTAAAAATTCTATTTAAAGTAAAGTCATGAAAGCAAATAAATTTATTATCTTTCGTTGCATGAATGTCAGTTTCAATTCCATATCCTTTTTTAAACGATTGCTTAAATGATTTAAGAAGGTTTTCTTTATAATTTTTATTTACAATACCTCTGTGAATTAACAGATCTGTCATTTAAAATTTTATTTCCAGCCGGTAATTGTTTTTACCTCTAGATATTCTTCTAATCCCCAAGAACCACCTTCGCGTCCATTTCCAGATTGTTTATATCCACCAAAAGGAGTTCCAGAGTCTGGAGAATTTCCATTAATATAAACGATCCCAGATCTAAGTTTTTTAGATACTCTTTTTGCCTTTTCTTTATCTTCAGTTTGAAGGTAATTTCCAAGGCCGTATTCTGTATCATTGGTAACGCTAATTGCTTCTTCTTCTGTTTCAAAAGGTATAATAGAAAGAACTGGTCCAAAAATTTCTTTTTTTGCTATCTGCATATCATTTGTAACATCAGTAAATATGGTTGGTTTAATAAAATATCCTTTATTTAAACCATTAGGCATTTCAGGACCTCCTGCAGCTAATGTTGCACCTTCATTAATTCCATCTTTTATTAAGTTAATAATTTTATCGTATTGAACTTTTGAAACTACTGGACCTATATGATCTCCTTTTTTTGACGCTATATCTACTTTAATTTTATTGGCTTCATCCACTGCTTCACTTACAGCTCTTTCGTATATAGATTTTTCCACAAGCATTCTTGTTGGGGCATCACAAGATTGTCCGGAATTGCTCATTACATTTTTAATCCCATCTCTAACAGCATTAGGGTACGAGTCTGCAAATACAATATTTCCACCTTTACCACCTAGTTCTAAACAAACTCTCTTAATTGTTTCAGCCGCATTTTTTGTAATTAGTTTCCCTGCTCTTGTTGATCCAGTAAAAGAAACCATATCAATATCAGGATGACCAGATATATATGTTCCAACTCCAGCTCCATCTCCATTTACTAGATTAAAAACTCCAGGTGGAAAACCAGCTTCATGAATCATTTCAGCAAATAACATTGCTGATACGGGAGCTATTTCTGAGGGTTTAAGTATCATTGTGCAGCCAGTTGCTAAAGCAGGTATTACTTTAAGTGCAATTTGGTTTATTGGCCAGTTCCAAGGAGTAATTAATCCACAAACTCCGATTGGTTCATAAAATATTTGATTATTTGATTTTGAGTCAAATTGTTCATCAAATTTAAAATTTTTAAGCCTTATAATAAAATCTTCCAAGTGTGCTTGACCAGATGCATTTTGAACATTAGAAGACCAATCCATCGGAGCTCCCATTTCTTTAGAAATTGCTTCAGTCATTTCACTAAATCTTTTTTTATAAACTGATAATAAATTTTCTAATAATTTAATTCTTTCTTCTTTTGTAGTTTCTTTCCAAGATTCAAAAGCCTCTTTTGAGACTTTGACAGCCAAATCAACATCAGCTTTAGTCCCTAGAGATATTACAGCGAATGTTTCTTCATTTGATGGATTAATTACTTCAAAATCATTTTTTTTTGAAGGCTCTATCCATTCACCGTTAATATAAAATTTTCTTTTATCTAACATTTTTATATCTCATATCCTTTTTCTTCAGGCTCATTATCAACTAATTCCTCCGGATAACCTAAGGCTCTAAAGTTTATATTATACTTTTCTTCAAGTCTTTTTACCACCATAGATGACCAGGCTCTTGATCCAAACTTTTTTTCAGCTTCTTTAAATATATTTAATACAAATGGTGATATTTCTAATTCTGTATTTAGTTTTTTTGAAAGCTGATCAAAAAGATTCATGTCTTTTTTTACTAAGTCCATAGTAAAATTAATGTTATATGAACCATTTAAAATTACCTGACTTTCAGTTTCATGTACAAAAGAATTTCCAGATGAAGCAGCTATTCCTTTATAGGTTTTGTTAAGATCTAGATTAGATTTTTTTGCAACAGTCCATGCTTCTCCTAGTGCCGCTAAATGAACAGAGGCCAAATAATTAGTAATCACTTTTAAAACAGATGCAGTTCCGAGCTCTCCTGTATGTAAAATTTTTCTTCCCATAATGCTCAAAACTGGCAATATTTTTTCAAAACTATTTCTTTCACCACCAACAAAAATAGCAATATTTCCAGTTGTAGCTCTATGACATCCACCACTAACAGGACCATCCATTGGAATAGCTTTTTTATCCATAACAAGTTTACCCAATCTCTTAACCTCAGACTCATCTGTTGTGCTCATTTCTAACCATATTTTATTTTTTGAAAGTCCATTAATAACTCCTTCATCAGATTCCATAACTTCTGCGCATATTTCAGGAGAAGGAAGACAGGTAATAATTAAATCTGTTTGTTCAGCTAACTCTTTAGCACTGTTAGAAACTTTTGCTCCTTTACTTTTAAAATCATTTGTTAGGTTTTTTTCTACGTCTCGTACTGTTAAATCGAATTTATTTCTTAACAAGCTGTTCGCTAATTTACCCCCAACATTTCCAAGTCCTATAAATCCTATTTTCATAACAACCTTTTAATTATAGTGAATATTAAATGCTTTATGATATATTTTTTTTTGAAAATGTATTCAATAAAAATAGATCCAAAATACAACAAGTATCAAAATCCGAAAATTGGGTTAATTGCACTTGCAAGTGATTACATGATTGAAAAAGACTTTATTAATGTAATTAAAGATAAAAAAATAGACTTTTTTGTTAATAGAATTGAATGTTTTAATCCTTTAACCAGTGAGAATTTAATAAAAATGTCTGAAAAAATTACAGAAGTTACAAAAGATATTCTGCCAAATGAAAAAATTGATTGTGTAGTTTATGGCTGTACCTCGGGAACCATTGCTGCTGGTTATCAATCTATAGAGAAAAAAATAAAGAAAGCAAAACCTGAAGCTGAAGTTACAACTCCAAGCACATCATCTATTAAAGCTCTTAAAAAGTTAAATCTAAATAAAATTGCAATTTTTACTCCCTATCCTAAAAAATTAAATGACGAAGTGATAGATTTTTTTGAAAATGAAAATTTTCAAATTACATCAAACTCTTATTTTGATATTGCTTCTGACATTGATATTGGCAAAGTAGATGCTAATTATTTATATGATGTTTTGTCAAAAATGGATTTAAAAGGAGCAGATGCATTATTTATTTCGTGTACAGCTTTGCCAGCTTTGTCCATAATAGATAAACTTGAAAAAAAATTGGGCAAAATTGTTTTATCAAGTAATCAAACATTAATATGGGATACTTTAGAGAAAATAGGTGAAAATAATTCAATAAATGGCTTTGGAAAATTATTTTCAAATAATTAGAAATGTTATTTACAAAAGAAGAATATAAAGAAAGACTTAAAAAAGTTCAAAAATCAATGCAAGAAAAAGGCATTGAACTGTTAATTTCTCAAGATACTAACAATATGAATTATCTTACGGGATACGATGCTTGGTCATTTTATTATGCGCAGTGCGTAATAGTTCATGTTAATGCAGAAGAACCTTTGTGTTTTGTAAGAGCACAAGATGCAGGTGGAGCCTATATAAAAACTTATTTAAAAAATGAAAATATTATTGTTTATGATGAAAAATATATCCATGTTTGGCCAATACATCCGTACGATAGATTAGTAGAAATTATAAAAGAAAGAAAGTGGGATAACCTAAGTATAGGCGTAGAGATGGATAGTCATTATTTTACCGCTTATTCACATGAAAAATTAAAAAATGGTTTACCCAATGCTAAAGTAAAAGATTGCGAGAGATTAGTTAACTGGGTCAGATTGGTTAAATCTGATGAAGAGATTAAGTATATGAAAATAGCATCTCAAATTACTCAACTAGGAATGAAAACCGCATTTGAAGCAATTAACCCTGGAGTTAGACAATGTGATGCCGTTGCAAAAATATATTCAACATTAATAAGCGGAACCAAAGAACATGGTGGAGATTATTCGTCAATTGTACCATTGATACCAACAGGCAAAGGAACATCTGCCTCTCACTTATCTTGGACAGATGATAAATTTGTTGAAGGAGAAGCATCAATAATTGAAATATCTGGAGTATATAAAAAATATCATTGTCCCATGGCAAGAACAGTATTGTTAGGAAAACCTGATCAAAAAAAAATAGATACAATGAAAAGAACAAGAGAAGCACTGCAAGCAGGTATTGATGTGACAAAACCTGGAAATACTGCAGACGACGTAGCCCAAGCATTTTGGAAAGTTTTGGATAAATATGGAATTGAAAAAAAATCTAGAACAGGTTATTCAATAGGAATAGGCTATCCACCAGATTGGGGTGAGCATACACTTAACATTCAAAAGGGAGACAAAACTGTTTTACAAAAAAACGTTTGTTTTCATATGATTGCAGTAATGCAGTTTGGAGAATGGGGCGTTGAAAGCAGTGAGTCAATTAGAGTTTCAGAAAATGGAGCTGAGAATTTTTATAAATTTCCTGGTGAGCTACATATCAAAGGGTAATGAAAAAAATTTTCGGGATCGTGTTTCTAGTTTTTTTGTTAAGTACAAACGCTTATTCAGATAATATTAAAGATTTTAAGATTGAAAGCATAAGTATTGGAGATAGTGCTTTGGATTATTTTAATGAGACCGAACTAGAGAATGGCGAGCTAGATTGGTTTAATTATAGTTATAAGGAGTTTGCAACTTCACTTGTATCGGGGAAAGGTATTTATGACTGGTTTAAAATTAGCTATAAAAGTGATGATGATAATTTTACAATCGAAGGATTAGTTGGAATAGTAGTAAAAAAAAAATATGATGAGGCTGAATGCAATAAGGAACTAGATTCTGCAGCATTAAATATATCTAGATTATTTAAAAATACTAAGCGAAGTAAAAAAAAATTATACAAGGTTGAATATAATTCAAGAAAAGTTTTTCAAGAGGCAAATCAATCTGGAAAAAGTACAGCAACTAGTATTTCGTTTGATTTTAATGATAGAGGAAAAATAATTTTATCATGTTACGATATGGATAAAGCAACAAATCAAATTGATTCACCTATAAAAGATATTAATCAATTTGACTCTTTCAGAATTGATATTAGAAGCAGAGTTCTTAAAAACTATTTAGAAAAAGTTTAATAAAATTTATGAAAAAATTAGTAAAATTAATTATCCTAAGTTTGTTAATATTTAACAATGTCAGCGCAGAAAATAGAGTCAACGAATTAGACAATTTATTTAAATTGCTTAAAAATAGCGAAAATACAAAGGCTATAGAAATAGAAAATAAAATATGGAAAATTTGGATAACACATCCATCCGAAGATAGAAGAGGATATAGATTAACTGAATTGCTAGCCCAAGGTTCCATATTAATTAACCAGAGAAAATTAAATAAAGCTTATGGACTTTTTTCACAGATAATTTTAGAGGATCCTAAATGGGCTGAGGCCTGGAATAAACGTGCTACTGTTCTTTATATGATGGGTAACTATGAACAGTCTCAAAACGATATAAACGAAGTACTTAAACTTGAAGAAAGACACTTTGGAGCATTATCTGGACAAGGTTTAGTTCAAATTAAATTAAAAAATTATAAAAAAGCTATTGAAAGTTATAAAGAAGTAGAAAAATTACATCCATCAATGGAAGCACCAAAGGTTATGATTCCGCGTATAAAAAAATTAATTAAAGAAGAGTCAATATGAAAAATATAGTAAAAACAACTATAAGATGTCATAATTAATTAATCCTTGAATTAATCTTTATCTAATGTTTTAAATGCGCATGTCTCAAAAAGATAGTTTCGTAAAATTCGAGAAGGTAGATAAAAGTTACGATGGTGAAATACTGGTAGTTAAAGATTTAAATCTTGATGTTCCAAAAGGTGAGTTTCTAACTATGTTAGGACCATCTGGATCAGGTAAGACAACAGTGTTAATGATGTTAGCTGGATTTGAAACCCCAACAAGTGGAGAAATTTATTTGGATGGAAATCCAATAAGTAGTATTCCACCTAACAAAAGAGGAATAGGCATGGTCTTTCAAAATTACGCTTTATTTCCTCACATGACTGTAAAAGAAAACTTAGCATTTCCACTTGAAGTTAGAAAGATGCAAAAATCTGAAATCGATGAAAAAGTTGGAAACGCACTTGCAATGGTTGAATTACAAGATTTTGGAAATCGAATGCCTTTACAATTATCTGGAGGACAACAACAACGTGTCGCATTAGCAAGATCTTTAGTTTTTGAACCAAGATTAGTTTTAATGGACGAGCCACTTGGTGCACTTGATAAAAATTTAAGGGAGCAAATGCAGTATGAAATAAAACATATTCATGAAAAAATTGGAATAACAGTAGTTTATGTAACCCATGATCAAAGTGAAGCTTTAACAATGTCAAATCGAATTGCAGTATTTAATGATGGAAAAATTCAGCAAATTTCTTCTCCGGATATTTTGTATGAAAAACCAAATAGTTCTTTTGTTGCACAATTTATTGGAGAGAATAATCAACTAAAAGGGAAAGTTAAATCAATTAACGGAGAAAATTGTATCGTTACTACAGAATCTGGAGATGATATTCATGCTTTAAAAATAAATGTGAATAATAACGGTGATGGTTCTTTAGTTTCATTAAGACCTGAGAGAGTTGCTATAAACTCATCTGAGAATTTTGAAAATAATTTTGATGCAAAAGTAAAAGAATTAATTTATTTAGGAGACCACATAAGATCTCGAGTAGAAGTTTGTGGAAATGATCAATTTATAGTTAAAATTCCAAATTCTTATAAGGAAGCAAATTTAAAAGAAGGCTCGACAGTCAAACTGTCATGGAAGGCATCAGATTCCAGGGCTCTAGACCTTAATTAAGCTAATAAATTTAGGAAAAATCTATCAAAAAACGTTTTGCAGTCTCTAAGTAATTATGTTTTACTTTCGCCTTTAAAACTTAAATTAAATTTAATTTAAAGGGGAAAATAAATGAGAAAAGCAATCAAAGCAGCTTTTTTTGGTTTAATCTCAATGGCGTTTGTTGGATCTGCAATAGCAGATATAACTTTCGTTTCTTGGGGTGGTGCTTACACAGCCAGCCAACAAAAAGCTTACATAGACACTTATAGCAAAGGTTCTTCAATTACTGTTGAAAACTACAACGGTGGTCTTGGAGAAATCAAAGCACAAGTGGAAGCAGGAAATGTAACTTGGGATGTAGTAGACGTACTTCCAGACCAAGCGATCACAGGATGCGACGAAGGTTTATTTGTTAAAGTAGACCAAAGTGAGTTTATAAACGATATGGTTGTACCACCAGTTTCTGACTGTGTTGTTCCACAAATCTTTTGGGCTTACACTGCATTTTATGACAAAGCAGCGTTCCCAGGAAAAAAACCAAAAAACATTAAAGATTTCTTTGATGTTAAAAAGTTTCCTGGAAAAAGAGGAATACATACTTGGGCAAACGCTTTAATCGAAATGGCACTAGTTGCTGATGGTGTTAAAGCAAGTAAAGTATACGAAGTAATGAGTACTCCTGAAGGAATAGACAGAGCATTTGCAAAATTAGATACAATTAAAGATCATGTTGTATTTTGGTCTGCAGGTTCTAAGCCACTTGAGTTAGTATCAAGCGGTGAAGTTGTTATGGCATTAGCTTACAACGGTAGAATTGGTGCTGCTATCCTTTCAGAAGGTAAAAACTTCGAATACATTTGGGACGCTACAGTTCTTGAACAAGAATATCTTGTAGCTATCAAAGGTGGAAATGAAAAAGAAGCGCTTGAGTTCATGGCGCATGCTTCAACAGCAGAGTCAAATGCTGAACAAGCTAAATACATTCCATACGGCCCTATGAGAAAATCTAGTATCGGTATTATCAAAAAAGGTGAACCTTGGTTCATAACATCAAGTGGTAATATTGACATTTTACCTCACATGCCAACTACTCCAAAAGTTCTAAAAAGAGCTGTAATAGGAGACCCAGTTTGGTGGGCTGATAACGGTGCTGAAGTTCACGAAAGATTTGGTGCTTGGAAAGGTAGCTAATAATTCGTAGTATAATTTAAAAAAGGCGAGATTTTTATCTCGCCTTTTTTTTTATTGTATAATAATTTTATTGAATAAAATAACTTTATGAATCAATCTCAGACATCAACAGGTCCAATATTAACAACTGATGGAATTCCATTAAAAGTCAGTCTTAAGAAAGCAGAGCGAATAAATAAAATAAGAGCATTTCTTTTAGTGCTTCCGCTTTTGGCATTTATATTAATTACATTCTTAGTTCCAATCGGTGACATGCTAGCTCGGAGTGTTGATGACAGACAGATTAATACAGTTTTCCCAAAAACTTTTGAGGTTTATAAAAAATGGGACAGACAAGGCCTTCCTTCTGAAGAAGTATACAAAACAATGTTTTTTGAATTAAAAAATAGTGAAGGTTATGCAGTCGGTAAAGCAAGTACCAGAATGAATTATTCTAAATCTGGTTGGAAAAGTTTATTAAAAAAATCTAAAAGAAAATTTAAAAAAATTGAAGAGGGTCCTTTCAAAGAGAAAATGATTGCTACTGATAAAAAATGGGCAGACCCTGAATATTGGTTAGCTCTTGGACAAATGGTAGATCCTACGACAATGGGATATTATTTAAATGCCGTTGATTTAAAATACGATTCGAGCAAAAACATTGTTCAGCAAAAAGAAAATAGACGTATTTACAACAAAACATGGATTAAAACTTTTAAGGTAAGTCTTTTAGTTACATTGTTTTGCTTACTTTTGGGATACCCAATTTCATATTTGCTTGCAACATTACCTATGAAATATAGCAATCTTTTAATGATATGTGTCTTACTGCCTTTTTGGACTTCTTTACTAGTTCGAACTGTTGCCTGGATGGTCATGTTACAACAAAAAGGTGTTCTGAATAATCTATTAGTTATGTCAAATTTGATAGCAGATGAGAACCGCTTCCAACTTATGTACAATCAAACAGCAGTTGTAATAGTGATGACACAAATTCTACTACCTTTTATGGTTTTACCTCTCTATAGCGTAATGAAAACTATTTCACCAACATATATGAGAGCAGCTTTAAATCTTGGAGCTTCTCCGATGCATGCATTTTATAAAATTTATATGCCAAATTCAGTTCCAGGAGTTAGCGCAGGGTGTTTGCTTGTATTTATAATCGCAATTGGATACTACATCACACCTGAACTTGTAGGTGGTAAGGATGGACAAATGGTAGGAAACTGGATTGCTTATCATTTAAAAACAACATTGAATTGGGGACTTTGTGCTTCATTGGGAGCTATACTTTTAGCAATGATGACTGTCTTATATTGGGCTTATAATAAAATAGTAGGAATAGAAAATATTAAATTAGGATAATTATGGCTTTACCCGCATATGCAACAACTGGACAAAAAGTAGGATACTATTCTTTTTTAACTTATTGTGGTTTTGTTTTTTTCTTTTTAATTGCGCCAATTTTTATAATTCTTCCACTTTCATTTAGTGCTTCACCATTTTTTGAGTTTACTAGAGAATTTATGAATTTTGAGCCAGAAGCTTGGTCTCTTAGATGGTATAGACAGATGGTTGGTATTAGTAGCATAGGAGATACAACAGTTGTTACTGATAAATGGATGATGGGAACTAGAAATAGTTTTTTTGTTGGAATTGTTGCTACACTTCTTGCAACTGCTCTTGGTACTGTTGCTGCGTTAGGATTAAGTAGACCACATATGCCATTCAAAGCCATTCTTATGGCAATATTAATTTCACCAATGATTGTACCACTAATCATTACTGCAGCAGGAATGTTTTTCTTTTATTCGAAAATTGGGTTAACTCATACTTATCTAGGATTAATTCTTGCACACACTGCTCTTGGAACACCATTTGTTGTAATCACAGTTACTGCTACTTTAACTGGTTTTGATACCAATTTAATACGAGCATCACAAAGTTTAGGAGCAGATACAATGAGAACTTTTTTTAAAGTTATTATGCCCCTAATTCTTCCTGGTGTAATCTCAGGTGGATTATTCGCGTTTATTACTTCTTTTGATGAAGTTGTAATTGTTATGTTCATTGGTAGCGTTGAACAAATAACCATACCAAAACAAATGTGGGCTGGGCTGCGTCAAGAAACCAGTCCTGTTATTTTATGTATGGCAACATGCTTGGTAGCATTATCAATAGCATTATTAACTACTGTTGAGATGCTAAGAAGAAGATCTGAAAGATTAAGAGGAATCAAACAAAGATAAATTTTATCATTTCAAGACAGACTATTATAAGTTAAAAACCATTTCATTTATGGAAATAAAAAAAGTTGTAATTATAGGATCAGGGACAATGGGAAGCGGTATTGCAGCTCATTTATGCAATGCAAATATTCCTGTTACATTGCTTGATTTAAAAACAGAAATTTCAGAGAAAGCCAGGGAAAAAATACACAAATCTAGACCTCCATTGTTAATAGATAAGTCAAAAATAAATAATATTAATGTTGGGAATATAAATGATGATTTTGATGTGGTGAAGGATGCTGACTGGGTAGTAGAGGCAGTTGTTGAAAGAATTGATATTAAACACAATATTTATGAAAAAATTTTTAAATCAAGAAAAAGAGGTGCAATTGTTTCATCTAATACTTCATCAATACCTATAAAAATTTTATCTGAAAAATTAGCAGAAGAAGAAAAAAAAGATTTTTGTATTACACACTTCTTTAATCCAGTTCGTTATATGGGATTATTAGAAATTGTAAAAAATGAAAAAAATGATCTTGAAAAAATTAGTTCTTTAAAAAAATTTTGTGAACAAGAACTTGGAAAGGGTGCGATAGTTTGTAATGACACACCAGGTTTTTTAGGAAATAGAGTAGGAGTTTTTGCAATGCAAGTAGCAATGACAGAAGCTTTTAAAATGAAGTTATCAATTGAGGAAGCAGATGCAGTTTTTGGACGACCTATGGGAATACCAAAAACAGGTGTATTTGGTCTATACGATTTGATTGGTATAGATTTAATGGCTGATGTTTTAAAAAGTTTTATAAAAGAACTTTCAGAAAATGATCCTTTTCAATTAGTTGCTAAAGAAATCCCATTAATTTCAAAATTAATTCAAACGGGTTATACAGGAAGAAAAGGCAAAGGTGGCTTCTATAGAATGAATAAACAAAATAACCAAAAGATATTAGAAGCTATTAATCTTGAAACAGGTGAGTATTCGTCTACAAAAAAAATTGATCTTGGTATTGATACTGTAAATTTAAACTTACTAATTAATAGAAAAGATAAATATGGTGAGTATGCATGGTCAGTGATTTCACAAATAATAAAATATGCATCATCGTTAGTTCCCAGTATCACAGATAAATTTAATGATATTGATGAAGCCATGCGTCTTGGTTTTAATTGGGCCATGGGTCCATTTGAAATGTTAAAATCAATTGGAGTTAAAAATTTCTTTGATCGTATTGATAGTTATGAAAATAATAAATTCTTAGAAAATTTATCAAAATCAAAAAATGAAAATTTTTACGGAGAAAGACAACTTTATACAAATATTGAAACTTTAGGAAAAATTAAACCTAAGGCAATTAAAGTTGATAAAAATAAATCTGCTGAAATTTATAGATTTAAAGACTTCAATATTGTTGAGTTTACTACAAAAGCTTGCGCATTAGACTATGACTCTATGGACGCATTGAAAAATGCAACTGACAAACCTTTAATAATTATAAATGAAAGTATGCAATTTTCCGCAGGTGTAAATTTAACTTATACTATGAATTTTGCAGACAAAGGTGATTTTAAATCTATCGAAAAATTTATAAAATATTTTCAAGAAACCTGTAAGCATTTAAAATATTCAGATCATCCTGTAATTTCAGCTCCATCTGGTTTAGTTTTAGGAGGAGGAGAAGAGGTAGCTATTCAATCAAATTTTGTAGTATCGCATACAAATATTGTAATGGGTCTGGTTGAAACTGGAGTAGGTCTTGTACCAGCTGGAGGAGGGTGCAAGGAAGTACTATGGAGATGGTCTCAAACTCCTGAAGCAAAAAAAGATCCTGATTTTGCCCCTTTAAAAGTATTTAATATTATTGGTTATGGAACTACAGCAACCTCAACTGTTGAAGCGGAACCACTAAAATTTTTAAGACCAGAAGATAAAAAAGTTATGAATAGAAACAGTTTGTTTGAAGTTTCAAAAAAATTAATATTAGAAAATAAAGATTTTACACCTCCAAAAGAATGTTCGTTCAATTTATCTGGAAAACCTCTTAAGGAAAAAATGATAAAAGTTTTAGAGAAATTATATAACGATAAGATTATACTAGATCATGGTATGAAGGTTGGTTCAGAATTAGCGAATGTTTTAAGTGGAGGAGATACAACAATAAAAAAAACTCTTTCAGAAGACGAATTATATAAATTAGAACTGGATTCTTTTATGAGATTAATAGAAACTAAAGAAACTCAACAAAGAATCAAACATACTTTAAATACAGGTAAACTTTTAGTAAATTAGAATGACCAACCTGTCTGATCAGCAGATAAACTTCTATAATGAAAAAGGTTATGTTGCACCAATTGATGTACTTTCAATTCAAGAAGCTAATGAAATTAGAGAAGAAATAGAAATTATTGAAAAAAAATGGCCAAATGCTCTTGAGGGGCTAGGACGTAATTATGTGCATATGATCTCTCCTGTTTTAAATAATGTATGTCTTAATAATAAAATTCTAGATGCTGTTGAAAGTATTATTGGTAAAAATATTCTTATTTGCGGAACAACACTCTTTATTAAAAATGCTAATGAAAAAGGTTTTGTAAGTTTTCATCAGGATGCCAAATATATAGGTCTCGAACCTCACAACTGGGTGACAGCCTGGATAGCAGTAACTAATTCGAACGAAGAAAATGGATGTATGCGAATGTGGCCAGGATCTCATAAGGAAGATTTAAAAAATCATGAACAAAAATTTGATGAAGATAATTTACTTACCAGAGGACAAACAATTGAAAATGTACCAATAGAAGAAACAGACCCTGTAATTTTAAAAGCAGGTCAAATGTCGTTACACCATCCAACTGTAGTTCATGGTTCAGGTTTGAATAGAAGTAATGATAGAAGAATAGGATTTGTAGTACAAAGCTATATTGGAAGCAATGTAGACCAAGTACTTGGAAAAATATATGTGCAAAAAGCAAGAGGAGAAGATAATCACAAATTTCACGAATATTCGAATGTTCCTAAAAGTCTTATGGCAAAAGATGACATAAAATCATGGAATAAGGCAAAGGACGAATTATCAAAAATATTTTATAGTGGAGCAACTAAAAAAGGAAAATATTAATATTATGAATTGCTCAGTTTCATCTATTTATTATTGTCCAGTTAAATCTTTGTCATTTCAAAGCATTGAAAGATGTAATGTGAAAAAAGAACTAGGAATTATTAATGATAGGATATTTGCATTTTCTAGAGGAGTTGATTTAGAAAAAGCAAAATCTATGGAAATAAATCCCAATGATAGAAAATTAAATAATTTATTAACTTTAAAAAATTCTCCAGTACTAAATAAATATAATTTTATCTATGAACAAGATAAACTTTCTTTAAATCTTAAAGAAAAGGAAATAATTTCAATATCACCAGATATTAATGAAGAAAGAATCAAACTTTCAGAAAAATTAATTGAATTAGAAAGTTCTTTAGCAAAACCTATTTTTCTTTTAAAAAATACTGAATTTCCATTTTTTGACACTTCACATTCCAATAATATTTTTAACTCAATATCGTTAATAAACTTAAATACTGTTAGAGATTTTGAAAAAAAAATTAATGAAAAAGTTGAGTTTGAACGGTTCAGAGGTAATTTTTACTTTGAAGGGTTAGATGCAGGTGAAGAAAGAAATTGGATAGGTAAAATTATAAAAATTAATAATATTTCTTTTAAAGTTGAAAAAAATATTCCAAGATGTGTAGCTATAAATTTAAAACCAAAAACTGATGATAATTCTTTAAATTTACTCCAATCTCTCAAAAAAACTTATAATCATTTTGATATGGGAATTTATTTAAAAGCTTTAGAAGAAGGCAAGATTAATGTTGGTGATAAAATTCAATTATCCCAGTAATTTTTTTTAATTTTCATTAGTCAACCTCTGATTGAAAAAATAATTTTGTGTATACAAATAACCTTTTTTTTAGTTAAATTATTTAAAATAAATTAAATGAGAGGGAAATAAACTATGAGTAGATTATTTAAATCGTTTACTGTTCTTTTTGTTATTCTTTTTAGTGTTTCTTCAGTGAGTGCTGCAACGCTAACTCAAAGATTGGCAGATGGACATAAATTAAGACTAGGATTTGGTACAGCTGTGCCGTGGGCGTATGCTGGAGATAATGGAGAAGCACTAGGATTTGTTAATATGATCGCCTTAACGGTTCTAGAAGAAATGGGAATTACAGAACATGAAACTAAAGTTTTTGAATGGTCTGGATTAATTCCTGGTATTAATGCCAATAGATCAGACATGATTACTGGTGGTATGTACATTTTAAAAAGTAGATGTGCAAACATAAACTTTTCAGACCCCATAGGGGTTTTTGGTGATGCCATGTTAGTTCCTAAAGGTAACCCTAAAAATATTAATAACTACCAAGATGTTATTGATACGGGTGCTACACTAGTAACAGGTGCAGGTTTCAATACTGTTGAAGCAGCTAAAAAATTTGGTGTTCCAGATAGTCAAATGTTATTGGTTGAAGGTGAAGTTGGAATATTAGCTGCAATGAAAGCAGGTAGAGCTGATGCTGCTGTACAAACTTTCTTTGGTGCAAAAGAGCATGAAGAAAAAACAGGTGGTGCATTTGAAGTTACTGATCCTAAGTTAATGCCTAAAGAAACTGTAAACGTAGTAGGTATAGGTTTTAGAAAAAGTGACGAAGAGTTCAGACAAGCCTTTAATGCTGCTTTAGCTAAAGTTATGGCTAATCCAGGTAAAATGTTAGAGAGAGCTGGTAAGTATGGGTATGATAAAGCTCAATTACCTCCTCCTGATATGACTACTGAGTGGGCTTGCTCAACTAAATAGTATAAAAATACATTTATTTAATCAGGCGGCCAAAAAAAGGTCGCCTGATTTTTTTCAATTAAATTAAAGGTTTTTAGTGAGTTATTTTGCATTTTTAGCCGAGCATGGACCTACGCTTTTGTTAGGTACAGTTACTACAATTAAAGTTTTAGTTTGTTCAGCTATTCTTTATGTAATTATATCGATGATATTTGGTTTAATGCGTTTATCCAAGAATCCTGCAATCCAAGGAATAGCAACAGTATATATTGAATTTTTTAGAGGAACATCTTTGTTAGTTCAATTATTTTGGGTTTATTATGTATTACCTTTCTTCGGTATTTCTTTAGAAGCATTTGTTGCAGGCGTAGTTGCTTTAGGAATGAATTTTGGAGCATATGGCGCAGAAATAGTAAGAGCAGGAATACTTGCGGTACCCAAAGGTCAATGGGAAGCAGCTCATGCACTTAATTTTAGTCCTGCAAAAAGAATTAAAAGAATTATTATTCCACAAATATTTCCAATTATTTTACCACCTGCTGCAAATTTAACTGTGGAACTTTTAAAAGCCACTGCTCTCGTGGCTCTTGTTACGGTAGTTGATTTAACTTTTGAAGCAAAACAAATTAATTCTATTACTTGGCTATCTGCGCAATGTTTTGGTACTGCCTTATTAATTTATTATATTATGGCAAGGTTTGCACTTGTTCCTTTTTTAAGGTGGTTAGAAGTAGTAGCAGCAAGAAAGGTTGGAAGATAAAAGGTATAAAATATGGAAATGGGATTTAGATGGGATTTTGCTTATGAAATTTTACCACAAATGTTATGGGCAACTTTAAATACTATAATCGCTGCAGGAGTCGGATATGCAATAGCTTTAGTTGTCGGTTTACTTTTTTTACTTGGCCAAAGAACTCCATCTAAAATTGTAAATGTAATTAATAGAGAACTAGTAGAATTTATTCGTTCAACACCACTTTTAATACAATTATTTTTTGTTTACTTTGTACTTCCTCAATTTGGAATAAAATTATCAGCATGGTTATGTGGTATGATTACAATAGGTTTACATTTTGGAACTTATCTATCAGAAGTCTATCGTGGCGCACTAGAAGGAGTATCTAAAACTCAATGGGAAGCGTGTAGAGCATTAAATTTTTCAACTGTTTATACTTATAGAAAAATTGTTTTGCCCCAGGCATTTCCAATTGCAATACCAGGAATGGGTAATTATTTGGTTGGAATTTTCAAAGACACTCCACTTTTATCTACAATTGGAGTTGCAGAGCTATTTCATGCAGCAACAGCAGTAGGTGGCTATAATTATAGATATTTGGAACCTTACACAATGGTTGGTATAATATTTTTAACACTTTCTATCCCAGCTGCTATGTGGGTTAGAAATTTAGAAAAAAGAGTTAATTTAGCTCAAGGAAAAGTGAAACAATAATGGATAAAAATTCTCAAGAAGTAATAGTTAAGTTTGATGAAGTTACAAAGCAATATGGAGATCTTGTAGTTTTAGATAAGCTAAATTTAAATATTAAAAAGAACGAAATGGTTTCAATCATTGGTCCATCCGGTTCAGGAAAAACAACTGTACTAAGAGTACTAATGACTTTAGAAAAAATTAATGGTGGAGTTATTCATTTGGACGGCGAACCACTTACCCATATGGATACAAATGGTAAACTGATAGAAGCAAATGAAAAATATTTGAGAGATAGGCGTTCAAAAATTGGCATGGTATTTCAACAATTCAATTTATTTCCTCACATGACAGCTCTTCAAAACTGTATTGAAGCGCCAGTTGAGGTTTTAGGTATGAAAAAGGAAGAAGCAGAAGAAAGAGCCCTAGAACTTTTAGAATTAGTTGGATTAACAGATAAAAAAGACCAACACCCTTCAAGACTTTCAGGAGGCCAACAACAACGTGTTGCAATAGCAAGAGCCTTAGCAATGAGACCAAAAGTAATGTTGTTAGATGAAATAACTTCAGCTCTAGATCCAGAAGTGGTTGGAGAAGTTTTAAATGTAATTAGATCTTTAAATAAAGAACATAGTCTTACAATGATAATGGTAACTCATCAAATGGGATTTGCTAGAGAAATTTCAGATAGAGTTTGTTTTTTTAATGAAGGAAAAATCTTTGAACAAGGCCCACCAGAGCAATTGTTTGGAGATCCTAAAAATGAGAGGACAAAACAATTTCTTCATGCAGTGCTTGATGCAAACTAAAAAACTATCAATAAATAATTAATTTTATTTTAAAACTTTGTACTCAAAGTTTTGCGTGGTTTCGTTTATCTGAACTTCTACTGCACCATTTCTTAAATGAAAATTTCGAGCCATCTCTGTAAGAGGAGACAAGGTAACTAATCTATTTAGGTGGTTAGACTTTTTTATAATTTTAAAAACTTCTTTAACTATTAATTTACCTCCACCTTTTTTTGTTGACCAAACAGTATATGCAATGGCTATTTTACCAATTTTTTGGCCTCTCTGAGCACTTTGTAAAAATGCATCTTTACTTAAAAGATCAAGTTCTTTAACATTTCTTGGTATTTTGTTTGTAAAAGCAAAACACATAACAGCGTGTATTTCATCCTTATATTTAACACCATATATTTTTCTTCCATAACTAGTCCTAAAATCGTTATTTAATTCTGGTCTTACAGGATCTTTAGAAGTATCACACTCTTTTAACTCAATTAATTCTGCACCCTTTATCCAATCAAATAGATTTTTAATAAAGGAAGAGCAATATCAAAAGCTTCTTTAGTTCCACCTACCATAATATTTAAAGTTGCTTTTTCAGCACCCATGACTCCACCGCTAACGGGAGCATCGATCATTTTAATTCCTTTTTCTTTAGCCTTTTTTCCAATTTCAATTGAAGTTTGAATATCAATTGTAGAACAATCAATAAGAAGACAATTTTTTGAAACTTTATTAATTATACCTTTTTCTCCCAAATAAACTTCTTTTGAATTTTTACCTTCAGGAAGCATTGTGATTACAGTTGTTACTTCATTTGCAATTAGATCATCTAAATTTTCTACAACTTCTAATTTTTTTTCTCTTGCTTTTTCAATC